>JAGGTH010000063.1 GCA_021163845.1 Helicobacteraceae bacterium | reverse complement strand
CATGGACTTAATGATCGCTAGTATAGCTATAGAAAATAATTGCACTTTAATTAGCAACAACATAAAACACTTTGATAGAGTACAAAACCTAGAACTTGAACCAAAATTATAGCAAGTAACAGGCTTCAGCCCGTAAATTCAGTTGAACTTTTATATAAAAAATTAAAAAACTATCTTCCCATCTTCTTGTAAAGACTTGATGATCGATTTTGCTTTTTCGTGCCCTGCGTATGCAGCTTTGCGGCAATAGTCAAGTGCTTTGTCGTGATCTGCTTCACATCCCACGCCTTGGTCGTAGAGTTGTCCTAGGTTGTAGAGTCCTTCGGCTAGTCCTGCTTCTGCTGCACGGCTAAAGCAGATAAAACAGCGTGCGTCATCTTGCACTACTCCATGCCCATCTTTGTAAAGGACACCTAGATTGTTGAAGCATTGTGGATGTCCGCGTTTGGCTCCCTCTTCGTACCAAAAAGCAGCTTCGGAGAAGTTTTGCATACATCCCAAGCCTCGCTCGAGCATAAGTCCCACTTCATACATCGCAGGGGGCACTTCTCGCTGGGCAGATTCCATAAAAAGATCGTGCGCCTTAAACTGATCGTGTGAGACACCACCAAGCCCATTCATATATAAAATAGCAAGATTAAAAAGCGCGTAGGGCTGTTTGGCTTCAGCTGCTTTTTCGTATAGCTCTAGAGCCTTGGCATCATCTTTATCGCACCCTTGTGCATTTTGGTACATAAAGGCAAGAGATGTTTGTGCATCTGGATTGTTTTGATCTGCGAGCTCTGTGTAGAGCTCCATAGCTTTTTTGTAATCGCCACTATTATAAAAACCGTGCGCTTGTTCTATCATTTTTGCTCATTTTCTGTTCGGATATTTTGTCGAAATGTCGTTTGGTTATTTTTACGTGCTGCTTTTGCTTGACGGATCTTCTCCACGAGTGCTGCTTTTTTTGCAAGGTGCTCTTCGCGGATGAGGTGCTCATCATCACTACTTCCATCCACTTCGGGGTCATAGTATAACATCTCAGGTTCATAGTTTTTAAACATCGCCTCGATCTCTTCACGTTTGGCAGTAGAGAGCACTTTTCTTACTGTATCATCTGTTGTTTTTTTAGGTGCAATATACTCTTTTTTTTGAGCACGTCCCCCATCTACGGTCGGATCATACTCTAAAACTTCAGGTACATAATCTTTAAAAAGCTCTTTTGCATCTTGTTTTGTTGTACTCATCACTTTATAACCCTTGGATTAATCTCAAATTCTAAAGCAAATCATACTTAAAAATGCTAAAATTCCGATAAATAAAGAAGTCTAGATGTTTGATACAAAAAGAGGTTGGTAAAAAGATGAAATATGATGTAATAGTAGTTGGTGGTGGTCATGCAGGGGTAGAAGCTTCTTTGGCTTGTGCACGTATGGGGCATAAAACTCTGCTTATCTCAATGTTAGCTGAAAATGTGGGTGCTACATCTTGTAACCCTGCTGTGGGTGGACTAGCAAAAGGACACTTGGTGCGTGAGCTTGATGCACTTGGTGGAGAGATGGGACTTATCACCGATGAAGCAGGAATCCAATTTCGTATCCTCAATCAGACAAAAGGTCCTGCAGTACGTGGAAGCCGTGCACAGATCGATATGGACAGATACCGTGTGGTCGCTAGAAATACAATCTTAAACACTCCAAATCTTGATCTCGTACAAGAGATGGTAGAAGAGCTTGTCATCGAAGATGCAGAGGTAAAAGGTGTCAAAACCAATCTTCTTAACCATTACGAGGCTTCACGTGTCATCATCACAAGTGGAACATTCCTCAAAGGGGTGATTCACATAGGTGAGATCAAGCAAGAGGGTGGTCGCTTTGGAGAACAAAGCAGTAATGGGCTGAGCGATTCTTTGCGTGCAAGTGGCTTAGAGATGGGACGTCTCAAAACAGGAACATGTGCGAGAATAGATAGCTCGAGTATCGATTTTTCTGTGATGGAGGAGCAGCCGGGTGACACTCTGCCAAATCCATTTAGTTTCCGTACAGATAGAGAAGCTTTTGCAAAAAACAAAAAACAGCTCCCATGTTTCATCGCCTATACCAACGAAGAGACTCATAATATTATCGAAGGGAATTTCTATCGTGCACCTTTGTTTACAGGGCAGATCGAGGGAACTGGTCCACGCTATTGCCCAAGTATCGAAGACAAGGTGAATCGCTTTCGTGACAAAGACAGACACCATCTCTTTATCGAGCCCCAAACAGTGGACAATACAGAGTGCTATATCAATGGGATGAGTACATCCCTTCCTCCTGAGGTACAGCGTCAGATGATCCACTCGGTTAAGGGGATGGAAAACGCGAAGATCGTGCGCTATGGCTATGCGATCGAGTACGATTTTGTCGATCCGCGTGAGCTCAAACATTCCCTAGAGACCAAAAAAGTCGCAGGACTGTACCTCGCAGGACAGATCAACGGAACAACAGGTTATGAAGAAGCCGCTGCTCAAGGGATCATGGCGGGGATCAACGCCTCACTTTCACTCCAAAACAAAGAGCCACTTATTTTGCGTCGTGATGAGGCATATATCGGTGTACTCATTGATGATCTCGTGACCAAAGGGACAAAAGAGCCATATCGTATGTTTACATCCCGAGCGGAGTATCGCTTGCTCTTGCGTGAAGAGAGTGCGGATACGAGACTGAGTCATTACGGACATGAGTTAGGTCTTATCAGCGATGAGCTTTATGAAAAAGTGAAGCTCAAAGATACTCAGATCAAAGAGGGCGCACAACTTTTAGAGGAGACAAAATTTACTCCAAACAAAGAGTTTAATACCTTCCTAGAATCGCTTGGTGAAGAAAAGATCAAAGATGTGATCTCTGCAGCTCAGCTTGTAGCGCGTAAAACATTTGATATTGCCAAGATGATAGCGATCGTGCCTGAGCTTGACAAATATCCTGAGTATATCAAAGAGGAGATCTTGGTTGAGGGCAAATACGCGCGCTACATCCAAAAGCAAGCCGAAGAGATCGAGAAGATGAAAAAATATCTTCGTGTGAAGATCCCAGAAGGTTTTGACTTTAAAATAGTGAGTGGGCTCTCCAAAGAGATCGTAGAGAAGCTAGAAAACTTCAACCCACCAACTCTCCAAGCCGCTTCACAGATCAGTGGGATAACTCCTGCAGCTTTAGAGATCTTACATATTTATATAAAAATGGCTAGTAAGAAACAAAAGTAACAGAGCAGTTTCTACCAGATTCTTTTGCTTTGTAGAGAGCTTGATCTGCACAAGAGAGAAGCTCTTGTTCTTGCGATTGAGAGTTTGGTGTGATTGAAGCGATACCTATACTTAGAGTGACTTTGCTGTAGGGTGATTTAGGATGCTCAATATTGAGCGATTCAACTTCAAGACGAATCTTTTCCGCGAGTTGTTTCGCATTTTGCTCAGAAGTTGAGGGTGCGATCACTACAAACTCTTCTCCACCATATCGAGCGACAAGATCACCCGCTCGATGCACAGAAGCTTTGATGGCTTGAGCCACTCTAAATAAACATTCATCACCAGCCTGATGCCCATAGTGATCATTGTAATTTTTGAACAGATCAATATCGAGCATCAGAACTGAGATGGGGCTTGTCTCTCTCACAGCTCTTGAGAATTCTGTTTGAAATGTATCATTGAACTGGCGCCTGTTGACCAAGAGAGTGAGTGAGTCTGTAGTGGCAAAATTCTGAAGCTTTTTATTGAGTTTTTTGAGCTCATAATGTCTATAAAGAAAAAATGCCAGCAAGAAAACAAAAACAGCGATCATCTTCCAAAAGAGACTATAATCAAAACCCACTTCCTGCTTTATAAAAAACCATTTTTTCATAATATCTTGTTTTTGTTCTTCGGAGATGTTTTGTACCACTTTTTCAAGAAGCCCGTAAAGAAGCAGGTTCTCTTTGGGGACTCCAAAGCCAAGGGAGACTTTCTCATCAAAGCTTGCACTTATTTTAAGATCTGTAAAAAATCCATTTTGGATATAGTAGCCAATAGCTACGGATGTATCAGCAAAGCCAAATACTTTGTCCTCGCGTACCATATCGAGACCCTCTTGAATATTCTCAACTTCAACTATTTTTATATTTTTATACTTTTGTTGAATCATATCGATGATGGAGTAGTTCTTCACGCAAGCAATAGTCTGATCTTCTAAGATGCCGATATCAAGAATACTCGGTTTATCGATCTTTGTCACAATCACCTGTGGGACTTCTAGGTGTGGCGTGGTGAAGTTTAAATATTTTTTTCTTGCATCTGTTTGTGAGACAAGCGATAAGATATCACATCTCTTTGTTTGAACATATTCAAGAGACTCAGACCATGTCTTTGTAGCAACAAGCTTAAAGGGCACACCCAAACTCTCTTGTGCTATTTGGATAAACTCTTTGTTGAGTCCTGTCAATCGAGCATCTTTAATAGCTTCAAATGGCATCCAATCAGGATCTGCACAGATACTAATCTCTCTTTTTTTCTGTAGGTACTCTTTTTCTTCTTTGCTGAGGTTTATGGTCTTGTTTTGTACTTTATAGTCATAGATAAAGTGTTCTAAGTTCTTGCTTTTGTCCTTTTTGACAAAGCCTGATTCGACAAAAGTATCAGCGATTATTTTGAGTCTTTCAAGATCTATACTTCCTATTTCATAAACATTTCGAAGCATTATTTTCTCTATTTGTGCGGCTTCAAACTTGAGTGCTTCTTTTGATTTGTTTTGTGTGTTGTATTTTTTTAAGATAAGATCTATGATCTCCTCTTTATGTTCAAGCGCGTATTCCCAACCCTTTATAGAAGCATCTCTAAATTTTTGGACTCGTTTAGGATGGTTTTTTATCTCATTTGTCGAGGTGAAAAGGTTGACATCATAATACTTTGCTCCATAAAGCACAGGGTCAAATACAGTATATTGTACGCCACTTTGTTCCAAATAGTAGAGTTCATTTGTTGTAAAGATGCTCATAGCATCCACTTTTTTATTGATAAAATCATCTATGGAAAAGTTTGTTGGGATGTTGATAATATCCTGCGTGGAGATATCAAACTTGCTGAGCATCGCAAGAAGAGTGCTATGATCAATGCCCTCAGAGATCCCCATCACTTTCTTCCCCTTAAGATCGTTAAGGGTTTGAATATTTTTTTGAGCGACTAAAATAAGAGGGGATTGTTTAAAGAAGTTGGCTACTAAAACGACCGGCTTTCCATTGAGATATTCAGCAATGATAGAGGAGTATGTCAAACCATATTGAGCTTTATTATCTAAAACTTCTTGCGTAATGTTTGTATTTTCATTAAACTCTAAAAACTCTACATCCAAACCTAAGTCTTTGTAAAACCCCTTCTCTTTAGCGGCATAAAAACCGGCAAACTCAAACTGATGTTTCCATTGCAGTTGCAGCGAAACCTTCTCTAGAGGAGTTGCCCAGAGGCTTGAGAGAAATAGAAAAGAGAAGAGAAGAAAGGTTTTCACTATTATTTTCTCTTTTTAAGATACGAAGCGATCGCATAGCCGTGGTTGAGTCCAAGTGCGATACTTCCTCCGCTCTCTTGGGTGATGTCACCTGCGACAAATATCCCTTTGATATTGGTTTGGTAGTTTGCATCGTGGACAGGTTTTCCGTTCTCTTCTTTGATCCCTGAGGAGTGCAAAAAGCCACTTGGTGTAGTGCCTCCGATAGCATACACCACACGGTCAAAGAGTTCAGGCTCTTTTTCATAGAAAAGTACTTTTACTTTGCCATCTTCCTCTTCAAGTCCATCTATTTGTGTTGCCAATATTGGGCGTACTTGATGGTGCATGATGGCGTAGTTGATATTGGTTTGGTTGGTTGGGTTACATCTGTGAAACGATTCACGTCTATAGCAGATACTTACATCGTTTTTACCACTAAGATCTACAGCATACTCTACTGCACTATCCCCACCGCCGACTACCAAGATCTTCTCATCTATCTCGCTCCCATCAAGGGTAAAAGCCACTTTTTTCTTGATGCTCGGGGGGATTTTATAGCTTGGTTTATTTGGTTTTCCCATGCGTCCGATGGTCACGATCACATTTTTAGCATACAAAACTTCCCCTGAGATATAGACATGAAAAAGACCCTCTTTGATCTTCTCGACATTTTGCACTTCTGTTTGTGTTTTGAGCTCAAGACAGTGTTGATCTAGCAAGGCATCAAAAAAATCAAGCGTGCTCTCTTTGGTACCATCTACAAAATAGATACGCCCATCAAGATCTACCTCTTGCCCTTTCCAGTCCTTATCGACGCGTTTGTTATCCTTGTAGTATTTTCGGATAGTCGCATTGTGGTTTTGATCTTTTTCAAGCAAGACAATATCACGCATACCATGAAGATAGCTCTCAACAGCTGTGGCAATACCAGCTGGTCCTGCACCGATAATAGCGAGTTCATATACTTTTTGCATAAAGATCCTTTACATCTAAGTAAGGTATTTTAGTGAAATTTAGCTAAAAAATAAAAGGAGATTATAAAGCTTGGGATGTACGGCATAAAGCCGCACCCAAAAAGGAGAAATGAAAGGAGAATAAAATAAGGGAAAAAAGTTAGGGTTCTTCGCTTAGAAGAACCACTGTGTTGTTACTTTGAAACGAGTTTCGTCTGCTTTACCAGCATCTTCACGAAGTGTTTTACCATACTCATCTTGTTGTACAACAAGTCCAGCTTTGATCGTGTTTCCTCTAAGGTACCAGTTGACACCTGCGATCTTAGAAGTAAAGTCATAGTCTTCACCCGCTGCTGCGTCTTTGTATTTATCCCAAGACTCGTAGCGAACAAATGGTGCAACATAACCGTAGTCTGTGAATACATATTCAGCTAGAGCGTACCAACCATCAGATTTTCCTGTCGTAGTAGATGTAGCCCAATCTTGTACAACACCGTCAAAGTCAAAATACTCAGCACTCATGCTAAGTCCCTTGTAGTGTGCAGAGATCTCAAGATTCACAAGTTCGTGATCGATCGTTCCCACAGCTGCATCTGTTCTGATGTTTCCTGTTTTCCAATATGCTGCACCGATCGTGAAGTGTTTGCCCTCACCAAAATACGTTTCTGTAAGTTTTGTCTCTTCCCAACCATCAAATGGTGAGAGTTTGATCTTTCCACCGTAGAAGAAATCTTGTGAAAGTACATCTCCACTAAGTTTGCTACCACTTGCATCTACCATTTTTCCAGAGTGAACACCATCCCCTGCTGCTACTTGGTAGTGTACTTTTTTGTTCCAGTCACCATACATCTGTGCATTGGTACCACGACGGTTATGTGTGATATATTGTGCTGCTTCATCTGCTACAGCAGGTCTATCATAATGTACAGTGTATGCAGATTTTACAGTTTCTGTACGTGAAACATCGATCTTCCCGCGGTAAAGTTTGAAGTTGACCAAAGATGTGTCAAATGGCTTAGAAATTTTGAGATAAGCATCTCCTACATTAAATGTTTCTTCACCTTTATCTTCATAGTTTGCTTTATCGTTTCTCACATCCATTGTAAAAGAGAGATGTTTTGAAAAACCAGCAGTCGCTTCAAAACGTACACGTCTCATGTATGCATCATTGATGTTTACATCTTTTGTATCATTAAAATAATCTTTTCTCTTATGCTCAAACGTCCCTTGAAATCTCACACCGAGTTTGAGGTACATCTCTGGATTGTCCTCAGCTGTGATCTTCATATTTGGACCGCTTTGTTGTCCAAGTAAAAAGTGAGGTGATTTTGTATCTACAACGGATGTTACATCCGAAGATTTATTTTCTTTTTTTGCAACATACTCACCCATAAGGACTCTGTTCTCGCCAGCAGTTGAATAGATCTGTCCAGTTGTTGGATCTGTATAGAGTTTAAGGTCTGCTGCCATAGTGACGCTACTTGCAACAGCTAGAATAGCTAAAGTGTTCGTTAGGTTTTTCAAGTTTGTTTCCTTTTTTGATTTGCGAAATTGTAAAGTATCAAGATTACAAAGTGGTTACAGACGATTACACTCTTGTAATCATTTATGTAGTTAAAAAATTAATCATCTTTTAACGAGATTTGCAATAAAATTTCAAATGCAAAAATTTGAAGCTTTTTTATTAGAAAATCTCCCAGTGTCCAAAAGCATACATCCCACGTATGAACAAGCACTGCATGCCATGCTTATGGCGGGTGGTAAGCGCTTTCGCCCTGCACTTTTACTAGGTGTGGTCAAGGCACTCAACCCTCTTATGATAGAGGGGGCGTATCACGCTGGATATGCGATAGAATTGCTTCATACTTACTCTCTGATCCACGATGATCTTCCTAGCATGGATAACTCCCCGCTTCGTCGTGGTAAGCCTACACTTCATATACTTTTTGATGAGGTAACAGCTATTTTGGTGGGCGATGCACTTAATACCTATGCTTTTGAAGTGCTTTCACAAGCTCCATTCTCAGATTATACCAGAGTGCGTCTTATATCTGAGCTCGCGCAAAATGGTGGTCTCAACGGAATGGTACTTGGTCAGGCGATCGATTGTTATTTCGAGAATACACCTTTGGATGTAGAGGATATTAAGTTCTTGCATACCAACAAAACAGCAAAGTTGATCGCAGCATCGCTGAAGATGGGTGCGATCATTGTGGGTGAAGAGGAACTCGGTGAGCAGCTTTATGACTTTGGGATCAAGCTAGGACTTTTGTTTCAGATCCAAGATGATATTTTGGATGTAACCCAAACGAGCCAAGAAGCGGGTAAACTTACCAATAATGATGAAGAGAAAAATAGTTTTGTCACGATACTAGGACTTGAGAAGACAATGCAAGAAGCAAATACTCTTGCAGATGAGCTTTTAAAAGAGCTTGAGAGTTTTGATACAACACTCAAAGCAGAATTAGAACCACTTCTCACAAAGTATATCAATAGACATAGATAAAAAGACTTGGATGTACGACTTGAGTCGTAGTTTTACGCCTCAATTGGTACATCCCAAACAACACAAACAAAGGTAACTTATGAGCAATCAAATGCGTCAAAAGATGGCAGATACAATAAGATTTTTAGCAGCAGATATGGTTCAAGCCGCTAATTCAGGACACCCAGGTGCGCCTATGGGACTCGCTGATATTGCAGTGGTTTTGAGCGAACACCTCAATCATAACCCGAAAAACCCATCATGGCTGAACCGTGATCGTCTTGTTTTCTCAGGCGGACATGCAACAGGGCTTATCTATTCACTCTACTACCTTTGGGGATATGGGCTTGAGGTAGAGGATCTCAAAAACTTCCGTCAGCTTGATTCTAAAACTCCGGGGCATCCAGAGTATGGACACACTGAGGGGATCGAGATCACAACAGGACCACTTGGGCAAGGGATCGCAAATGCTGTAGGGTTTGCGATGGCTTCAAAATTTGTAGGCGCGCAAGTAAACTCTGAGACTGCAGCGATGATTGACCATAATGTGTATTGTCTTTGTGGTGATGGTGACCTTGAAGAGGGGATAAGTTATGAAGCGTGTTCTTTAGCAGGACACAACAAGCTTGATAATCTTATCGTGATCTATGATAGTAACCGTATCACGATCGAGGGAGATACAAGTCTCAGTATCTCTGAGAATATCAAAGGGCGTTTTGAATCACAAGCTTGGGATGTGTTAGAGTGTGACGGACACGATTTTGAAGCTATTGATGCAGCGATCACGCAAGCAAAGGCAAATACACGCCCGACACTTATCATTGCAAACACTATTATCGCAAAAGGCGCAGGGAAGTTAGAAGGAAGCCACCACTCTCACGGTGCACCACTTGGCGATGAGATCATCGCAGAAGCAAAAAAAGCAGCAGGCTTTGACCCAGAGAAAAAATTCTTTGTAGATGAAGATGTAATGGCACGCTTTCGTTGTGCAATAGAAAAGGGTGATCTCGCAGAACGTGAGTGGATCCATAGACAAAAAACACTACCACTTATGGAGCAAAACGAAGCGCTTGAAGCACTTGCTAATCCTGATTTTTCACGTATTGAGTGGCCGACATTTGATAAAGCAGACGCGACACGTAATACAAACGGAAAAATTCTCAACGCTATCGCAAAAGCTCTTCCATCATTTATCGGTGGAAGTGCCGATCTTAGCCCATCGAACAAGACATTCTTAAACGATATGGGTGTGTATCCTAAAGGGCGTAATATCTATTTTGGTATTCGTGAGCACGCTATGGCATCTATTGTCAATGCAATGGCACTTTATGGTGGGATCATGCCGTTTAGTTCTACATTCTTTGTGTTCTCTGATTATCTCAAGCCATCAGCACGTATCGCGGCACTCAGTGGGATCCAGCACTTCTTTATCTGGACACACGATAGTATCGGTGTAGGTGAAGATGGACCAACACACCAACCGATCGAGCATTTAAGCCAATTTAGAGCACTGCCAAACTTTTATGTATGGCGTCCAGCTGATGGAGCAGAGAATGTTGCAGCGTGGAAAGTAGCTTTAGAGATGAAAAAATCTCCATCTGCATTTGTATGTTCACGCCAAAATCTTCCTACTCTTCCAAGTGCTGTCGTAGGTGATGCAAGTCGTGGGGGTTATTTACTTTCATTTGATGAGGATGCAAGCGTGACACTTATCGCATCAGGAAGTGAAGTCTCTTTAGCACTTGAAACAAAAGAGCTTTTAAATCAAAAAGATATCAAAGTAAACGTGGTTTCTGTACCATGTTTCGATCTTTTCATCGAGCAAGATCGCTCGTATATCGACTCTGTTATCAAGCCACTTACCAAAAAAGTAGCTATCGAAGCGGCGCGAGGTTTAGAGTGGTACCGTTTTGCTGATGAAGTGATCGCAATGGATGGTTTTGGTGCATCCGCTCCAGCAGGGCAACTTTTTGAGAAATTTGGTTTTAGCGCGCAAGCTATCGCTGAGCAAATCTAGTCTTTCTTATTGAAATCACTTCAACTTATCCCTCTTGAGAGCATCGACTCTCAAGAGGTCTTCATCTATAAACAACTTCGTGAAAATCATTTTAGCCATGACAACAGCTTTATCGCAGACTCCCCAAAAGTGGTCAACGAAATCCTCAAAACATCTTTGGATATAAAGAGTATCTTGGCGACACAAGAGTACTATCAAGAACACGAAGCACTTCTTACATCCCAAGAGGGTCTAAAGTGTTATGTGGCAAGCAAAGAGCAGATGGAGGGGATCATAGGGCATAAGATCCATCATAATTGTATGCTCCACGGTATCCGGCCCAGAGAAAATACACTCGAAGAGATGGGCGATGGGATCATCATGCTCGATGCGATCACATCCACAGAAAATCTCGGCTCCATCGCACGAAGTGCCGCGGCTTTGGGTGTGGACTCGCTTATCCTCTCTAAACATTCTCCCCACCCTTATGCTCGTCGCTCTTTGCGCGTCTCGATGGGGCATATCTCGAAGCTCAAATACCATATCTATGAAGATATCTTTGCCACCATTAAAAAGCTTCAATCACTCGGATATAGCGTTATAGCAGCGGAAATAAGTGAAGATGCACAACTCCTCTCAGAGATAAAAATCCCCAAAAAATGGGTACTTTTGATGGGACACGAGGGGCATGGTCTCAGCCCCGAAGTGATACAAGCGTGTGATGCCACGGTACTTATAGAGATGGCTGAGGGGATCAAAAGTCTCAACGTCGCGGTGGCAAGTTCTATACTAATGTATCAGTTTAAAATGGGTAGTAAGTTTTGATTCTTCCATGGGCTTACTAAAAT
>JAGGTH010000038.1 GCA_021163845.1 Helicobacteraceae bacterium | reverse complement strand
AGACCACGACCTAAGCAGAGTTTAAAAAGCATACCAGGAAGCACATTGTCAAGTTTAATACCTGCACTAGCTCCATCAAACTCCATATTGATAACATGCCCAAGTGGAGATTTTGCTTTTGGATCATCTTCTCTTAAGTTTGCTAAGAAACCATTTGTAGATGGACGACGTCCTAAACTTACAGTAAATCCAAGGTCACCTACTTTTGGAGTCCAAAGCCAATATGCTTCACGAACACGGATCTTATCGTCATTAAGAGTTTCACTAGAGACCCAGTCAAAAGTATCAAAACCAAAACCTGTACCACGCTGATTAAAGCTTGCACCATACGCTTTATGGTAAGCTAATTGCCCTTTAAATACCATTGTATCTGTTGGCGCATACCCCATATTTAACCAAAGACGATTTGATAATAGTGCATCATTCTTATATTCTGTACCATTTACAGTCTCATATGAGATGCTATCTACAGCTGTTCTAAAATCAACATCAAACTTAATGTTATCATTTGCAGATTGTTCATTCACCTGAGATACCTTTTTCATAAGGTAGTCATTTTTCTTCTCTAAAGTTTCGAGTCTTTTTTCTAAATCAGCATTTGCGAACACTGCTGTACTTAAAAAAGCTATACTCGAGAGCGCTATAATTTTTTTCATTTTCCATTCCTTTTTTCAAATTGCAAGTATTCTAGCATAAAAAAAATCAAAAAATCAAAGAAACGAGAGAAATTTGTGATAAAAAGTTGTTATATTACTTGTTATTAACTTTACTATTATATAGATTGATGAAAACCCCCATTTTGATAGATAAAAAGGATAAAACGTATTATTAATACTTATAAGTAACAAAGAATCTCATGTTTTGTGCTGTAATATCTGTTTTTTCTACTGGAGTCCAACCTGCACAATTGACATTTGGAGTGTAATTGTGTTGCGCATATGTATAGCGGAACTGTGATGGAAGATATTTTACACCAAAGAGATCAAAATTCCAATAGGCTTCATAAGCACTTCCGCGCACCGCTATTTTTGAGCCGATCGCTGTATCTTCTGCCCATGTCATTGGTGTCCAGTATTTTGAACCGTAGTTATATTCAACTCCTAGCTTTCCGCTCTTTGTAATTATATCAGGGATATTAGCACCTACCCAAAATGAGTGACCTTTGGATGTAGAGCCTATATTTGAGCCATTGAGAATATAGCCGTCTTTTGCATCGTAGTAGCTATAAGCTGCAGAAGCAAAGAGAGAGGTGTTTTCTAAAAATTCAGACTCTTCGCTTAGCCCACTTACTTTATAAGAGAGAGCAAAAAGATCCGCTGTTCCTGCATCTACTGCAGTAGCACTATTAGATACATTTTCCCCTTTTGTATTAAAGATATGCGCCCATTGGTACATCACTTGGTGCTGCCCGTTATTATACGCGTCCCCTGGCATTACAAAAAAGTCTACACTTCTATCTTCGCTATCTGTTGTAGCGTAAGGTCCCCAAGGTTGGATATTACCAGTACCATATGCGTTGGTCATGTCACCTGTATGCGCACGTCCGTAAACGAGTTTTGTATAAGCACCCTCTACAAAACGACTGAGATCGATTTTTATCATCGCACCATTGACCTCCATATTTGTAATATGTGCAAGAGGTGAACCAGCACTCTCTTCATTTTCACGCATATTTGCCAAAAATCCATTGCTCGCAGGACGACGACCAATACTTATTTTTAATGGCTGATTCCCTAGCTTTGTAGAATATACAAAATATCCCTCTTTGAGACGCATCACTGTATCTGATGGCTTTGAGCTTGCCGACCAGTCTTTGATAGGACCACTTCCTGTTTCATAAAGATGTGCGCCCCATACAGAGTAGATAGCAAGTTTCCCTTTAAACATTAAACCTTTCATAGGAGAAGCAATCATATTAAGGTAAAGGCGACTTGTGTAGAGTCCATCATTATCACTTTTTTGTCCAGTTGTATTATCTTTATACTCTAATACATCTATAGCGTTACGAAACTCCAAACCGAGTTTAACATTATCTCCCATTGTATTTTTTTTGATATCAGAGATCGATTTCATCGAATAGTCTTGCTTCTTTTTTACTTCTTCAAGCTCTTGTGTAAGTGTATCGATCTGTTTTTGAAGATCATCATTTGCTATAAGATTAGCACTCAAGAGAATTGAAGCAGTAGCTATGCTTATAATTTTCATACATTTTCCTTATCTTTTTAGGGAAAACTATAGCAAAAATAATTAAACAATATAATAAAAATAATAATTAATTATTACACTACAAAGAAAAGAAGAGATCCTGAATCAAGTTTAGGATGACGTTATTGCGGAAGTGAAGCAGAATCTAATAAACCTTATTCACAAGAAGTTGTATCGAAACACGCGAATTAAACTCATTTTTGTTGACAGTATAGCTACAAGTGATCTTTTGATCTGCTGGCATCTCTAGGAGTTGTCGAAAGAGGATGAGTTCTAGAGTTTTTTGTTCGTGTTCAAACTGGCGGATCGTGATCTTGCAGTGAGCTTTGTCTTTGCCAAGTGGAGCGATATTTAATATTTGAGCATTGTGTATCAAAAAAGAGGGGCGGGGATTTGCTTCTCCATAAGGCTCAAAACGCTCTAAAATATCTAAAAGTTCAAAGTCTATTGCATCACTTGAGATCATCCCAAGCACTTTTTCCTTTGGGATAAAATCTTTGGGATCGATAGTAGAAGCACTTTGATTGATTGCTTCTCTAAAACTCTCTATCAGTTCAGTTTTGAGCCCAAGCCCTGCTGCCATTTTATGTCCGCCAAATTTAGTGAGCAAGTGTTCATTTGCTTTGATAAGCTTGTAGATGCTCACATCCCCAATGCTTCTTGCACTCCCTTTTGCCTCGTCACCGTTGATGCTCAGTACAATTGCAGGTTTGCCAAAGGCATCGACCAAACGCGAAGCGACGATCCCCACAACGCCCTCATGCCAATGCTCTTGTGCTACGACGATAATGGTGTCTGATTCATTGACACACTTCATCGCCTCTTTGGTCGCTTGTGCTTCTGTCTCTTTACGTAGTTCGTTGAGTTGTCCTAAAAGTTCAAAGTGCTCATAAGCGGTGTGAATATCTTGGGATGTAAAGAAATTCAGAGCAATACTTGCATCTTCAAGACGCCCTGCAGAGTTGATACGTGGTGCGATCTGAAAAGCTATATCTTCGGATGTAAGGATCTTTTTATTGAGAAAATCTCTGATGATGATCGAAGCAGGGCGCGGGGAGTGCATCAGTATTTTAAGTCCCTCTTTGACAAGGGTGCGGTTGATATCTATAAGAGGCATAATATCGGCAATGATAGCGATAGCGAGGATATCAAGAAACTGCTTCATATCGATAGATAGAGCGAGCTCTTTTTTGAGCAGACCCAAAAGAAGCCACGCCACTTGCGCCCCGCAGATCTCTTTAAAAGGATAAGCACAGACCTCTAGTTTTGGGTCAATAATGCACGCTACATCGGGCAAGATCTCTGAGGGGGTGTGGTGATCGGTGATGATAAGCTCTATCCCACGCTCTTTACAGATCTTGGCAGCTTCAATAGCAGTGATCCCATTATCTACCGTGATCACCACATCCGCATCTATTCGTTCTAATACAGTAGGGTTTACACCATAGCCATCATGAAAACGGTTGGGGATGATCGCTTCTAGTGGGTAGGGGATCTGTCTGAAAAACTCCACCATGATAGCCGTAGAGCTGACCCCATCGACATCATAATCCCCAACAAGGGTGATCTTTTTGCCCTCGCGAATTGCATCGGCTATTTTTTTGGCTGCTCTCTCACCATCGTGTAAAAGGGTAGGGCTTGGGATGTGGGAGAGTTTTTTGTCAATACTCTCAAAACGTTTTGAGAGAATCTCATGGACTCTCTCTTTGTCTAGAAGTGTTATATCGCTAAAGCGTGACATCTTCTAGCGAAGTTCTAGAGATGCTTTGACAAAAGCTAAGATCGAAGGGTTTGGAGTCTGGAGGCGTGAGGTAAACTCTGGGTGAAACTGCACACCCAAAAACCATGGATGGTCTTTGATCTCTACTGTCTCAATAAGACCGTCTGATTCCCCAGTTACGATCATACCCGCATTTTCAAGCGCTTCTCTGTAAGTTGGATTTGCTTCATAACGGTGACGATGTCTCTCATAAATCGTTTTTGCCCCATTGTACGCTTGACGAAGGATAGAGCCCTCTTTCGTGTCACATGGATATTCTCCAAGGCGAAGCGTTCCACCCATTGGTGATTTGTGAGTGCGGAGCTGCTTGTTTCCACTTTGATCTAAAAAGTTGTCGATGAGATAGATCATCGGATATGGAGTCTCTTCATCAAACTCTACAGAGTTCGCCCCCTCATAACCTAAAACATTGCGCGCATACTCTACGAGTGTGAGTTGCATCCCTAGACAGATCCCAAGATAAGGAACTTTGTTTTCTCTTGCAAATTGGATCGCTTGGATCTTACCTTCTACACCGCGATTTCCAAAACCACCTGCAACTAAGATAGAATCACAATCACTCAAAAGTGTTTCGGCACCTTTCTCTTCGATCTCCTCAGAGTCAACCCAACAGATCTCTACGCGTGCATCAAGGTGTGCTCCTGCGTGGATAAGGGATTCTGTAAGAGATTTGTATGACTCTTTGAGCTGAAGGTATTTTCCAACAAAGCCTACCACCACTTTATTCTGAGGTTGTACGATCTTTTTGACCAATGAATCCCACTCTTCCATATTTGGATTGAGATCACCTAAGTCTAACTCTTTTGCGAGTGGAACTAGAATGTTTTGGTGTAAAAATGAGAGAGGGATACTATAGATACTTGCAGCATCTACAGCTTCTATCACACTATCACCTGAAACATCACAACTCATTGCAAGCTTTTTCTTGAATGTTTTTGGAAGTGGGTTTTCACTTCGTGCGATGATCATTTGCGGTGTGATACCGATACGGCGAAGCTCTTGGACGGAGTGTTGAGTAGGCTTACTTTTGAGCTCACCCGCAGCTTTAATAAATGGAATAAGTGTAACGTGAATAAAGAAAGTACCTGCTACTTCATCATCATGCTTCATCTGACGAATCGCTTCCATAAATGGTAAGCCCTCGATATCTCCAACTGTTCCACCAAGCTCTACGACGAGAATATCATGTCCCTCACCTGCATGTTTGATACGGTTGACAATCTCCCCTACGATATGGGGGATAACCTGAATCGTTTGTCCAAGATAACCACCCGCGCGCTCACGCTCGATAACGCTTGAATACACTTGTCCTGTAGTAAAGTTACTTGATTTGAGATAAGATGTATCGAGAAACCTCTCGTAGTTTCCGATATCCAAGTCTGTTTCTGCTCCATCTTTTGTGACAAAAACCTCTCCATGCTCTAGAGGACTCATTGTTCCTGGGTCGACGTTGATATATGGATCGATTTTTAACATTCCCACTTTTTTACCAGAGTGTTTCAAAAGCGTTCCAACGCTCGCTGCTGTGATCCCTTTGCCAAGAGAGCTTAAAACTCCTCCAGTAACAAAAATGTATTTAGTCATTCAAATCTCCATAATTTCGTGCTTCATAATAATGGTGTGATTATAGTACATACTCTCTTAAAATATGTATAGTTTTTCATCGCACTTCTATCGAAAACTTAAACTTTATACACTATAATAAGAAAGAATAAAAACACTCGGAGATAGGAATTAATGGATCATACTTTACTCTACATTGTCGTTGCACTTGGGCTCTCGATAGTCGTTAATATTTTTCTAAAAAAGATAGGGATATCACAGATCATAGGCTATATACTAACAGGTACTATTATTGTCTATGCTTTTGATCTGCGCCATCTCAAAGACTCCCATCTGCTTGAACATATAGGGGAATTTGGTATCGTTTTTTTGATGTTTACCATTGGGCTTGAGATATCGCTGAGTAAGATGAACTCGATGAAGCGCGAGATCTTTGGCAATGGTTTTATGCAAGTAGCCTTTACCGCAATCGCTGTGTATCTTTTGAGTGTGTATATGTTTGATGTGAGTAGTACATCCTCTATTATCATCGCTTTGGCATTTTCCCTCTCCTCAACTGCGGTGGTTCTGAGTTATCTCAAAAGTTCCAAAGAGATATACTCCGGCTATGGACAGCGCTCTACTGGGATACTCATCTTTCAAGATATCGCGGTGATCCCTATTTTGATCCTTATAGGGTTTATGACAAACAATGGTGATAAGGATATTGTTGAGATTCTTACAAACACTTTTGTGAGTGCTTTTGTTGTTATAGCTTTACTATTTGTAGTAGGGAAAAGGTTGATGACGTGGCTTCTTCATTTCTCCTCCTCTTCGGATGTAGAAGAGCTGTTTATGGGTTCTGTCCTTTTTATCGTTGTGGCAGCTTCTTTGCTCGCATACTATATGGGATTTACCTATTCTCTTGGAGCTTTTGTAGCAGGGATGATCATCGCTGAGACAAAATTTCACCATAAGGTCGAAGCGGATATCGCACCATTTAAAGATCTTCTTTTAGGGACTTTCTTTGTTGTTGTGGGGATGAAAGTTGATGTGGTTTTATTTCTTGATAATCTAGGAACGATCCTTGGGCTTTTCTTGCTTGTACTTGTGCTTAAGACGATCATCATCTATGGTGTGGTTCGCCTTAGCTCTTCCCATCCTATCTCGCTTAAAACAGCCCTTGCACTCTCACAAGTAGGGGAGTTTTCCTTTGTAATCTTTGCCGTAGCGAGTATGGGTGGATTACTCGATGAAGACCTTGCTTCACTTCTTGTTTTGATCGTGATATTTTCGATGGTGATCACTCCATTTTTTATCTCTCGTATCAATACGATCGTGCAGTATTTTACCAAAGCAAAAGATGACTCTGTGCAACTCGACTCACAAGTCCTTAAAGCAAGATCGAACCATGTTATCGTATGTGGATATAGTGTTGTTGGAAAGTTTGTAGCAAAGCACCTTGATGCGCTTGGTGCTTCTTTTGTGATTGTGGATAACTCCCCAAAACATATCCAAGAAGCAACGGCAAAAGGGAGAGAAGCTTATCTTGGAGATGCATCTAAGGCGGCTATTTTACACGCTCTCAATGTTGAAAATGCTTCCTCTGTGATTGTAACTCTTGATAATATAGAAAAGAAGAGGTTGATCTGTGAAGCAGTGCTCAAATATAATAAAAATGTGAATCTTGTGGTGAAGGTTACATCCCTAGAAGAGAAACAGAAGTTAGAAGATCTTGATATTTCGTTTATAGTAGATGGAAAACTAGAAGTAGCGCGTGTACTTGTGGATAGAATGGTGTCTTGTAAGTTACGTTAAATAGTTTTATAAAAGAGGAGCTTATTGCTCCTCTTCCTCTTTCTTTTGCTCTGTGACAAGCCACTCTAAATACTTCATACTCCATGTAAGATCTTCAAATGCTTCTTCTACAGCCACTTGAGGCGTCTCTAGATGAGATCGTAATTCGCGGATTCTTTGTTTGAGATAGCTTGCCATTGAGTAGTAGAGATTGAGTGAGTCGTCATCTTGTGCTTTAATGATCTCTGCTTCCAATGTTTTGACAAGTTCTGTCTCATTTGGAAAGATATTTCCAGCTTTTCGAATCGTTCTTTGAACTTTTTGAAGATGCTTGATATCTACGTCAAACGCATCACTGTGTATATTTGACATTGTTTAATTTCCTCTTGAACCTGGTTTGATTGCTTCGCTTCCATCTTTACAAAGTGGGCATGCATCAGGTGCATACATCTCAAATGTAAAGTCTGCTAAGGCAAAAAATGGGATATCTTGTGGAAGTTTACAGTTTGGTTTTGTGCTCACATCACTGTGTTCACGCTTACAAAAGCCACGGTTTGCAAGTGCTGCGACCGCTACGATCTCACCACCAAGGCTTTTGACAACCTCTGCAGCCTCCATCGCCGAACCACCTGTAGTGATAATATCTTCACACATAAGCACTTTCTCACCTGGCTTTATCTCAAAACCACGGCGAATCTGCATCTGCCCATCAACACGTTCTGCAAATATAGAGCGTACATCCAAAGCAGTTGCGAGTGCAAATCCAGCGATAAGTCCACCAAGAGCAGGCGCACATACTGTATCTATATGGATACCGCTTGCTTGGATCTGTTTTGCAAGCTCATCTGCTAAAAGCTTTGCAGTTTTTGGGTCTTCAAGCACTTTTGCTGATTGAAGATAAAATTGGGAATGGTTTCCACTGCTAAGCTTAAAATGCCCCTCTAAAAGAGCATTTGCATCCATATATATTTGTTTGATATCCATAACTATTCCTCTTATACTTTAAGTATTTCTGCTTCTTTGTCTTTTAATATCTGATCGATTGACGCGATATATTTGTCTGTAAGTTTTTGGATATTATCTTGTGCTGTTTTGGATTCATCCACAGTCACTTCTTTATCTTTTTCAAGTTTTTTGATCTTATCGTTTGCACTACGTCTGTCATTTCTTACAGCGACTTTAGCATTTTCTCCCATTACTTTCATCTGCTTTACAGATTCTTGTCTTTGCTCTACTGTCATTGGTGGGAAAAAGAGTTTGATCAGATCTCCATCGTTATTTGGGTTTACTCCGATGTTTGCCTTGGATATAGCACTCTCAATAGTACTTAAAAGATTTTTTTCCCAAGGGTTGATAACGATAGTAGTCGCATCTGTAGCGATCACAGAACCCACTTGATCTAAAGGTGTAGGAGTACCATAGTAGTCGATCTTTACATTATCCAAAACAGACACAGTCACTTTTCCAGTTCTAAGTGTTCTAAAATCACGTTGCATATGCTCGATACTTGATTTCATTTTTTCTTCACATGAGCTATAAATCTCATTTAGCATTTGTTTTCCTTAATATGAAAATAATTTCGCTATTGTATCAAGAATTATTTTAAGAGTTTGTAAAGAGTAGGGGGAGATTGTGGATTCGTGGGGTAGTTGCAAGAGATGCAACTACTTTGTTGTGTTTTGTTCTGTCGCAGGTGCTGTTATAGCTTCGGGAGCTTCGATATTCGTATCTTCTATCAAACTATCAACTACGGACTCATTTTTTGATTGCGCATACATATATCCTAGAGTGATCGTATTGATAACAAACAAAAATCCCAAAAGAAAAGTTGTTTTTGCTAAAAAGCTACTTGGTCCTTTCGCACCAAAAACTGAATCATTTGATCCACTATACGCACCAAGACCAATGCTTGAGCTCTTTTGTAGCAATACAGCTATAGTTAACACTACAACTAAAACTATCTGAACTATGAGTAAAAAACTAGCTGTCATTTATAATTTCCTGAATTAAAAGTGGCGAATTATACCTAAAAAATACTTGATTACAAAATTGGTTATAATTTCAAAAATATTTTTACATAAAAAGGGAGCGTAGATGCAAGTAAGTTCAGAGTTTTCTAAATATGCAAAAGACTACAGCTCCTACAATATTATCCAAAACAAAGTGATAACGAAATTGCTTTCAAAAGTGAAAGATACACCTCAAAATATCTTAGACTTGGGATGTGGCAATGGTGGATTATGTCAAAAGATAGAGTGGAAGTACCAAAGCTTTGTGGGTGTAGATTTTGCGCCTGGGATGTTAGAACTACATCCAAAGAGTAGCTCTATTGAGTGTATATATGGAGATTTTAACGACACAGAGCTCTTTGAGAGACTCCAAAAAAACTCTTTTGATCAGATATTCTCCGCTTCTGCACTTCAATGGGCACAAGATTTGGAAAGAGTTTTTCAAAATATTGCAAAATTTCAGAGTAATATAGCTTTAGCACTCTTTACATCCAATACTTTTAAAACTCTCAATCAAACAGCTTCTCTGAATCCAATACTAAGATCTTCTGAGGAGATCTATGAGTTACAACAAAAATATTTTGACGCTGATTTCGAGATCGTAGAGTATAGGCTTGAGTTTGATTCAGTGCGTGATATGTTTCGTTATATCAAAAAAAGTGGTGTAAGTGCTTCGAGAAAAGTGCTTTCATACAAGCAAACAAAAGAACTTATAAGAGAGTACCCTGTAAACTATCTAGAGTTTGAAGTCGTATTTATTACATCTCGCTCAAAATGATCTCTTTTTCGAGGTTATAAAGTGTATAACGGATCGATTTAAAGTTTTCACTTTGCTCTGCATCGCTGAGTTTAAAAAGCTCTTCAAGTACTCTTGATGATTCTTCTGCTCTTTTAAAGTTTGCGATTAAAATACTTTTGATATCAGTTCTATTAAGTTCGCTTTGCATTGTTGGACGCAAGACATCGTTGATGCTGTCACGGTGGATAAGAAGTGACTGAATATCATCTATCTTTGCCAAATGTCTAAGGTTTTTGAGTTGTGAGGAGAGTTCTTTGTTGTTATCACGATATCGCATGATATCTTCAACAACACGTATTCCCTCTTTGAGGCGGTTGAGGTTTGCATCGATCACCCGAAAAAGTTCGGGTGAAAAATGATTAGTCATCGTTTCCAAAAATACCAAAGAGCTGTAGTAAAGCTGTAAAGATATTCAAGAAGTCCAAGTATAGAGCGATTGCACCATCAATTGGGGTTTCGTAATGTCCACGCATAATGTTTTGTGTATCATAGATAACCAGAATACTAAAGAGAATCACTACAGCACCAGAGATAAGTACATGCAACATAGGGTTACCAAGAAAGATGTTAAGAATCGAAAACCCTATAATAACTACTAGAGCAATAAGTAAAGGCTTTCCATAGCTTGTAAAATCTTTCGTTGTACGAATCGCATAAAAGCTCATTGCGCCGAATACTACAGAGGTCATTGCAAATGCATTTCCAATAATTGTAGAACCACCACTCATACCAAGTGTACGAGAAAGAAGAGGTGCGAGCATCAATCCTGTCATAAAGACAAAACCAAACATAACAGCAAGATTGATCCCTGGTTTATGTTTTACAAAATGAAGTCCTATAAGTAAACCGATCTCTAAAGCAAAGAGAGGCCAGAAATATGCTGCAATTGTTCCTGCCATAGGTACACCTACATATGCACCAACTGCACCAGCCATCATAGATGCTGCAAAAAGCTTGTACGTTTCTTTGACAAATGATACTATTTGCGTTTCACTGCGACTTGCAGTTTCATAAGCAAAAGAGTTTCCCCTTGCATAATCACGATCATAAAGTCCCATGATATTTCCTTTGAGCCCATTTCTGAGCAATGTTAATATAAATTTTAAGGCTATTTTATACAGAAAGAGTTAATAGCGAGCAACAATGACGATAAATTTACAGAAAAAGTACACAAATTGTCCAAAAATCATTTAGTAACCTTATTAATATGTAAGTACAATTGTAGCAGTATAAGAGATAGTGATAAAAACTTAACACTTTTTTACAAATAATAAAAAAAGAGTTAACTTTCGCTAATTATTAAGCATTTTCTAAGTTACATCCCCCTATAATTCCCGTCCACAAACAGAGACACCCAATGAAAAGCGGGTCAATCGGGATACTTCGAGTTGAAGCAATCTAAGTTTGAGATCATTGAAAACTAAGCAAGTTAATAGACTAAGACGCTGAAGCGACTTAAGTTTAGAGACTTAGAAATAATAACTAAACAACCGTCTATTCTATTTGGTTCAATTTATTGGATCCCAATAGTATAGATACATACAAAACAAGGGAACCGCTTTTAGCGTAAGCTAAAATGTTTCTTTAGAAAAAGTCCACTAACTGTTCACGCGGTTAGTGGCAAGCAAAGCCAATGATTTTTAAATCTTGGGCAAAGGTCAGTAATTCATTTACAAATGATCTTTTCGTATAATTACGGAGAGTTTGATCCTGGCTCAGAGTGAACGCTGGCGGCGTGCTTAACACATGCAAGTCGAACGGTAACAGATAGAAGCTTGCTTCTATGCTGACGAGTGGCGCACGGGTGAGTAATATATAGGTAATGTGCCCCGCAGACCGGGATAGCCACTGGAAACGGTGATTAATACTGGATACTCCTTCTTCTTTTAAGAGAGGTTGGGAAATGGATTCCGCTGCGGGATCGGCCTATATCCTATCAGGTAGTTGGTGAGGTAAGAGCTCACCAAGCCAATGACGGGTAGCGGGTTTGAGAGGATGATCCGCCACACTGGTACTGAGACACGGACCAGACTC
>JAGGTH010000107.1 GCA_021163845.1 Helicobacteraceae bacterium | reverse complement strand
TGGTGGAGCTGTGCGGAATCGAACCGCAGTCCGAAACCTAGCTACCCCTAGCGTCTACATGTTTAGAAAAGTCGTTTAGGTTTAATCTTGCTTCGCACAACTTGCAAAGCTACACAAGACGATCCTCTAAGGTTCGTTTTACGCATGAGGCATACGCAAAATATATCTACATAAGGGTTATACTTCGAGTCCTGCCTATCTAGAGTCAACAGGTGAAGCAGCCCGCCTCTTACGAGGGGTTAAAACTTAAGCTACTGCTAAAGCTGGGCGATAATTTGTATTGTTTGCATTTAAGCAAGGTGAGCCGCGTAACGGAAATGCTCAGTCCGACATGCAACTAGAAGCTACCAGATCCCGTCGAAACCAGGTCAGCCCCAAGTAGGGTTCATAGTATATCAAATTTACATTGTTTAATAGTTAATAAAAAGGATTTGATATAAGTGAGGTGGTGGCCAATCTCGGAATCGAACCAAGGACACAGTGATTTTCAGTCACTTGCTCTACCGACTGAGCTAATTGGCCATAACAAATTTGAAGTCTTTAAAAGTGGTGGTGGCCAATCTCGGAATCGAACCAAGGACACAGTGATTTTCAGTCACTTGCTCTACCGACTGAGCTAATTGGCCATCTTTTAAAGAGCGACATTATAGACATTATGTACTGAAAGTTAGCTTATAGAACCTACAGCCTCTTTGAAAATATCCCCTCTTTGGGCATAGGATGTGAACTGATCCAGACTTGCAGCCGCAGGTGAGAGCAGAGCAACATCGCTAGCATCCATCTGTGCATCTATTGCATTGACTGCATTGATGAGTTCTTCACACATTTGATACTCTATTTTGTATTTTTGCGCGAGTGTTGAGAGTCTTTCTTGGTTAGAGCCAATTGTGTAGATCTTGAGTTTCATAGCTTGCATAAAGATGAAGAGCTCTTCAAGATCGACCCCTTTGTCATCTCCACCTAAAATGATTCGGATGTAGGAGTTACTATAGCGCTTTAGAGCAGCTATTGTAGCATCAAGGTTGGTCGCTTTGGTATCATTGACCCACAGACGATTATGCGTATCTCTGAGCTCCTCTTGTCTATGTGGATCGAGGATGAAGCGGTTCATCTTTTCATAGTCGATTCTATCAAAGAGGATCTTATCTATAGCCATTGCAAGAAGTGCATCGAGTAAAAAGGCACCTTTAAAGGAGACTTTTTCTTTGTCTATTCCAAAATACTTTGCAAGATCCTCTTCATCTTTATAGGTGATGATAAAGGCATCACTTGGAGTCTCTTTATATGCTTCCGGAATGATCGCTATCTCTCCCTCTTTCATAGTGCTTAGTGGTTTGAGCTTTGCTTTTACATATTCATCCATACTTCCATGCCAGCTAATATGGTCAGGGCTAAGAGGGAGAAGCACGTAGATATTTGGGCTTGCTTTGTTTGTATAGTGCATGGTAAAAGAGCTTGTCTCTAAGATCCAAAGTGGTGCTTGGGATGTAAGCTCTGCTAATGGGGTGCCGATATTGCCACCAAAAAGAGCACCCTTGTCGCTCAAAAGATGTTGCATCATCTGTGTTGTTGTCGTTTTGCCGTTCGTACCACTTATCCAAACAGAATTAGGCATCGTAGCGGCAAAATAGTCATACTCACTTTGCAAGTTTTGTGCTTTTAGAATGAGCGGATTGGAGGGTGCGATCCCAGGAGATGGAATCTCTAGGTCTGAATAACGGGGGTCAAATTCGCTAGAGGACTTGATCCAAAAGCCACGCTCATCTTTGAAAGGTTTTGTCACTTTATCGTCATAAAAAGTGGTAGTTTTAGCGCAAAGATGCTTCGCGATCGCTTGGGTTGTTTTACCATAACCAAAAAGAGAGATGCGTTGCATTAGCGGATCTTTAGGGTGATGAGTGCGATAAGGTTGGAAAGCACTGCGATGATCCAAAAACGTACGATAATTTTGTTTTCCGCCCATTTTTTCATCTCAAAATGGTGATGGATAGGAGCCATAAGAAAAACACGCTTATTGCGAAGTTTATAGCTTCCCACCTGCAGTATCACTGAGAGAGTTTCGATCACAAAAATCGAGCCGATCAAAAGGAGAAGAATTTCACTTTTAGAGATGATAGCGAGGTAACCTAAAAAAGCTCCGAT
The DNA here is from genome assembly GCA_021163845.1 of Helicobacteraceae bacterium. Classification (GTDB taxonomy): domain Bacteria; phylum Campylobacterota; class Campylobacteria; order Campylobacterales; family Sulfurimonadaceae; genus Sulfurimonas. Next base: position 10,044 of record JAGGTH010000107.1, on the reverse strand, counting down.
CGTCAAAGAACCACTATCCCCCATAAATACCTCTGCAGGATGGCAGTTAAACCATAAAAATCCTGTAAGTGCTCCCATAAGCGCGCTTGAGACAATAGCAACCTCTCCTACATCAAAGTTTGGCATCAAAAGATAGGCACTAATGTTTGCATTTCCAGTGATATAGATGATAACACTAAAAGAGGTGAGAGCTGCAAGAGAAGGAACCGTTGCAAGCCCATCAAGCCCATCTGTGAGATTTACAGCATTGGATGTAGCAACAATTACTAAACACCAAAGAGCGATAGCATACACACCCATATCAAGCACAGGTTTTTTATAAAATGGAACAAAAAGGTCTGTATTAAAATCTGCAAATAAACAAATATAGGAGGAGATCAAAATTGCTGAGATGATCTGTAAAAGAAGTTTTGTTCGCGCTTTAAGTCCTGCAAGATTTTCATTTTTTTTAATTTTTGCAAAATCGTCTTGAAAACCTATAAGAGAGAAAAGAACAAGCGTAATAATTGCACCTATCGCAAAGTCGTTGGAAAATTTTATGGTAAAAAGTGAAGCAAGTACAGTTGCACCGATAAAGACGATTCCGCCCATTGTTGGTGTCTTAGATTTTGCTTGGTGTGCTTCAGGTGCCCAAGTATTTATGGGTTGCACACTTGATGTTCTTTGTGCCCAACGGATAAAACGGGGCATTAAGAAAAGTGTAAAGAGTAAAGCAAGGAAAAAAGCGATGCCGGCACGGATGGTGATGTAACCTAAAATGTTTATATTCAGTATTTCATAGAGCCAATAGAGCAAAATATTTGTCCTCAAAATTATATAAAAGCGACATTATAGTATAATCCCCTAAATCTTTCTTTTAAAGGGATACAATTGGCAAAAAAAGCGATTTTAGTCATTACCGATGGAATAGGATATGGCTCACGTACTGAGTACAATGCATTTTATAATGCAGAAAAACCTACGTATGACACATTATTTAAAGAGGTTCCCCACTCTTTTATCGATACTTTCGGACTTAGTGTAGGGTTACCTGAGGGGCAGATGGGAAACTCTGAAGTAGGGCATATGAGTATAGGAAGCGGAAGAGTGCTTTATCAGGATCTTGTAAAGATCTCTTTGTCTTTGAGTGAGAATAGGCTCAAAGACAATGATGTATTCGTTGATCTGCTAGCAAAATCTCAGAGAATTCACCTTGTAGGGCTCATGAGTGATGGTGGTGTTCACTCGCATATAGATCATCTTATGGGTTGTGCAAAAATCGCTGCAGATGCAAATAAAGAAGTTTTTTTGCATCTTATTACTGATGGAAGGGATGTCTCTCCTACTTCTGCTAAAAAATATGCCCAAGAGGTGAAAAAGCATCTCAGTGAAAATATCAAGATAGCTACGATCGCAGGACGTTTTTATTCAATGGATAGGGATAACCGTTGGGATCGTGTAGAGCTTGCTTATAACGCTGTGGTCAATGCAAAACCAAAGGTAGACATGGATGTAGAAACCTATATTCAAAGCTCTTACGACAAAGAGGAAACCGATGAGTTTATTCTTCCTGTAGCATTTGAAGGATATGACGGATTCAAAGAAGGTGATAGCGTACTGACCATTAATTTTAGAAGCGATAGGATGCGTGAGTTTGTTACAGCGATTGGGGATGATCGCTTTGAGAGTTTTCAGACGAGAGATGTAAAAGTTAATGTAGCAACGATGACAGAATATGATCGCAGCTTTACCTACCCAGTACTCTTTAAAAAAGATGCACCGACGAACACTTTGGCCGAAGTGATTTCAAAAGCGGGTCTAAGACAGTTCCACACGGCGGAGACGGAGAAATATGCACATGTCACTTTTTTCTTAAACGGTGGGATTGATGAGCTCTATGAGAATGAAACACGCGTGCTAATCCCCTCACCAAATGTAAAAACCTACGATCAAAAGCCTGAAATGAGCTCTGTAGAGGTTGGCGATGCTGTTCTAAAAGCGATGGATGATTCTTATGACTTTATAGTGGTCAATTTTGCCAATGGAGATATGGTAGGGCATACGGGCGATTTTGAAGCTGCAAAAAAAGCAGTAACAGCGGTTGATAAGCAACTCGGACGCATTGTAGAAAAAGCAAAAGAGAATGATTATGCACTTGTCCTTACATCCGATCATGGAAACTGTGAGGAGATGAAAGATGAACAAGGCAATATGCTTACAAATCATACCGTTGGAAAGGTGTGGTGCTTTGTAATGGCTGAGGGTGTAAGTAAAGTAGAAAATGGTGGATTAAATAACATAGCACCGACAGTTTTAAAGCTTATGGATATAGAGATCCCATCAGAGATGGACCACAGTCTCGTATAGATAAGAACAATATAATCAAATGAAGGAGAATAAAATATGAAATTTTCAGGAAAAAATGTACTCGTAACAGGATCAAGCCGTGGAATCGGTGCAGAGATAGCAAAGACTTTAGCAGGTTTTGGACTTAAAGTATGGGTGAACTATAGAAGTGGTGCGGCAGAAGCAGATAAAGTAAAAGAGATGATCGAAGCTGCAGGTGGCAATGCAGCTGTGATTGGTTTTGATGTGAGTGATGAAGCGGCATTTATTGATGCTATAAAAACAATAGTGGACTGTGATGGAGAACTCTCTTATCTTGTAAATAATGCAGGAATCACAAATGATAAACTTGCACTTCGTATGAAAACAGAAGACTTCATGAGCGTGATCAATGCAAACCTTACATCATGTTTCATCGGATGTAGAGAGAGTATGAAAGTGATGCGTAAGAAAAAATTCGGTGCAGTAGTCAACATCGCTTCTATTGTAGGTGAAACTGGAAATGGTGGCCAAACAAACTACGCGGCTTCTAAAGGTGGGGTGATCGCAATGACAAAAAGTTTTGCTATCGAAGCAGCAACGAGTGGCATCCGATACAACACGATTACACCAGGTTTTATCGCGACAGAGATGACAGATGTCCTCAGCGATGAGGTGAAAGAGAGCTTCACATCTAAGATCCCTATGGCTCGTTTTGGAGAAGCACGTGAGGTTGCAGAAGCAACAGCATTTTTACTCTCAGACCATGCAAGCTACATCACAGGCGAGACTTTAAAAGTAAATGGTGGGATGAATATGGCATAAAAGGTTTCCCCTTTTTGTCACTATTTTTAAATTACTTAAGTTATTTATGCTACAATTACGCAAAATTATACTTAACCATAGGAGCTATAATGGCACTTTTAGATGATATTAAAGAGGTAGTAGTTGAGCAACTCAGCGTAAATCCAGACGAAGTAAAAGAAGATGCGAAGTTTGTTGAAGATTTAGGTGCTGATAGTCTTGATGTTGTTGAACTAGTAATGGCTTTAGAAGAGAAGTTTGATATTGAGATCCCTGATGATGAAGCAGAGAAAATTCAAACTGTTAAAGATGTTGTAGACTATATCGAAAGTAAGTAATATCTTAAATGATACTGAGGCTTTTGCCTCAGTAAAATAAATCTTTTTAATAGGCAATCTATTCGTAAAAGTGTTGCTTATTAAAAGTATTTTACAAATTTATTTTTTTTGGAGAATTTTAAATGAAAAGAGTAGTAGTTACTGGTATAGGAATGATAAACTCAGTAGGAAATGATAAAGAGAGTTCGTTTAAAGCTATATGTGAAGGCGCATGTGGTATTGATACGATCACTATTTTCGATCCAGAAAGCTACAGTGTAAAGATCGCGGGTGAGGTGAAAGATTTTGATCCAGCGACAGTTATGGATCCAAAAGAGGTAAAAAAAGCAGATAGATTTATTCACCTTGGGATCAAAGCTGCTCAAGAAGCGATGCAAGATGCGCAGATTCCTGCAGGTACAGATATGGAAAGATTTGGTATTAGTGCTGCATCGGGCATCGGAGGACTTCCTGTGATTGAGAAAAACTCTATTATCATCGAAACAAGAGGTCCAAGAAGAATTTCTCCATTTTTTATTCCATCGGCATTAGTGAATATGCTAGGTGGATTTATCTCGATAGAACATGGAGTAAAAGGTCCAAACCTTTCAAGTGTAACAGCTTGTGCGGCGGGTACACATGCAATTAGTGAAGCGGCAAAAACAATTATGTGTGGTGGAGCCGATAAAATGCTTGTTGTTGCTGCAGAATCAGCAATCACAGGAGCGGGTATTGGTGGATTTGCTGCGATGAAAGCGCTTTCTACAAGAAATGATGATCCTAAAAAATCATCTCGTCCTTTTGATGCAGACCGTGATGGGTTTGTTATGGGTGAGGGTGCTGCAGCACTTGTTCTTGAAACATACGAAGACGCTGTTGCTCGTGGAGCAAACATCTATGGAGAGATCATCGGATTTGGTGAGAGTGGTGATGCGAACCATATCACAACTCCAAGTCTTGATGGTCCTGCACGTGCGATGAAAGCGGCATATAAAATGGCAGGTGAGCCAAAAATCGACTATGTAAATGCACACGGTACATCTACTCCTATCAATGATAAGAACGAAACTGCTGCAGTTAAAGAGCTTTTAGGAGGCAAAGAGAATTGTCCTCCGATGAGTTCTATTAAAGGGCAAATTGGTCACTGTTTAGGGGCTGCTGGTGGTATAGAGGCGGTTACGTGTCTTATGGCTATGCGTGATGGGATCATTCCTCCGACAATCAACTACGAAACACCAGATGAAAATTGTGATCTAGATATCGTTCCAAATGAAGCGAGAAAAGCTGAACTTAATGTAGTTATGAGTAACTCTTTTGGATTTGGTGGGACAAATGGCGTATTGATTTTCAGAAAAGTCTAAATATAAGGATTACAATTGGCTACATATTTAGAGTTTGAACAAAAAATAAAAAACATTCAAGAAGATATTATCTCAGCACAGGTTCGTCATGATGAACATGCTGTAGAGATTCTTCAAAAGTCCCTCAATAAAGAAGTTGCTAAGACATTTAAAAATCTTTCTCCTTATCAAAAACTTCAACTTGCTCGTCATCAAGATAGACCTTATGCTCTTGATTATATCAACCTTATCATGCGTGATAAGTATGAGATACACGGAGATAGACACTTTCGTGATGATGCAGCGATCATCTGTTATTTGGGATATATTGGTGGCCAAAAAACAATGGTGATCGGAGAGCAAAAAGGAAGAGGAACAAAGAACAAGCTCAAAAGAAACTTTGGTATGCCTCATCCTGAAGGGTATAGAAAAGCGCTTCGTGCTGCGAAGATGGCAGAGAAATTTAATATCCCTCTTTTGATGCTTATTGACACTCCCGGCGCGTATCCAGGGCTTGGTGCGGAAGAGCGTAATCAAAGTGAAGCGATCGCAAGAAATCTTTTAGAGCTCGCAGAACTTGATACACAGACTGTTTCTGTGGTGATTGGTGAGGGTGGAAGTGGTGGTGCACTTGCTATTGGTGTAGCCGATAGACTTGCTATGATGCGCTACTCTGTATTTAGTGTTATCTCTCCTGAGGGTTGTTCAGCGATTTTATGGAACGATCCTGCAAAAGCAGAAGATGCTACCAATGCGATGAAGATCACAAGTGAAGATCTTAAAGAGCTAGGTCTTATTGATGATGTGATCGATGAGCCACTCATTGGTGCACACAGAGATAAAGAGAGCAGTGCAAAAGCATTAGCTGATTATTTCCTTGGAGAGCTTGAAGTACTCAAAGCGATGAGCAAAGAGGAAAGAATGGACGCAAGATATAAAAAATTAACAGGTATTGGAGCGTATCAAGAATAATTTTATTCTTGAATCTCTTCACTCACTTTTGCTAAAGGGTCAAATTTTACTCTCTTTAGCCTTTTCCCCTCTTTTGAGAACTTGATCAAATCTTCTGCAGTTTTTATTTTCTTGTCCAAATTTTCTAATGATTTTATAAAAAGTTTGTAAGTTGTCATTACATCTGACATTGCTCTGTGGTGTGTTGCATCTGGATGGAGATTATAATATTCATTAAGATAAGAAAGAGCATATCTGTAAGACTCAATTGTACGCTCTGCTAAACCTAAAGAGCAGAGTGAGCGATTAAGTAGTGGCGGTAAACCTATCTTTTTAAGAGAGAGGGAGATAAACTTATAATCAAACTTGACATCATGTGCCACGAAAATTGCATCCCCTAAAAAGAGTTTAAATTTTTGTAGTACTTCTGCAAGCGGTGGTGCATCTATCGTTTGATCTACAGTTATCCCAGTAATCGTAGTGATGTGAGGATTGATCTCATTACATTGAACCATTGACTCGAAGGTATCAATAATCTCATTGTTTTTAACTTTTACAGCGGCTATTTCGATAATCTGGTGTTTTTCTATCTTGGAGCCATTTGTTTCGATATCAACAATACAAAACTCCGCTTCATTGATAGGGATAAATTTTGTGGCAAAATAGTAATTACCTAGATTTTTTACGATCTCAAGACCTTGTGAACGCCATAACTCAAGAGAGAGATCTATATCTTCATCGAGTTGCTGTTTGAGGGTATCGTATGCGAGACCTTTGGAAGAGAGTTTTGCGATGCTTTTTGCATCTAAACCAAAATCAAGTTGTAGCATTTTTTATAAACTCTCTTACTTTTTGACTCTCTTTTTTACCGTGACTTTGTTCTACCCCACTACTTACATCCACACCATAAAAACCATATTTTTTTACTGAAGCGACATTTTCAGGACTCAGCCCACCCGCGAGGATGATCTTAGAACAATTTACTCCTTCAAACCAATCGATATTGAGTCGTTTGCCAGCCCCACCATAGGCTTCGCAGTAAGCATCTATAAGCCTATATTCATCACTAAAATTGAGAATATCTTCAGCTTTTTGCGCACGAATCACTTTGAGATAAGGAACAGTGAGTGCTTCATATAGATAAGGCTCTGCATCAAAATGTATTTGAGCGAGTGTAGCTCCTACATCCGAGCATAGAGTATTTATAGTTTGTGCATCTTCATTGACAAAGAGTGCCACCTTCTCGACAAAAGGAGGGAGTTTTGAGATGATTTCTTTTGCATCTTTTGGTGTGATATAGCGAGGAGACTTAGGATAGAATACGAAGCCTAGAGCATCTGCTCCAGCCTCAATCGCATCCATCGCATCATGATAGCTTGTGATGCCACAAATTTTGACACGCATTAGATTTGTAGACTTTTTATAGCCTCAGCTTTGCTTGCATGATTAAATACATAGCTTCCGGCTACAACAATATCTACACCCGCCTCTTTAAGAAGAGCAACATTGGTATCACTCACTCCACCATCGACTTCTATAAGGCAATTTGGGTTGATTGTGTCTCTCATACTTGCGAGTCTTTTTGCTTTTGGGATAACACTCTCGATAAAGCTTTGTCCTCCAAAGCCAGGATTGACACTCATGAGTAAAACCATATCAAGGTCTGCTAATAAAAACTCTATACTCTCAGGTGGAGTGTGTGGATTTAAAACGATTGCAGGTTTGATTCCAAGAGAACGGATCTTCTGAATAAGTCTATGGGGATGTTTCTCCTCTTCTACATGAAAGGAGATATATTCAGGTTTGAGTGGTGCAAAGAGCTCTACGAAAAAAGTATTGTTTTCAACCATGAGATGAATATCAAGGGGTTTTGTCGCGCATTTTGCAATGGCACTTACAACAACAGGTCCGATAGTTAGGTTGGGAACAAAATGCCCGTCCATTACATCCACATGGACAAGATCACAGCCAGCATTACAAATCGCTTCGACATCTCTTTGCAGATTTCCAAAATCAGCTGACAAAACACTAGGAGCTACAAGCATCACATTTCCTTAAAAAATATTTGCGCTATTGTACTCTTTTAGTATTTAGAGAAGGCTTTTATCTTGTGAGGAAAAATAAAAATTTATCATTGGCAAAAGAGAGATCTACTTGAACACCTTTTCTATCTTGTGTTACTTCTAGAAGATCATCAATACTTCCGTAGGTTCTAGGAAGTGTAATATTGACACTGATCTTTTCATCTGCAAGGAGTGTTTTTATTTTTCCACCGAGGATATTAACTAGCTCGGCAAGGGAGTCAAGGATCAGCTCTGTATCATCTGTTGCTTCCCCGATTAAAAGTTCACAGGCCTGTTTTGCAATAGCTTGAGGAAAGACTAAGATCACCATCCCATCAATATCTCCATAAAACCCAATAGAACTTGCTATCTTATCCTCTTTGTTTTGTATTGAGATCTTTTCAATTTGTGCTGCCTCTTTTTGCGCTTTTGCACTTGTCATCATCTCGATGGTTAGTACAGTTGCATTAATAAAGCGTGGAAGCTCTGTGACGATCACCTTGTTGAGTGCACGTTTATTTTTAATGGCTCCAGAACTACTCGCTCCTAGATCATTGAGAAGTTGCTTATTTTTGAGGATATCATCCATTTGCTCAAAAAATAAGATACCTGCATCTTCAAGTGTCTCTTTGAAGCTTGCTTGTGTCTTTTCAAAGTTAAAGCCAACAAAACAGATTGTCGCATTGTATTCAGCTGCTGCACTTGCGAGTTTTGAAAAAAAGTTCAGACCATGAATATTCATTGATACCACTTTATACGCATCAAATATAAAAAGTCTAAATCCGACATTTAGAGAGTTGTTATGATAGGAAATATTAAAAGAGTCGCTAATCTCATTATCAAGAAAAGAAGAAACAGTATAGATGACTGCATTGCCTGTCACACGTGCGGCAACTTGCTGTCCCATTTGCCCTAAGTAGGTATCGACAATCACTACATCATAGTTTCCATTGGATCTTTTTTCATCAAACTCAGCTTTACTTTGTGCGATGATTGGATTGTGCCCATTATCATGAAGTTCTATTGCCATAGCCGAGCGCTGACTTTTATCATCACTATAGAGGAGGACATTTTTTTGTTGATTTTTAAAAGTTGTGGAGAAAAGTGCAGCTACATCCCGAGATTTAAAGACAGAGAAATTTATATTGTCATCGTAAAATTTTGTTATTGCCTTGTATTTTTTATGATCTACATCACAAAAACCTACGATAGAGCGGTTTTTCGCACGCACCTTTGAGAGCATCTTAACAAAGGTATCTAAGCCATTTCGATTAAAAAAGATGACTTTTTTGAGCGAGACGAGCACCATGTCTACATTTAAACTCTCCGTAGCCGTGATATCTTCGACGGTGAGAAGAGATTGTGCATTGGTTGCATCCAAAAAACCTTGTGGAGAAAAAATGGCAATAGAATCTTTGACAACTGCTCTCATTGAATCTCCATGAGTGCTGAAAATTCTTCATAAATATCTGAAACAAAATCGATCTGAAATTCTATGAAGTCATTGAGCCCAGCTTTAGCAAATGTTGGCTGAGAGAGTTCATAAAAAAGTAAAAGATGCATCCATTTGCCAAGAGTATCTACAAGTTCTCCCTGTGGCTCTCGTATACCAGAAGAAGATAGAACGATATCTGAGACTTGTTGTGGCATCTCCCACTTTTGAGCGATAGCTTCACAAATATCAAAAAGATCCATTTTGCACAAACGAAGTAAAATAGTATTGTAGTCGAGATTTTTTGTGCTACGTAAAAGATTTACATCTTCTATCTTTTCACTAAAGAGTGCTTCAGCAACAATAATACTCGATGGCAAAAGCGTAATAGCACTCTCTATATCTTTATCTTTGACATCAAGATGTGCAAGGATATCCTTCCAACTTGTCGAGAGACGTGCTTGAAGATCATCAAAAGATGCACGGTTGAGCTTAAATAGCTTCCACTTACTAGGGGAGAGAAGATTTATCATATAGTTATAAACACACTGTTGTGAGCCTGATACACCTAGAATGCCAAAGATCTGCGAGATGTCACTTACCTCATTACTAAAGCCGTAAATAGGTTTATTTACGATACTTTTGAGATAGGCTTTGAGGGCGATGTCACCCTCTGCAATCTTTGCCGCTTTGACCAACTCCCCAGCGTTCAAATAAACGAGAGTTTGCTTTAAGATCTTTGGTGAAGGTGGAATCTTGTCTATATAGTTTTCGATCGCTTCTTGTGTTATCACTGTAATGCCATTTTTTATTAAGATGGTTGAATTTAGGGA
>JAGGTH010000019.1 GCA_021163845.1 Helicobacteraceae bacterium | reverse complement strand
TTCTTATACTCTTTGTTTTATTATATTTCTTTGCTCCATAAAGCAAAAGTGTATATTTTTCCTTAAGTGTACGAAGTATTTTTTCTTTGTAGAGATGCTTGGGATGTAGTTCTAAAAGCTTCTCTAAAGCTTGAACGCGGAAGCGATCCATACCCCAATGTTTAAAGCTTAGTTGCTGGGGATGTCCTGCATATTTGTGGATCAGCTTTTCATTGATAAGTCCTATCTCATACTCTGAGGCGATCCGGAGCCACAGATCATAATCTTCACACACTTCTAAGCTCTCATCAAACAAGCCAACTTGCTCAAAAACACTCCTGTGGATGCAAGCCGAAGAGGGAGCAATAATACAATGTGATAGCGATTTTTCAAAAAGCCCCTCCGCTGGCTTTTGGTATTTTTTGGGCACTTTGATCACTTTGGCATCACGTATCCACAACTCATCAGTATAACTCATCAAGCTCTTGGGATGTAGAGTGTGAAAGGCTTTATGCTTTGCAAGTTTTTCGCTCTCCCAAAGATCATCTGAGTCTAAAAAAGCGATCCACTCAAAATTGCTAGAGGCGATCCCTCTATTACGCGCAGAGGAGACCCCTTGATTTGTTTGAAAAATATATTTTATCTGGGGGAAGTCATTTTGAATATTTCGTGTGGCATCTTCTGAGCCATCATCGACTACGATCACCTCTTTGGGCAAAAGGCTCTGATCATAGATCGATCGCAAAGCTCTTTTTAAAAACTCATATCGGTTATAGGTGGGAATAACAACCGAGAGTTCCACGCTAGATCACCACTCTTTTATTTCATTATAAACGCTATCACGCTCAACAGGGATAAAACCTGTATTTTTAATAAGTGCAACAAACTCTTGCAAGTTCACACCATTGGCACTTGCAGCACCTGCAGCGGAATTGATCGATTCTCTCTCGATCGTTCCATCAAGATCATTAGCTCCAAACTCTTGGGCTACAAGAGCAAGATTGACTGTAGAGGTCACCCAATAGGCTTTAATATTTGGCACATTATCAAGCACAATTCGACTGATTGCCATCGTTTTGAGGATCTCATTGGCTGTGATCGGGTCTTGAATTTTAAGGTAATTATTCTCTGTTTGATACACAAGAGGAATAAAGCAATTAAACCCACCTGTTTTGTCTTGAAGCTCTCGAATACGCAGCATATGATCGATGCGATGCTCTCTTTTTTCTACATGACCAAAGAGCATCGTTACATTACTTTTTTTGCCACGTTCATGCCATTTCTGATGGATCTCTAACCATTGATCGGATGTAACTTTTCCTTTGCAGATATAATCACGCACACCCTCATCAAAGATCTCAGCCCCACCCCCAGGCATAGAGTCAACTCCACTCTCTATCATAAGATCTAAGATTGCATCGTAGCTTTTATGATAATGGCGTGCCAAAAAATCAACTTCAGCAGCTGTAAGTGCTTTAATATGAAGATCTGGGTACGCTGTTTTTATTTTTGAGAAGATATCTAAATACCACTCGATTCCCGTATCAGGATTGTGTGCAGAAACAATATGTACCTCTTTGATACCACGGTTATAAGCGTCTTTTACGATCTGCATGATCTCTTCATGACTCATCGTATAAGGGTTTGGATTTTTACGGTTTGCAGAGTAAGCACAAAATTTACACACATCTGCACAGATATTGGTTGGATTTATATGGCGATTGATATTAAAATAGGTTTTTTTGTCATGGAGTGCTTTACGTTTTATATCTGCGAGTTCACCAAGCTCAAAAAAGTCCATCTCATAGAGGCTAAGTGCCTCATCAAAGTTGATTCTTTGACTTGTTCTAATTTTTTCTGCTACATTCATACTATTGACCCTTGTAAATTATGGCTGGATTATAGCAAATTCTAAGATAATAAATAGTTGCTTACTTTTTCATCCAAATATGTAGAAATTTTTTCTACAACTACACTATAATAATCAAAATTATAAAAAGATTGGCACAATGGATTTAGTATTACAAATCGAAGAGATTATTGAAAAAAACGGCTCAGACTTTGAACTCTCCAAGTTGTTCAAACAATATATAAAAGAGTACAAAGATTCCCTACCAGAGCTTTTTGAGAAAAACCAGGGCAAGGATTTTCTTGTCAAACACACAAAAAAGCTCGACTCTATCATCGCTTTGATGTACAAAACAGTATTGCGTCGTGCTTTTGGGCACTACCTTCCAATGCGCGGATCGATCCCTATTGCTATTGTCGCTCTTGGAAGCTATGGGCGCGAGCAACTCTGTGTTCACAGTGATATCGACCTGTTGATAGTGTATGAAGATGTTGAGGGCTTTAACACCAAGCTTATTATAGAAAAGCTCTTCTATCTTGCCCTTGATGCCGGACTCAAACTTGGACATCGTGTCCATGAGGTACAAGATCTCTTTGGGGCAAGCAATGAAGATATTACTATTAAAACTTCTCTCATGGAATCACGACTCATCACTGGTTCCTCTTTTACATGGCAGATCACCCAAAGAGAGCTTGGTAAGATCAGACTCTATCAACAAAAAGATTTTTTACTCGCAAAAATTCAAGAAGCACAGGGCAGAAGAAAAAAATATCCCTTTTCCATGCAACCCAATATAAAAGAAAGTGTTGGGGGACTTCGTGACTCTCAGCTTATTTTTTGGATTGCGCATACTCTTTATGGGGTGACTTCACTCAAAGATCTCACACGGGTACAATTTAGTGATGAGGAGTATCGTGAATATCGTATAGCACTTGAACTTTTATTTCGTATACGTAGTGCCCTACACCTTATTACGAACAAACAAGAGGATCGACTTTTACTCGAATATATCCCGCAAGTCTCTACAATGCTTGGATTTAAAAATCATAAAAAAATGGCGCAAAAAGTTTTAGAAGCTCTTTGGAGAGTCAATAACTTTACACAGATCTTTGTCAAAAAAATGATGCGCCCTATTCTCTTTGAAAAAGAAAATATCAGTACTTTACGAAAAAGTCGTTTGGCTCAAGGGGTCTTTTTATTGGAGAGTAGACTCTATGCATCCTACTCGCTTCAAACAATGCATATCAATGATCTTCTAGAGCTCTTGATCACACTTAGAGATATGCACTATCAGTTTGACGCTGGCTTTTTACGTATTTTCACCTATTCAAAAATTCCTTATCCTTTGCACGTCAAAACCTATACACTCCTCAAAGAGCTTCTTGCCAAAAAGAATGTGTATTGCTTTTTAAAGCTTTTTTACGATGCAGGGATTTTACACAAACTCTTTAGCAATTTTCGCAATGTACTGCATCTTCCTCAGTTTGATGGCTACCATCATTATCCTGTAGATATCCACTCTATCGAATGTGTCAAAGCACTAGAGAATATCAAAGAGCCTTTTATACAAAAGCTCTATGAGACTCTAGGCAAAGAAGAAAAAATACTCTTAAAACTTGTTGTACTTTTACACGATACTGGTAAAGGAAGAAAACAAGATCATAGTGAACTCGGAGCAAAAACTATCCTCCCTTTTGCGAAAAAGCTCAAATTCTCCACAGAGCTTCAGAGTCGTGCTTCCCTTCTTGTTCGCCACCATATTCTTATGAGCAATGTCGCTTTTAAAGAAAATATTCATAGTGAAAAAATTCTCTACAAATTTATGTCGAGTATAGAAGATAGTAAAAACTTGCAATTACTCTATATCCTCACCTATGCAGATATTAATGGAGTAGGAGGGGATACCTATAACTCCTTTAGCTCCAAACTTCTGTATGAACTCTATCTCAGTGCGTTAGAGGTCTCGGTCAACAACGATCGGATCACAGAAGCAAAAAAGAGAATCAATATAGAAAAAAAAGTAAAAAATCACCCAAGTTTTGCAACACTTCCAAAACTTTTGCAAACAAAGCTTATACGCATAGAATCTAACCTTTTCTTTTTTATGCATGAGCCCTCTGATATTATCCACATTGCACTCAAAGCCAAAGAGACAAAAGAATATAGTTATGATATCTCTACTGATACAGCCCTGAGCATTGAAATCTACCGTAAAATCCCCCTGAATATCAGCTATCTTCTTGCAACACTGAGCTATTTGGATGTAGGTTCTATGGAAGTTGTAACTCTTTTTGATGATACGAAATATTTCAAGATCGTATTTCTAAAAAATATCGAAGCCGTAGAGATACCTAAGATCACAAACATCATCGAACAAGCCTTTGACATGAGCAAAGAGGTTCCGCTCAATGATATCAAGATCGATAGAGATGAGATCACTATAGACTGTGAACACTCACTCACCCTTGCACAATTAAGTGTACATACAAGCAATCAGAGAGGTCTCTTAGCCTATATTATGGATAAGTTTGAACAACTCCATATCAATATCGTCTCAGCAAAGGTCCACAGTACAAAATACAAAGTACGTGATACATTCTTAATGCAAAAACAAAATGAACTATGCAATAATGTCGAAAATATTTATAATTTATTAACACAATAAAGGTTTTTGATGTGCGGAATTGTTGGATACATAGGAAAGAAAAATACCAAAGAGATACTTCTCGATGGTCTTAAAGAGCTCGAATACAGAGGCTATGATTCTGCTGGGATCGCGATCTTAGAAGATGGAAACTTTCATAACTTTAAAGCAGTAGGCAAACTTGTCAATCTTGAAGAAAAAACAAAAGATTTTACCACTGATAAATTTGCTGTGGGGATCGGCCATACAAGATGGGCGACACATGGAAAACCAACAGAGCTTAATGCACATCCACACCTAGGAGAGAGCTCTTATGTAGTTCATAATGGTATTATAGAAAACTATGTGAGTCTAAAAAAAGCACTCATCGAAGATGGTGTACGTTTTTTAAGTCAGACAGATACTGAAGTGATCGTGCATCAATTTGAAAAAAATCTCAAAACAATGCAGAGTGCTTTTGAAGCTTTTTTCCAAACGATAAAAGAACTCCAAGGCGCTTATGCAATCCTATTAGTAACAAAATCGGAACCTGATACTATCTTTTTTGCCAAACACGGATCTCCGATGATCCTAGGGATCAACAGTGAAGAAGAAAAATATTTTGCTTCTTCTGACACCCCTCTTATTGGGCATTGTTCGGATGTAAATTATTTTGAAGATGGTGATTATGGTTATGTAAGTCCAAACGAGATCGTACTTTTTGATAAGAATAACAACACAAAAGGAGTACAGTTTTCTAAACTATCCACCAATCGACTTTCAGCGCAAAAAGATGGATTTCGCTTCTTTATGGAAAAAGAGATCTATGAGCAAAGTGATGTGATCGCAGATACACTTATGGGAAGACTAGGTATACAAAATATCCTTTTTGAAGAGCTCGATAAGGCACTTTTTGAGGGGATCGATGAGATCAAACTCTGTGCCTGTGGAACATCCTATCACTCCGCACTGAGTGCTTCTTATCTTTTCGAGCGCTATGCCAAGATAAAAACTACGGTCGAGATCGCAAGTGAATTTCGCTACCGCTCCCCGATCATGACCAAAGACACACTCTTTATCGTTATCTCTCAAAGTGGGGAAACGGCCGATACCTTAGAAACACTCAAAATGGCAAAAGAAGCGGGTCTTAAAACACTTGTTATATGTAATGTTGACAACTCCTCTATGGTACGTTTAGCAGATGCGAGTATCCTTACTCGCGCGGGAATAGAAAAAGGGGTTGCATCAACAAAGGCATTTGCTACACAAGTATGTGTCTTTTGGATGTTAAGCCTTTATATAGCAGAGATCAAAAATTCACTCTCCTCTGAGGAGATCGCAGCACAGATCACGCTTCTCAGAGAAGTTCCAGGACACGTTAAAGTAAGTGATGCAATGCATGAAAGGATCAAAAGACTCTCTAAACGCTATCTTCATGGACATGGTTTCTTTTTTATCGGTAGGGATATCTTCTATCCGCTTGCTCTAGAGGGTGCTCTCAAACTCAAAGAGATCTCCTACCTTCATGCTGAGGGGTATCCATCAGGTGAGATGAAACATGGTCCTATCGCTCTTGCAGACCCTGAGCTTTTCACGATTGCCCTACTTCCACAACATCTTTTGTATGAAAAATCAAAAAGTAATGTTGAAGAACTTAGTGCAAGAGATTCTACTATCTGTGCTATCTCAGCATTAGAGTTTGACAAAGCAGATGATTATATCCCAATCAGCGCTTGTAGGGACTATATGCTTGAGTTTTTTGAAATGATGGTAGTGGTTCAACTTCTCTCTTTAGAGATATCAATTCGTTTGGGCAATGATGTAGATATGCCACGAAATTTAGCAAAAAGTGTGACTGTAGAATAGATTTTATCAAATTTACTTTGATTTAATTTTTCATTAGCTATTATCCATACTTATATTAATACAAGTGAAACATAATGGGAACAAAATCAAAGCTTCTTATTGTTGTAGCCCTCATGCTTTTGGGGCTTACAGCAGCTACTATTATCAATGTCTCTCTTAACTTTCGAGACTACAGTATCAAAAGTGCCGTTGACAAATCGAACCTTACAGCCAATATTGTCAAAGATGGGCTCACAGCACACATGGTCAATGGCACTATGGATGACAGACAATATTTTCTCGATCAAATCTCAAAAAATGAAGATGTCAAAAATCTTTGGCTTGTTCGTAGTCAAAATGTGATAAAACAATATGGTGATGGGTTCAACGATGAAACGATCCGTGACGCAATTGATCAAAAGGTTTTAGAAACTGGCGAGATAGTCAAAAATATCACTGAGACTACAGATACTATCACACTTCGAGTTACCATTCCTTATAAAGCAACGACAACTGGAACACCAAACTGTCTGAATTGTCATGATGTTAAACGTGGAGATACACTTGGTGCAATTAGTATGGAATTTGATATTAGCGGCATGCGCAATATTGGGATGTTTACTATTCTCAAGATTCTTGGAATAAACCTCATATTTTTGGTTATTGTACTTATGTTGATCAACTATTATGTCACTCCATATATGCAACTTTTCTCCAATCTCCAAGATGGAATCAAAAAAGCACACCGTGGTGACTTTACTCATCAGTTTACATCCAAAGTGGGTGGAGATGCAAAAAAAGTAATCAATCAGATCAATACCCTTTTTGCAAAAATGCAAGAGACCTTCGGAGATCTCAAGTACAATCTTGAAACTTTTATACCAAAAGGGTGTGCTTCTTCTAATGATCCCCTCTATGAAGCAAAGGCTATTATTGGTGAACTCTCTGATATTTATAAATTCAAAAAGACCATTGAGCTTGATGCTTCAAAAAATGAGGTTTATTCACGTATCACAGATATTTTAAAATCAAAGTTTAAAATTGAACATTTTGCATTTTATGAAGTAAATAATATTCTTGAGGAGAGAAAACTTGTTTATACACATAACACAGAGAGTATCTGTCTAGGAACAATTGTTGATGAAGATGCGCAACTATGTCGTGCACATAGAACCAAAACAGATGTAATCTCTACAGAATTTGAAAATCTATGTAAGACCTGTAATGCAAAAGAGATGCGCTATATCTGTATTCCATTTCAAATCAACCATGATGCTTCTTTACTGATCTCGATCACTGCTTCTACAGATGAAGATCTCAGTAGAATTAATGGTGAGATCCTCAGTATTAAAAACTATCTTGAAGCAGCGAAGCCTGTTATTGAAAGTAAGATTCTCATGGATAGACTTCGTGATACATCCCTTAGAGATGGAATGACGGGTCTTTATAACAGAAGGTTTTTAGAAGAGTTTATCGACAAGATCATGAGTCAAGCCTCAAGACTCGAAGAGAGATATAGTGTACTTATGCTAGATGTGGATTTCTTTAAAATGATCAATGATACTTATGGACACGATGTTGGTGATAAAGTGATCGTAGCAATCGCAGGGATCCTCAAAGAAAATATCCGTGACGCTGATCTCGCTATCCGCTACGGTGGAGAAGAGTTTTTAGTGATGCTTCACAATGCAACAGATGAGGGTACACTCAAAGTAGCCAAAGCGATCCATGATAGCTTTGGTAAACTCGTATTTGACGTAGGTGCTGGTGAAAAAATTCAAAAAACAATGAGTATAGGAATAGCAAAATTCCCTACCGATGGAGACACGATCTGGAAATGTATCAAATATGCCGATACTGCTCTTTATGAAGCAAAAAATACAGGAAGAAATAAGATCGTCGAATTTCAAGCAGATATGTTTAAAGGTGAAGATTTCTAGAAGATTTCTCATTGCTATAGAATTGCTACGCTTTTACACTACAATTGCACCTAAAAAAGGATGGAGTTGTTGCAAACACATGTTGTTATTATAGGGGGAGGTTATGGCGGACTTCGAGTGATCGAGTCTCTTGCCAAACATCCCAACATCACTCTCACTCTCATTGATAAACATCCCTACCATTACCTCCAAACAGAAGCGTATGGATATATTGCTGGAAGATTTGATATTCGCGATATAGCCATCGATCTTGAACAATGGTGCCATGGCTTTGAAAAGGGGGTCTCTTTTGTTCACGAAAGAGCACACGTTATCGACTATCAAAGCAAAAAACTCCAAACAGACACCAAAGAGATCTCCTTTGACTACCTCGTAATCGCTACAGGAGCGCAAACAAACTTTTTCTCTTTTATAGAGGGGCTTCGCGAACATAGTCATGGGATCAAAAAACTTGAGCGTGCCTATAAATTTCGTCAAAAGTTTGAAGATCTCATTTATAAACAGATACAACATAAGATACCACTCCAAGAGGAGATCAATCTTGCGATCGGTGGTGCGGGTTTAAGTGGTGTCGAGGTTGCAGCAGAGATGGCAAACTCTATTCATACTTATGCAAAAACGATTGGAGAGCGTACCCGAAAGATCAAGATTCACCTCATCGATGCGAGTGAGACTATCTTACCTGGGATGAGCTCTTTTATTATCAAAAATACCCATGCAAGACTCCAAGAGCTTGGTGTAGAGATACATACCAATACTTTTATCGCAAGCCTTGATAAAGAGTTTATCTATTTTAAAGATGGTTCAAAACTTCACTACCATTTTATGATCTTTACAGGTGGGATCAAAGCAGCGAACTTTACTCACTGTATCGATGGTACAAAAAACAAAGCAGAGCAATTACTTCCAAATGAATACCTCAATATAGGTGAGCGTAGCGATATATTTGCTATTGGAGACTGTGTCGCGATACGTGATTCAAAAGGGGAAATTCTCCCTCCTACTGCTCAAGTAGCGGAAAAAAGTGCGGAGTATGTCGCTCAAAATATATTAGATCGTCTCTACAATAAAGAACCAAAAGTCTTTGATGCAAAAGTGAGTGGTGTTTTTGTTGCTCTTGGTGGAAACTATGCAGTTGGGGAGATGTTTGGCTTTATCAAAGTAAAAGGGTACCTTGCATTTTTACTCAAAAAAGCGATCACTTATGCCTACTATTTAGGCTTACATTTAAGAATCAATACAGGGTATAAAAATAGAATTCAAACGATGAAAAAAAGAGGATAAAAAAACAAGAGCGTGGAATGCCTAGTGGCATCCACATCCTGTTCCGCAAGAACCTTCACTTTGTTGTGGTTCTGGCTGTTTTGGAGTTGAACACGCACTCACACCTGGAGGTGTTGTAGGTTGCACGGCTTGATTATCTACGCCACCATTTGCATTGATCTCTTCGATCGTTGCCCAGATAGATTCTGCCGCTGCCATATAACGTTTTGCTGTCTCACTTGTTGGTGAAACAAAAGTGATAGGTTTACCCTCATCTCCACCTGTACGAATCGCAGGCTCGATAGGGATCTCAGCGATGATCGTTGTATCAAACTCCTCTGCCATTGGCGTAGAAGTTCCTTTTCCAAAGATATCATACTCTACACCCGTATCTGGTGCAATGAATCCACTCATATTTTCAATCACACCAGCGATTGGGATGTTGAGTTTTTTGAACATATCTAAACTTCTTCTTGAATCATCAAGTGAAACTGTTTGAGGTGTAGTCACAGTAAGTCCAGCTGTCACAGGTACGCTTTGTGCCAATGTAAGTTGTGCATCACCTGTTCCCGGTGGCATATCGATAACGAGTACATCGAGTTCTGACCATAAAATATCACGCAAGAACTGCTCGATCGCTTTCATGATCATCGCACCAC
Organism: Helicobacteraceae bacterium; assembly: GCA_021163845.1. Classification (GTDB taxonomy): domain Bacteria; phylum Campylobacterota; class Campylobacteria; order Campylobacterales; family Sulfurimonadaceae; genus Sulfurimonas. The sequence goes on along the minus strand of JAGGTH010000019.1, from coordinate 2,117 downwards.
GCCAGATAAGAGATTGTCCTGGCTCCATGAGTGAACCCATAGACATCACTTCGATACCATACGCTTTAATAGGAAGTACTTTATTGCCGTTTACTTCAGGTTTTATATCTTCTATCCCAAGCATTCTTGGGATATTAGGACCATAGATATCTGCATCTAAAAGCCCCACTTTTTTCCCTTGTGCTGCAAGAGCTATAGCGATATTCACAGATGTCGTTGATTTACCAACCCCACCTTTTCCTGAACTTACCATCAAGAAGTTTTTCACTTGTGGAGCGATATTTTTCCCACGAGATGAAGACTCTCTTGGCATTTGAGGTGCTTTGATATTACAAGTAATATTTCCAGCCCCTACTGCTTTGAGCTCTGCTGTTGCATCATCTTTGATCTGCTGTGCAACTTCAGGAGCTGAAGATGTGATATCCACATTAAAGCTTACATCCGATCCATTGATTTCTATAGAGTTTACAAAACCAAAAGTTACGATATCTTTCGTAAATCCTGGATAAAGCACTTTAGAGAGTGCTGATTTTACAATTTCTTCTGTCATAATAGTTATTCCTTAAATTTAATTTTTTACTAAACAGCGAGTCTTGCTGCTTCGGCTGCTTTTGCATCCTCGGCGATTCTTGCGATTGCTTCTGGATTATCCATGATCTCTTGTGTGATCTTGTATGAACAAAACTTTGGTCCACACATAGAACAAAATTCCGCCTCTTTAAATACATCCTGAGGAAGTGTTTCATCATGATACTCACGTGCTCTTTCACTATCAAGTGCGAGCTCAAACTGCTTCTCCCAGTCAAAGGAGTAACGCGCATCACTCATCGCATCATCTACATCACGTGCACCTTTGCGTCCACGTGCGATATCTGCTGCGTGTGCTGCAATTTTATATGCGATGATCCCCTCACGAACATCATCTGCATTTGGCAAGCCTAAGTGCTCTTTTGGCGTTACATAACACAGCATACTCGCTCCATGCCATCCACCTACAGCTGCACCGATCGCTGAAGAGATATGGTCGTATCCCGCTGCGATATCTGTTACGAGTGGTCCCAGGATGTAAAAAGGTGCCTCGTGGCAAAGTTCACGCTGGATCTTCATATTACGCTCGATCTGATTGAGTGGCACATGTCCCGGACCCTCGATCATCACCTGAACATTTTTTTCCCAAGCACGAAGTGTGAGTTCACCAAGCACTTTAAGCTCACCAAGCTGTGCATCATCACTCGCATCTGCCAAACATCCAGGGCGCAGTGAATCACCAAGGGAGAGGGAAACATCATATTTTGCACAGATATCTAAGATCTCATCATACGCACTGTAAAATGGATTTTCTCTATGGTAATGCATCATCCATGCAGCCATGAGTGAACCACCACGGCTTACGATCCCCATCTTACGTTTTGCAACCTTTGGCATCGTCTCAAGTAAGAATCCTGCGTGAATCGTAAAGTAACTCACCCCTTGTTGCGCTTGACGCTCAAGCACTTCAAGCATCTTCTCAATACTCAAATCTTCGATCTTGTTTCCTACATCGTGAAGGATCTGATAAATTGGAACCGTCCCAATAGGGATCTTAGAGTTTGCGATAACTGCTCTACGGATCTCATCGAGATCTCCACCAGTAGAGAGATCCATCGCTGTATCTGCTTTATAGTGTTGAGAAACTTGAATCTTCTCTATCTCCCCTTGAACATCCGAAGCGATCGCAGAAGATCCAATATTTGCATTGATCTTACATTTTGCTGCGATACCGATCGCCATTGGCTCTAAATTTATATGATTAACGTTTGCAGGAATAATCATTCTCCCACGTGCGATCTCACTACGAACAAGCTCAGGAGACAAATCTTCTATTTTTGCTATATACTCCATCTCTTCTGTGATAATTCCCTGCTTTGCATAGTACATTTGTGTACGTACAGGGTCATTTTCACGCTTTTTTACCCATGAAGCTCTTATATTTTCTCCTAAATTTTAAACTATTTCATTCATTTCTAAACGTTTGTCTTGTTATGGAAATATAATCAAAAAAGGTTAATCTATTATTAAGTATCAAAATTGCTTCTTTTTTTTAGCTAAATAGATGAAATATTTCAAAATTTACACAC
>JAGGTH010000046.1 GCA_021163845.1 Helicobacteraceae bacterium | reverse complement strand
ATCATTGGATTTATTGAAGCTTCTGAATTTGTGGATCATCTAAATAAAATATAAATAATACTTATTTGTATTAACCTATGTTATAATGGTTGCATTTTTAACAAGGTAAAACTATGCAGAACATATCAAAACAAAAGTCATCTGTTCTTGTAGTGGATGACACACCTTCTGTTTTAGAACTTGTCGTTGGCTTACTTCAAGAGAGGTACAACCTCAAACTTGCATCCAGTGGTGCAAAGGCACTTGAGTATCTCGAAAAAAATCCAAATATCGATCTGATCTTGCTCGATATAATGATGCCTGATATGGATGGTTTTGAGGTATGTAGAAGGCTCAAGCAAAATAAGCAGCTCAAGCATATTCCTATTATTTTCTTAACTGCACTAGAACAAGCATCAGACATAGTCCGCGGCTTTGAAAGCGGTGCGGTCGATTACATCACAAAACCTTTTGAGCCAGCTGTACTTCATGCGAGGGTAGATACACACGTTGAGCTCAAAAAGCTTCGAGACTCTATGCTCGATGAACTCCAAAGAAAAGATGCTCTTTTAGTAGAACAATCGAAGCTCGCATCGATGGGTGAGATGTTAGAAGATATCGCTCATCAATGGAAACAGCCACTCTCTGTGATCAGTATGAGTGCATCAAATATGCGTGTGGATATAGAACTGGGAGATATTAAGAGTGAATCTCTGCTTGAGAACTTAGACGTGATAGAAAATTCTATGGAACATATGGTCCAAACGATCGCTGATTTTAAAGACTTTGTTCAATCTTCGACTCATCCTACACGATTTGATCTGCACGAGGTAGTTCAAAAAGTGATCGCTCTCTTGGCAGCAAAGTTTCGTCACGACAAAATAACAGTGCATAACAATGTGGAGTCTATAGAAGTATGCTCGTATAAAAACGATTTTATTCAAGTACTTCTCAATCTTTTTAATAATGCAACAGAGATGTTAAGCAAAGATATAAAGAGAGGGGAGATAACTCTTACATCCAAACAAACATCAAAGGGTGTAGAACTTTTATTTTGCGATAATGGAGGCGGTATCAATGAAAAGATACTTCCAAAAATTTTTGAAAAATACACAACAACAAAAACACAAAAAACAGGTTCCGGTCTTGGGCTGTATATCTCAAAAAAGATCATGCAAAATCGTATGGATGGAGATATAAGAGGCTATAACGACAAAGAGGGAGCGTGTTTTGAGCTTCACTTTGTATCTGATCTTAAAGATGTGGACGATGGAAGCCCAGAGTAAAAAAGCTGTCATACTCATAGTAGATGATACAGCTGACAATCTTTTACTACTTTCAGATATTTTAAAACCTGACTATAGTGTCAAAGTAGCCAATAGCGGGATAAAAGCACTTGAGTACTTACGCACCAAAACAAAGCCTGACCTTATATTACTTGACATTTTAATGCCAGAACTCAGTGGCTATGAAGTGATCGAGCAGATCAAAAAAGATAGCTCTTTAAGAGATATTCCTGTGATCTTTTTAACTGCCAAAGAGTCTATGAAAGATGAGCAAAAAGGTTTTACACTCGGTGCGGCGGATTATATCACCAAGCCTGTCTCTGTACCCATCTTACATGCCCGAATAAAAACACAATTAGAAAATAAAAAAGCGGCTGATTTTTTAAAAGATCAAAATCACTATTTGGAAGCAGAGGTGCTCAAACGAACACATGATCTCTTAGCAATCGAAAATGTTGCTATTTTGGCGATGGCATCTTTAGCCGAGACTCGCGATAGTGAAACAGGACTACATATTAGACGAACGCAAAATTATGTGAAGATCTTAGCAAAAAAACTTCAAGATCATCCGAAGTTTTCCGATTTTCTCACGCCTGAGAATATCACTATCCTTTACAAATCTGCCCCTTTGCATGATATCGGCAAAGTGGGTATCCCTGATGCGATTTTACTCAAACCTGCCAAGCTTACATCCCAAGAGTTTGAGATCATGAAAACACACACCACTTTGGGTAAAGAAGCGATAGAACATGCAGAGCAGCAGCTAGGTTATGAGATAGATTTTCTAAAGATCGCCAAAGAGATCGTGCATTCCCATCAAGAAAAGTACGATGGAAGTGGCTATCCTCTTGGACTCAAAGGGGAAGAGATCCCCATCGCTGCACGTCTTATGGCTATAGCAGATGTCTATGATGCGCTCATCAGTGAGCGAGTTTACAAAAAAGCCTATTCACACAAAGAGGCAGTTGAGATTATGAGAGAGGGGCGTGGGAGTCATTTTGATCCTGATGTACTCGATGCTTTTTTAGAAATAGAAGAAGAGTTCTATGCAATAGCGAAGAGATTTAGTAACTAAAGGGGAAAGTATGTGGCGCAGTATTATTTTAGTAGTATTTTTGGAGTTTTTGCTCTTTGGTGATCATTTTGGTCTTTTGACACAAGAGGAGAAGGCGTGGCTTGATGCACAAGAGGAGATTCGTATCGGAGTGATGCAAGACTGGGCACCCCATGGTTTTTTGCGCTATGATGATACGCCTCAGGGGATAAGTGTGGATATGCTTCATGAGTTCAATAAGAGCTTAGGAGGAAAGATCAAGATCATTTCTGGAAACTGGAGTGATATCTATACCCAAGCAAAAGAGGCAAAGATTCATGCTCTTATGGATGTAACACCAAATGAAGAGCGTGAAGCGTTTTTTTACTTCTCTACTCCTTATACGCAGATCCCTCATGTGATCGTCTCAAGAGTCAAGCAACCACGCTTTTTATCGTTAGCAGAACTTGAGGGGAAGACTGTCGCTCTTGAAAAAGATTTTGTAGCACATAGCTATCTGAAGCAAAAGTATCCAAATATAAAGATCCGTGATTATGAAAATACGACACTTTCTCTTGACGCACTCTCTCGCGGGGAGGTAGACGCTTATATAGGAAATCGTGCTGTTGTACGATACAAAATACTTTATGAATTTTTTGATGATCTTAAAATTGATGCGGTAGATAGCTCCATCAAGGGCTCTATTTTAAGTATCGGTACATCCAAAGAGTATCCTCTTTTGGCAACTATTTTAGAAAAAGTACTCCATACCATTCCTCCATCTGAGCTCAATCGCATTTTTTCAAAATACTCCTCAGAGAGCTCTTTAATGCGGTCGATGCCTCAAGAGGGCTTAGAGCTTACAAAAGAGGAGAAAGCGTGGCTAGAGGAGCATAGAGTGATCCGCTATAGTGCAAATGACAACCATCTTCCTTATGAATTTCTTCACGTCAATCAAAAGTACAGTGGTATGATAGTGGAGTATCTTAAAGTTTTGGAACAAAAGATTGGTGTGAGTTTTGAGATACACCCTCGCTCTTTAAAAACGGGGGATATGTTCTCAAACTGTGTCAGGCATACCTGTACAAGTGAGTACCTGCACACTAAAAGTATTATACAAACACCTCTGGTCATCGTCAAAAAAAAAGATAGCAAAGAGGGCTTAGTGACACAACTCTCTGAATTACAAGGGCAGAAAATCGCTGTTTTAAAACACTCTACTTTTGCAAAAGAGATTCTTGCAAACTATCCAACATTAGATATTGTAGAGCTAGAAAACTCCAAATTGATGTTTGAACGGCTTGCCTTAGGTGAATTTGATGCGGTGCTTGCATCTCTTACTCAAGCAGGATATTATATCCATTCTTTAGGACTACATAATGTGGAAATTGTAGGAAGAACCTCTATGGATATTGAGTTTGGTTTTCAGGTACGAAAAGATTGGGAACCTTTCGTGTCTATACTCAACAAGGCGATAGATTCTATCAGTCATGAAGAGCATCAAGCTATTTATCAAAAATGGATAAATGTAACGATTGAAGAGCCTATCAACTATCGTGCGCTAGGGATGATAATCTTACTTTTATCTTTTATTCCCCTCACCCTTTTTTATTGGAATTATCAACTCAAGAAACAGGTGAAGAAAAAAACATTGCAACTTCAAGAGCTCAATGCAAATTTAGAAAAGATAGTTGAAGAGAGAATGCAAGAGGTGCTCTATCTTAGTCAAGAGAAAGATGCTATTTTTGATACTGTAAAGATTGGAATAGCTCTTTTTAAAGAGGAAGTACTCACTCAAGCTAATAAACATCTCTTAGAGATGTTTGGATACTCAGAAGAGGAGACATTAGAACAAACAACAGAGAAATGGTATCCATCCAAAGAGGAATACCAAGATATTGTACAAAGGGCTGTTATTATAGAACAAGGTGAAACAATGCAGTGGAAGCAGCGTTTTATTAGAAAAGATAAAACAGAGTTTTTAGCATTAGTAACACTTCGATCTATTGATATAGAAGATGTCTCTAAAGGAGTTGTCGCGACGATTGATGATATTACGCTCAAAGAGGAAGCGTTAGAGAAGATTCGTCATGCAAAACATATAGCAGAAGATGCGACCAAAGCAAAAAGTGAATTTTTGGCAAATATGTCTCATGAGCTTCGTACCCCTATGAACTCGATTATGGGGATGACCTATCTTGCCTTACAGACCGACTTGGATGAGCAACAACAAAACTATCTTCAAAAGATCGATAGCGCTTCAAAAAATCTTTTGGGGATCATCAACGATATCTTAGATGTCTCAAAAATAGAAGCTGGAAAGATGACACTTGAAAAAGCACCTTTTGAGCTAGAGAGTATCTTGGAAAATATCTCTGATCTGTTTACATTTAAGATACAAGAGAAGGGACTAGAGCTTCTATTTCATATCGATACAGAGATGCCAAGCTCTTTTATAGGAGATTCGCTTCGTTTGACACAAGTGCTCATCAATCTTATCGGAAATGCGATAAAGTTTACAAAACAAGGAGAGATCACGCTGCGGATTCAGTGTATAGAATGTGATAGAAAAAGAGCTACACTTCGCTTTGACGTAGAAGATACAGGTATAGGCATTAACAAAGAGCAAAGAGAGAAGCTCTTTGAACCTTTTTCTCAGGCAGACAGCTCTACGACGAGACGTTATGGGGGAACAGGTCTAGGGCTTACCATTTCGAAATACCTTGTTGAGCTCATGGGTGGAGCGATCGATGTTACAAGCTATGAAGGGGAGGGGAGTGATTTTTATTTTATTGTTACACTTGAAGTGCCCCATGAGCAATCACCTTTAGTGGATGAGATACATAAACTTCCCCATTTACGTATTTTAGTTATAGATGATGATCTCCCTTTTAGAGAGGTTTTAGAAAAGATAATTTATTCTTTGAAATTTGAGGTTGTAAGTGTTTCAAGTGGTGAAAAAGGGATAGCAAAAATTGAAGAAGCCGAGACAGAAAAAATTCCTTTTGATATTGTATTTATCGATTGGCTTATGTCTGAAAGGGATGGGATAGAGACGATCATGAAGATTCAAGAAGATAAGAAGATCGATCAAATGCCAAAGTTTATTATGATCAGTGGACACGATGTAAGCAAAATAAAAAAGAGATCTAAAGAAGTGGGCTTAGACCTTGAGATTTTATCAAAGCCAATTACTCCCTCTATACTCTATAAAACAATCTTGCACGCATGTGGTAAAAAGCTTTCATTTGAAGATCATAAGAATAGCCAAATACCTACAGAAGCGATCGAGTCTCTCTCTGGTGCGTATGTATTACTAGCAGAGGATAATTTGCAAAACCAAGAGATCGCCTTAGAATTCTTGACACGGGTCAATATAAAAGTGGATGTAGTGGACAATGGAGAAGAAGCGCTTGAAAAAATAAAACAGCGATGCTATGATGGGGTACTGATGGATTGTCAGATGCCTATCATGGATGGATATGAAGCAACAAGTGAGATACGAAAAATTCCAAGTTGTCAAAATATGCCAATCATCGCGATGACGGCAAATGCTCTTAAGGGGGATAAAGAGAAATGCTTGGCATTTGGGATGGATGATTATATTGCCAAACCGATCGATGTTATGAACTTTTATAAAAAACTTGTCAAATGGATCAAACCGAAAAACCCAGATACATCGACCCCTATTCGCGCACTTGATGCCTTGATTGGTTTAGATGAGTGCGAGATCAAGGGCTTGGATATCAAAGGGGCTCTCTTGCGAATGGCAAACAATGAGAGATTGTTCTTAAATCAACTGCGTCGATTTATAGACTCTGAAAAAGATTTTTACAAGAGAATACTAGATTTTTATGACAAAGAAAATTCAGCGGCGATCGTGCGTGAAATACATACACTCAAAGGACTTTTAGGTAATATTGGAGCTAGTGAGATCGCCAAGGAGGCACAAGTGCTTGAAGAACTCTTGAGTGAAAATGAGATGAGTTCAAAGTTTTTGGCGCAGATAAAAGAGTTAGACAACAAACTCCAAGAGCTCATTGAAGAGATTCAAAATGCTTTGGTACGAATAGATGAAAAGTTTGGCGATTCAATGAAAAAGAGTGAGGACTCTCTGAGCAAAGAGAAGATATTTGAGTTGTTTGAAGAGCTTTATGGACTCTACGGTGATCTCGATTCTTCTGCTGTTGAGAAGACCTATCTCTTGATCGAGTCTCTCAAACTCTTGAATCCAAAGATCGATACACAGGACCTTCTTTCACATGTAAACCATTTTGACTTTGAAAAAGCGACACAATCCCTTCAAAAGATCAAAGAAAAGTTTCAAAAAAGCGAGGGTTAACAAAAAAAATTTTATAATCTTTTTTTATAAAGGAGTCTGAATGAAAAAAATAGCACTTGCACTCTTAATCATGGTAAGTTCACTCTTAGCAGAGCTAAAATGGGTGAATTATGATAGTGCACTTGATCGTGCAAAAGAGAGTAAAAAAATTGTGATGGTTATGCTCGGACGAGAGGATTGCCCTGCGTGTGAGTATATGAAAGATATCGTCTTTAAAGATACAAAGGTTCAAACAGAGATCGATGCAAACTTTATCCCTGTGTATTTAGATATTCATAATGATTTTTTGCCTAGCGGGCTCACATATATAGGAACTCCTACTTTTCATTTTATGAATGGATATGAGATAAAAAAAGGGCGTATTGACGGTGGTGTGAATGTCGCGGACTTTATGCAAGAGATAGAGAAAGTAAAGGCGAAAAAGTAGCCTCTTAGTGGATTATCATTACGCGCTTTTAGCCCTTGTCTTATTTTTGGGTCTGCTTTATTTTGGGGTGCAGACCCTTTTTTATGTGTATGATCGTATCCGCTTGCGTCGCATTGATGCGATGGCTTTTCCCTCCTCGTATCAAAGCATACTAGCTCAAATTCCCACCTACGAAAAACTCACTACAAAACAGCAAGAGAAGATCAAGCGTCTTATCATGCGCTTTGTCCTCACCAAAGATTTTTTGGGAGCAAAAGGCTTGGATGTAACGCGTGAGATGAAAGTGATCATTGCGTATTATGCCTCACTTTTAGTACTCAACCTTCCTCGCTATGATAGCTATAGTACTCTCAAGCAGATCATTATCTATCCTCATACCATCATCACAAAAGAGCTGCAATCTTATGGGGGTATCTATACACAAGAGCGTTTTTTGCTTGAGGGGATGAGTGCGGATGATACGGTGATCATCTCGTGGCATGATGCGAAAAAACAAGCGTATCAGCTTCATCATAACAACCTTTTGATCCATGAGTTTGCCCATGAGGTAGATTTTATGCAAGGGGGAGCCAATGGTGTGCCACCACTGCAAGAGGGGAGCTATTCTGCCTTTGTAGAGGTGCTCTCAAAAAACTACAGGCGCCTATGTAAAAAAGCAAATACCAATCGCTATTGGAAAAAGTATAAACTCTTAGGAGCATACGCCGCGACCAATGAAGCGGAGTTCTTTGCTGTGGCAACGGAACGCTTTTTTGAAGCACCCAAAGTCTTGAAAAGTAAGTTTCCCGATCTTTATGCCCAGCTTGAGAAATTTTATGGCATCGATATGACGAGCTAAAATGATTTTTTTGCTATAATTCCGTCATAAAAATAAAAGGATAGAAGTTGAGATCACCTCATGGCTTTGCACGCAACTATTTTACTTTCGCTTCTATCCTCGCATACTCTGTTCAGGGCAAACTCCAAAGCCAGCAAAGTGTCTGCGCATCACTTCTACATCCCAAGCTCTCAGCACAAGAGGATGAGGAGTTAGAAGATGAAGTGCCCATCGAACTATTGGGCTCACCTCTTTTACAAAACGCTAAGGCGTGTCATTGTAACTGTATCTTTAAGATCAAAATACGACTTATTCTTCTCCTCAACCATTTTATCCCACGATGTCCTTACTATACTGTTTGTTTTGCTTATAGACGCACAGGCGTACATCCTCCATTTTAATATTTCTTCATTTCTGTTGGCATTAGAGTACGGACTGAAGTCCGTGTTACAGGATTCGTAATACAGGCTTTAGCCTGTAATAACTTATAAAAAATATAAATACATAAAAATATCAAAGGATACACCCATGTCAAAAAACTACGTAATAGGATTCCCACGTATTGGGGAAAAAAGAGAGTTGAAAAAAGTTTTAGAAGAGTATTGGGCGCAAAAAGTGCCATTTTCTGAGGTGCAAAATGTAGCAAGCCAGCTGAAAAAAAGACACTGGAACTATCAAAAAGATGCAGGGATAGAGTTTATCAGTTCGAATGATTTTTCCCTTTATGACACTATGCTTGATACCTCGATCATGCTCGGAGCGATTCCAAAGCGTTTTGCCCATCTTGAGGGTGAAGCGCTCTATTTTGCAATGGCACGTGGAAGCAAAGACGCCGTAGCGATGGAGATGACTAAGTGGTTTAACACAAACTACCACTATATCGTGCCTGAACTCAGCCTCAAAGATAGCTATAAACTGAGTGCGACAAAGATTATCGAAGAGTACAAAGAGGCAAAAGCTTTGGGGATCAAAACCAAGATCAATATCATAGGACCACTCACCTATTTGGGTCTGAGTAAACGTGAGGATGGGGGAGATTGTTTTGCACTTTATGGGCGCGTACTTGAGATCTATAAAGAGCTCTTAAGTGAGATAGCAAAGCTTGATGATGAAGTGGTGGTGCAGATAGATGAACCGCTTTTTGTCAAAGATCTAAGCTCAGAGGTGCTTAGCCTCATCAAGCCGAGCTATGACGCGCTTACATCCCAAGCATCAAATATCAAGATCGCTGTAGTGACTTACTTTGAGCACGCGTGTGAAGCGACAAAGGTTTTGGTTCATACTCCGATCTGGGCACTAGGGCTTGATTTTGTTTATGGGGCGAAAAACTTTGAGGTGCTTGAGCTCATAGCCAAGAGTGATAAGGTGCTTCTAGCAGGTGTGATAGATGGGCGTAATATCTGGAAAAGTAGCTATGTTCAAAAAGTGGAGCTTTTAGAAGGCATTGCAAAAAGAGTGCCTAAAGAGCGTATTATTACCTCTACTACGTGTTCGCTCTTGCACGTGCCATTTACCTTGCGTTATGAAGAGAAGATGGACAGTGAGCTTAAATCATGGCTAAGCTTTGGATGTGAGAAACTCGAAGAGCTCTCGATGGTGAGCAGGGTGTTTGTCAAGGGGCTCTCAAGTCTCAAAGGGGAGCAAAAAGAGGCGTTTGATACGAATATCAAAACAATGCTCGCGCGCCATGATTCTGAGCGTATTCATGACAAAGCGGTGCAAGCGCGCGCTAAAAACCTCAGAAAACTCCAAAGAGATGGAGTGTTTGAGGAGCGTATCAAACTTCAAAGAGAGCATTTTGGCTATGAAGATCTTGCAACGACAACGATAGGCTCGTTTCCGCAAACACAAGAGGTGCGTCAAGCGCGCCGTGATTATAAAGCAGGAGTGCTCAGCCTTGAGCAGTACGAGAGTGAGATGAAGCGCTATATAGACTATTGTGTAGAGGTGCAAGAGGAGTGTGGCTTGGAGGTGTTCGTACACGGTGAGCCTGAGAGAAACGATATGGTAGAGTATTTTGGAGAGCAACTTCAAGGTTACGCTTTTAGCCAAAACGGCTGGGTACAGAGCTATGGAAGCAGATGTGTCAAACCACCACTCATCTATGGCGATATCAGTCGCCCTGAGCCAATGACGGTGGAGTGGATAGCCTACGCACAAAGCAAGACAGAGAAGATCATGAAAGGGATGCTTACAGGACCCGTGACGATACTCAACTGGTCGTTTGTGCGCGATGACATCCCAAGGGATGAAGTCTCAAAACAGATAGCACTTGCCATTTATGACGAGATAGTCGACTTGCAAGAGGCGGGGATCAAGATGATACAAGTGGATGAAGCGGCGTTTAAAGAGGGCTACCCACTGCGCGTGGCAAATATCAAAACCTATGAAGATTGGGCGGTGCGCGACTTCAAAATAGCTGTGAGCGCGGCAAACAAAGAGACCCAGATCCACACCCATATGTGCTACAGCGAGTTTAACGATATCATCAAAACCATCGAAGCGATGGACGCGGATGTGATCTCGATTGAGACGGCGAGAAGTGGCAACGAACTGCTCAAGATATTTAAAGAGGTGGGCTACAAACAAGAAGTAGGACCAGGGGTTTATGACATCCACTCCCCACGTATTCCGAGTGTAGAGGAGATGGTAGAACAAATAGAGCTCCTCCTAGAAGTACTCCCAAAAGAGCAACTTTGGATCAACCCTGATTGTGGTCTTAAAACTCGTAAATGGGAGGAGGTGATCCCAAGCCTTAAAAATATGGTCGAGGCGGTGAGGATAGTAAGAGAGAAGCTGAAGTAGGGCTTTGAACTTTAGGTGCGACTGAAGTCGCACCTAAAGTTCAATAGTTAGCTCCCCTTTTTCCAGACTCCTTGAAGCATAGAGCCACAATAGGGGCATTTACCCTCTTCATCAAGTTCATTTGTCGTAAACTGCCCGATATTTCCACTTCTATTGATTACTCTTTTTTTACAGTCTGGACAATATGTTGATTCGTAGTCTTCATTATCGACATTGCCAATATAGAGGTATTTCAATCCCTCCTCTTGCCCTATCTTATAAGCGCGAAGAAGCGTAGACTCAGGAGTACGGGGAACATCAAGCATCTTGTAGGTTGGATGAAATGCGGAAAGATGCCATGGTATGGATGTATCAAGTTCTGCGATAAACTTAGCGATACCTCTTATCTCCTCGTCCGAATCATTTTTGTCAGGAATCAGAAGCGTTGTTATCTCTATCCAAATTCCTTTTTCATGCGCATACTTTACAGCTTCAAGAACAGGCTTCAATCTCGCCCCGCAAATCTCTTTATAAAACTCATCGGAAAAACTCTTAATGTCGATATTCATCCCGTCTATGTAGGGTGCGAGCAAATCTATAGCTTTGCGCGTCTCATAACCGCTTGTTACATAGATGTTTTTGAGACCCTTTTCATGTGCGAGTTTTGCAGTGTCATAGGTATATTCAAAAAAAACTATGGGTTCATTATAGGTATAGGCTATTGAGTCGCATCCGTTTTCAAGTGCTGCTTCAACAATACTTTGGGGTGGAAATTTACGTCCGACTATTTTGTGAGCGTGCTCTTGTGGGTACTGGGATATATCATGATTTTGACAAAACTTACACGAGAAGTTGCATCCTAGAGTTCCTATGGAAAATGCTCTGCTTTTTGGTAAAAAATGAAACATAGGCTTTTTCTCTACGGGGTCGATATTGATCGCCGCGGCGAGTCCGTAAACAAGAAGTTTGAGCTCACCACCTTCAACACGCCTAACGCCACAGATACCGTATTCACCCTCATCAAGCTTACATGCTTGCGCACATGCCTGACACAATACTTTGCCGCTCTCTAGTTCTTTACTCAACCATGCTGTTTGTGACATTTGCTATCCTTCATCTTATTTATAACGGTATCGGAAGTAATTCCGCTACCTACACTAAGACCGCTCTGGTCACTAAAGCTTGACACTTTCGTGTCAGAACTTAATAAATTTTAATAAATCAGAGGAACAAATATAAAACCGTAGTATTCGTTCGCATCAAACTCTTCGTTCTCTTTTTTAACAATTTCAAAAAGCGAACTTTGAATCGGGATAACGATCTTCCCTCCAACTTTTAGCTGTTTGATAAGTTCATAAGGAAGTTCATTGGCAGCGGCAGAGACTAAAATACGGTCAAACTTCTCCTCTTCTATACCTAGTTTATCTGCTGATTGAACTATCTTAGCATTTTTAAACTTATATTTTTTTAGATTTGCACTTCCAAATCTGACAAGTTCGCTGACTCTCTCGACTCCCGTTACGGAGCCGTTCGCTCCTACTATAGATGCCAAAAGTGCGCTTGTCCAGCCTGAGCCGCTTCCTATATCTAAAACCTTATCTCCCTGCATAGGTGAAAGCATCTCAAGCATCATCGCCACTGTTCTTGGCTGAGATATCGTCTGCCCGTAACCTATATCTAAAGGATAATCCTCATACGCATTAAAGACCCCTCCATCTGCTACAAAATCGGCTCTGTCAACGCTTCTAAAAGCCTCTATGATCCTACTTGAGCGAAGTACACCAATATCTATAAGATAATCTACCATCTCATTGTTTGAATACATATACGCCTCTCTTAAACTTTGGCAACAAAGCAGTTTGTAATAGCTCCCTTGTTTATTCTAGCACAATTTAATCA
>JAGGTH010000034.1 GCA_021163845.1 Helicobacteraceae bacterium | reverse complement strand
GGTCGCTGCCTAGTTCGATCAATTTAACTTCTCTCCAATTCACTTTTTTATTTCCCAATTTTAAATTCATAATTTATTACTACTAAAATATTACCTACTCATTGAATTCTCTAATCATATCTATGCTATCATTTTGTTTTATTAATAAGGATATTTATGAAAGAATACATTAAAGATCAAATTAAAAAATCATATGAAACAAAACAATCTCTTTATTCAAATGAACCTTTATTAGATGCTATTATTGATGTTGCGCAAAAGTGCCTTGGACTTTATAAAAATGGAAAAAAAACACTTTTGGCTGGTAATGGTGGGAGTGCTGCCGATGCGCAACATATAGCTGCTGAATTAGTTGGTCGCTATGGCTTTGATAGACCTTCTATCCCCTCTTTGGCTTTAACTACTGATACATCTAACCTTACTGCCATTGGAAATGATTATGGCTATGATTATGTATTCTCTCGTCAACTTGAAGGGATGGGGCAAGAGGGAGATCTATTTATTGGTATATCAACATCTGGAAATTCCAAAAATATAATCAATGCTTTTTTGTCTGCCAAGAAAAAAGGGATTACTACTGTAGCATTAGTGGGAAAAGATGGTGGTGAGATGGCGAAAATTGCTGATATCTCTTTGATCGTACCTTCAAATTCCACCCCAAGGATTCAAGAATCTCATATATTGATAGGGCATATCTTGTGTGATATTATTGAAAAAGAGATGTTTGGAGAAGGTGTATAAAGTAAGCTATGCATAAAGCACTTTTTTTAGACCGTGATGGCGTTATTAATGTTGAAAAAGACTATCTCTATAAAAAAGAGGATTTTGAATTTGTTGATGGCATACTTGAACTTTGTCGCCATTATCAATCTTTAGGATATCTCATTATTGTTGTAACCAATCAATCTGGTATAGCTCGAGGATATTATAGTGAAGAAGATTTTTCATATTTATCTCAATGGATGATAGATGAGTTTTTACAGCATGGGATTTCCATATCAAAAGTCTATCATTGTCCACACCATCCAGATATTTCTGGTGACTGTATGTGTAGAAAACCAAACCCTGGGATGTTAGAAGAAGCACATAAAGAGTTTGATATAGATATGAGACACTCTCTAATGATTGGGGATAAAGAAAGGGACATTGAGTCTGCTTTAAACGCGGGTATTGTAGAGACTTATCTTTTTGATGAAGATGGAGAGATTCATGACTCAAAAGCAAATAAGATAGTAAGAAAATTAGAACAGATATGGAAAAAGAATGCTGATACTTAATTGTGGTGGAACTTTTAATAAACGTTATAACCCGATAGATGGAACTCTCGAGGTTCCTTATGATAATGAGACGATTGAAAAAATCTTGTCCTCTTGTGAGTATGAATTTGCTCTTGCTGGTGTCATTTATAAAGATAGTCTTGAGATGGATTTTGGTGACAGAAAGATGCTCGCTCAAATTATTTTGGAGTCAGATGAGGATACCTTTGTACTTGTTCATGGGACAGATACAATGGATGTAACCGCGCAATTTTTAGATGAAGTTTTAAAAGAGAAAAAAGTTATTCTTACAGGTGCGATGCGACCTTTTGAAATTGATGCAATTGAAGCGAGTTTTAACTTGGGGATGGCTTGTGGTTTTGCAAGAGCTGTAAATGAGAGTGGTGTTTATATCTGTATGAATGGCTATACGGTTACATGGGATAAAATGGCCAAAAATAAAAAGCAAGGGAAATTTGAGCTTGTCAGATAAAATAAAGTGTTCACACTGTCATTTAGAATTTAATCAAGATGTGATGATAGAGGATGATGGTCATTTCTTTTGTTGTAATGGATGTCAAGGAGTTTATCACCTACTGAGTGATGAGGGGCTTGATGGCTTTTATCAAAAAGCAGGGGATGTCAAGCTTACTCCTCCTACACAACAGTATGAAGATTCTTCTAACTTTAATGCACCTGCTTTTTACGAACGTTTTGTTAAAACAGATCAAGATGGATTTTCTAAAGTTTCTCTCATCATTGAAGGAATTCATTGTTCTGCGTGTGTATGGCTCAATGAAAAAGCACTCCACAAAATGGATGGAGTGATAGAGGCAAATATCAATTTTACCAACAACAAGGCGACAATAATTTGGGCAGATGATGTCGTGAAGCTCTCGGAAATTATTGATATGATACGAGCGATTGGATATAACGCGTATCCTTACGATGCCTCTTTGCAGGAGGCACATGCAAATAAAGAGAGAAAAGAATATTATCTCAGACTTGCAGTTGCTATCTTTGCCTCTATGAACATCATGTGGGTTGCCGTCGCACAGTATGCAGGATATTTTACAGGGATTACTCAGGATGTAAAAACTATTCTTAATACTGCAGAGGGAGTATTGGCTACTCCTGTACTTTTTTATAGTGGATGGGTCTTTTTTCGAGGGGCGTATTATGGTATAAAAAATAGAGTTGTCAATATGGATCTACTTGTAGCGACTGGAGCATCTCTTACTTATATCTATTCTATCTACATAACATTAGCCGAAGAGGGCGAAGCCTATTTTGATTCAGTGAGTATGATTATCACTTTTGTACTTATTGGTAAATTCTTAGAAGTACTTAGTAAAAAAAATGCTGCGGACACTTTGGATGTAATTGGCAAGCACATCCCAAGTGAAGTGAATGTAGTTCGTGATCAAAAAATTCTTTCTATCAAGCTCAGTGCAGTCGAAGTGGGTGATATTGTTGTCGTGTCTTCAGGGGAAAAAGTACTTCTAGATGGAGAGATCGTTAAAGGTTCCGGCTCTTTTGATGAATCCAATCTTACAGGGGAGAGTGAAGCAATTTATAAAAAAGAGGGGGACTCTGTGATTAGTGGAACTGTAAGCATAGATGCGGATATCCACTTCAAAACCACAAAGGACTTTGAACACTCTACACTCTCAAACCTCGTTACTCTTTTAGAAAGTGCAATTCATAAAAAACCTAAGATTGAACAAATTGCCAATCGTTTGTCGAATCATTTCTCAACTGCTATTCTTGGGCTTTCTGTTATCACATTCTTTGTTTGGTGGCTTTGGCCACATAGCTTTGAGACCTCTTTTATGATTGGTATCTCTGTAATTATCATCGCTTGCCCTTGTGCCCTTGCCCTTGCGACACCTGTGGCAACTCTTGTAGGCTTGAGTCTTGGGGCAAAACGAGGAATACTTTTTAAAGAGGCTGCACAGCTTGAGACAATGGCAAAAGTAGATACGCTCGTGTTAGATAAAACAGGTACTTTAACCGTTGGAAAGCCTCAGGTTGTGCACGTTCATAAGTATCAAGATTTTGATAAAGTATTTTTATATTCTATGGTAAAAGGCTCCCGACACCCTATTGCAAAATCTTTAGCAGAACATATTATATCTGAGCATGAGAATATGGATGAGATCGTTTTTGATACTTTTGTGCAGCTTCCTGCTCTTGGAATTGAAGCACACTACCAAGGAAAACAGTATCTTGGAGGAAACGCAAAACTCCTTGAAAAATATAATATTGCTACAAATTTTAAAAGCGAAAATACGCTGTTTTATTTTGCGATTGATGGAGATATCGTTGCGATCTATGAACTGAGTGATAGTATAAAAGAGGGAGCAAAGGAACTTGTCTCGCATATGGCTCAAAAAGGGATCGATGTTGTAATGCTCACAGGTGACAATGAACAAACAGCCAAAAGAGTTGCTTGTGCTGTAGGAATAGATAAATTTTATTTTGAACAGACACCTGAGAATAAATCAGAGTTTGTTAAGAAGCTTCACGAAAATGGTAAAACTGTCGTAATGGTAGGGGATGGGGTAAATGATATCTTAGCACTTGCCTTAGCTGATATAGGGATCGTCATGGGCAGTGGAAGTGATATAGCGATTGATATGAGCGATGTAGTGCTTCTTAACGATTCTCTTGGCTCTCTTGAAGATGCTTTTAAAATATCTCGCACCACTTTTGGGCTTATCAAGCAAAACCTTGGGATCTCTTTGGTGTATAATGCTATCACAATACCATTGGCGATGGCTGGTTATGTGATACCGCTTGTTGCGGCGATCTCTATGAGCGTGAGTTCACTCTTGGTCGTTGGGAACTCTATGCGCATACGTTTGAAGTGGATAAAAAATTAAAGAAGGAGTCGTGCTATGGATAGTTGGGTGATCGCAATGATGCTTGGAGCTTCTATTTTTTTGGGAGCTATTGCACTTTTTGCATTTCTGTGGGCAATTAAAAATGGACAATTTGATGATGAAGAGAAGTTTTTAAATGCAGCCAAATATGACGGTGTAGATGAACTCAACGATGCGGTAAATAAAGAGTTAAAAAAAGAGAAGTTAAAAAAAGAGTATAGACCAGAGTAGAAAGAAAAAAAGAGCTACAAGAAGTAGCTCTTAGTGAGAAATTATTTCCCGATAGTTTGTGCGAATGCTTCTAGCTCAGCGTCAGAATACTTTTTCACTTGACCAGCCATTGCACCTTTCATTGGAGAGTGACCAAAACCTGGTACATTTTTATAGTTTTTGAGTGATTCAGCGATCTCAGCATGAGTCATTTCTGATACTATTTTAGATTTTCCCATAGCTGCTTTTTCAAAGTTAGCACCATGACAGCTTGCACATGACTTAGCATTTACAGGAGCAGCCATAAGAGCAGAAGTTGCAGTTAATGCAGCGATTGAAGCAATAACAATTTTTTTCATTTTATTTCCTTAGTATTATTTTCGAACCCATTATAGTCGCACTTGTCTTAAATGCTTGTTAATATGGAATTGGATATGATTTTATTAAATAAATTTTAGAATGGATGGGTATATGAGATACATACAAGATGATTTAAAAAACAAAACAATTTTGATTACAGGGGGAGCAGGTTTTATCGGTTCTAACCTTGCATTTTATTTTCAAAAGAACCATCCTGAGGCTAAAGTTGTCATTTTGGATTGCTTTAGAAGTGGAGAAACTCTCTCCAATGGGAATCTTAAAAGTTTTGGACATTTTAAAAATCTTGTAGGTTTTCGTGGTGAAGTTATAAGTGGTGATATCAACGACAAAGATCTTCTTTTAGATTTAGAAGTAAACTATAAATTTGATTATATTTTTCATGAAGCAGCTATCTCAGATACCACGGCACAAGAACAGGATTTGATGATCAAAACAAATGTAAATGCCTACCATGATCTACTCAAACTTGCTCTTGCACATGGTGCAAATATGATCTACGCTTCTTCAGGTGCAACCTATGGTGATGCGCCTTCTCCTCAAAAAGTGGGAGTAGAAGCTCCAAACAATGTGTATGGTTTTTCGAAATTAAGTATGGATCATTTAAGCCGTGAGTATATGAGAGATGCCGATATCTCTATTGTAGGTTTGCGTTATTTTAATGTGTATGGACCTAAAGAATATTTTAAAAACTCCACAGCTTCCATGGTTCTACAGTTTGGACATCAGATACTAGCTGGAAAAAATCCTCGCTTGTTTGAGGGAAGTGATAAGATCTTGCGCGATTTTATCTATATAGAAGATATCATCCAAGCAAACATCAAAGCGATGGAGCCAAAAGAGAGTGGGATATATAATGTAGGAACAGGAAAAGCGAGATCGTTTCAAGATATCGTAGATATTTTGCAGCGTGAGCTTGGAACCTCACTCGAATGTGAGTACATCCCAAACCCTTTTGTAGGAAGCTATCAGTTTTTCACCCAAGCAGATATTGAGTCAACAAAAGAGGCTTTGGGGTATGCTCCTGCTTATGAGATGGAAGATGGGATCAAAGCCTATGTTTCAGAGATAAAAAGAGTGTATGAAAAAGAAGTGAAATAATGAACGAACTCAAAAAAGCAAGACCAAATATCCTCGTGCTCGGGGATCTGATGATCGATCATTATCTTTGGGGAAGCTGTGAAAGAATATCCCCAGAGGCCCCTGTGCAAGTGGTAGATATAGCAAAAGAGACAACGGTTCTTGGTGGTGCAGGGAATGTGATCAATAACCTCAAAGCACTTGGAGCAAATGTAAGTGTGAGTAGTGTCATTGGAGATGATGAGAATGGCGTAGAACTTAAAAATATGCTTCACGCAATTGATGTGGATACGGGCAATATTATCACTCAAACTGGACGTGCTACATCCAAGAAGAGCCGTATCATCGCAGTGAGTCAGCAAGTTTTGCGTTATGATAAAGAGAGCAAAGAAGATATTACTACTACATCCGAAGATGCTATTTTAAATACTCTTGAAAAATCTATTGCAAGTTTTGCTATTGTGATCTTATCTGATTATGGCAAAGGTGTACTCACAGAAAGTCTTTGTCAAAAGGTGATCGGGCTTGCAAAAGAGCATGGCATTAAAGTGCTCGTCGATCCAAAAGGGAGTGATTTTGCCAAATACAGAGGTGCGTATCTTTTAACCCCAAATAAAAAAGAAGCGATGCTAGCAACAGGTATTGATATCGTAGATGATATCTCTCTTGAAAAAGCCTTACTCCAGCTCAAATCCACATGTGAGTTAGATCTCTCTTTGATCACACTTTCTGAGGATGGAATAGCGACTTATGATACGCAACTTCGTAAATTTCCAACAGTAGCAAAAGAGGTGTTTGATGTTACTGGTGCTGGGGATACGGTGATCGCTTCGATCGCTTTTGCGCTGAGTGCAAATAAAAAGATCGATGAGGTAGCCAAGTTTGCAAACTTAGCGGCTGGTGTTGTCGTAGGTAAGATTGGTTCGGCAACTGTTTGTATCGCTGAGATCGAGGAGTATGAGGCGAGCTTGCATAAAAGTAGCTCGGATGCACACATCAAAACTTTTGAAGAGATCGATACCCTTGTAAAACAATATAAGCAAAAAGGTAAAAAGGTTGTTTTTACTAATGGTTGCTTTGATATATTGCATGTAGGCCACGTGAAGTATTTACAAGTTGCTAAAAGTTTTGGGGATATTTTGATCGTGGGGCTCAATTCTGACGCATCAGTTGCGCGCCTCAAAGGTCCAAGTCGCCCTGTGAATATAGCAGAAGATAGAGCTTACTTGCTTGCAGCACTTGAAGCGGTAGACTTTGTAGTACCTTTTGAAGAGGATACCCCTTATGAATTGATAAAAATGCTCTCACCGGATGTGCTTGTAAAGGGTGGAGATTATGAAGGCAAAGAGGTGGTAGGAACTGAATTTGCTAGTGAGTTGAAGTTGGTGGATTTTGTCGATGGCAAAAGTACCACAAAAACAATAGAAAAAATACAAGGACAGACATGCTAAAAAAAATAACACTTTTCGCTGCCGCTGCAACGTCGGCGTTTGCAATGCATAGCGCACAGATTAATATAAACGATAAAGATTTAGAACTTGGTGCAAGACTTGACATGGGACAATTCAATCATGCAGTTGAACCCGATACTGTTTTCCTGGGTGCGAAGTTTTTAAAAGCTGATGGTGAGAATAGTGATCCAAAAATTGAGAATTTAGAAGAGTTTTACGAAGTGAATTTTTTGATGCTACGTGAGATATCAAATAGTGGACTATCTATGGGCTTGGGTGTAAAGATGAACTATACACAAGATTTTGTATCTATTCCTCTTGGAATCGAAGCACGATACAAACTTCCGATTTCAGATGTAGTACCTTTTTATCTAGGTGGAAGTTTTTATTATGCACCTGAATCTTTAGCGATGAAAGATGCACATAGTTTTCAAGAATATCGCTTCCATTTAGATATAGAGGTGATCAAAAATGCTAATGTAACGATGGGCTACCGCTCATTAGAGACAAATTATGAAGTAAATAACCATAGAGATGATTTTACTTATAATAAATCTGCCTATATAGGATTTAAATTTCTTTTTTAAACCCCTAACTCTTTGACAGCCTCTATCACCTCAGAGGCTGTAACACTTGTCATACACTCATGATGTCCTAGCGGGCATTCACGTTTCATACACGGGCTACACTCCATCTCATGGCGTACTATCTTACTTTTTTTATTCATCCATTGGGATGTTTCTTTATATTTTGTAGGACCAAAAATAGCAACAGTTGGGACTTGATACGCAGCCGCTACATGCATCGGACCACTATCGTTGGTGATGAATAAAGAACACCCACCTATATTTTCGCATAACTCTTTGATAGTGGTTTTTCCCGCGATATTTGTAAAGTTTTCTACATCCAAAGCTTCGAGTCGTTTTTGTATATCGTTTGCCATCTCCACTTCACCAGGACCACCAAAGATCAAAATATCAAAGCGATCACTAAATGCAGCTGCAACCTCTGCAAAACGCTCTGGATACCAGCGTTTCGCACTTCCATAGGTAGCACCTGCGTTGATCCCCAGTGTTGGTTTAGCAAAGATCTTGGGCTCTATATAAAGCTTAAGAGGTGATATCTCTGTGGGCGGTGTTGCGTTTGCCATGGCAATTTGTACATATTGTTTGACAAGATGTTGGGATGTAGCAATTCTTGGTGTATGGGAGAGTAAAAAACGTGAATGCCAAGCAGCACGTGTAGAACAGATCACCGTACCTGTAAAACGAAGTAAAAGGGAGGTGAAGATCTGAGAGCGAAAACTCACCGCCATATGAAACGCTCCAAGCTCTTTTGCAAGCTTATAGGTTGCAAGAAGGCGGTTAGAACTTTTTTTTGTTTCATCTATCAGTGCTTTTTCACATTTTGGATGGTATCTGAGTGCTTCGATACTTGCAAAGCTCCCCACAAAGGTGAATCTTGCGTTTGGATATGTTTGGGAGAGTGCTTCTATTGCAGGTGTTGCCATAAGTGCATCACCCAGCCAGTTTGGAAGAATAATAAGTATTTTCATCTATGCCTCTTGTTTGATTATAATATAGATTGGACAAGAACCTATGTTAAGGGTGTCTTTCTCTATGTTTTCCCCTAAATGATCGTAGACCTCAAAATTGCTCTCTTTTTGGAGTGTTGTCTCGCGAAGTGACCAGTGGATCTGTAAGAGTTCAGAATTGACTAAACACTGCAAGATATAGTAATCACGCTTAATATCAAGACGTAAAAATTTTGCATCTTTAAGAAAATGAAACATCACTTTATACGCTTGATAAGCAGAGCGTTTGCGTAAGCCTTCTCTATTATCTATGAGACCATAGCCTGGGGCGATGAGCTGATGCCACGAGAGGGTGTCGACTTGTTGAGAAGCAAAAGCGAGATAATGATAGCGCAACATATAATCGGTGTAGAGATCTTCACTTACACACTCATATTCACTTGTAGGTGCATAAGGTACAGTATTTGAGATAGGCCAGTTTGTTTCAGTGATATGAAGCTTGTGTTTTGTCTTTGGGCTTAACCATACCATGGTGCTCAAAAGTGCTATCTTATCAGAAGTACCAAATCCCATTTGCGTGTTTTCAGGTGCACCACGTCTATCGACATATAAAAGGGCACCCACACCGTCGTAGCGATAGTTGTGTAGATTAAAAAGAGTATGGGATGTAAAGTGATATTCAAAATCTATCACACCACTTCCGATCAGTTTGATAGCTGGAAACTCCTCTTGCTGGAGCTTGTAGGCAACTTGATAAAATTGAATATATTCATCTATGCTAAAGAAGCCCCATTTTGCACGATTGATAGTGGTGCCGATCTCAAAGAGATCGACACTCTCTTGAAGCGTAGAAAAGAGAGTACGAAGATCTCGTTCTAAAAGCTCTAGATCTTCTACATGCTCTCTATCTTGGAGGATCTTGAGTGTGATCTTTTTTTGGCGACGTGCTTGGGATGTGGTGATAAATGTATGGAGTGTATCAAGAGACTCAAGCTCCCAGAGTTTCAGACGTAACAAAATCCTCTCTACACCAAGATCTTCGATGAGATCAAGCGTTTGTTCTGGTTCTCTTTGAAAATCAGCCCCCATGCAAAAAAATTCACGTGAATTGACAAGCTTACGTTTGACAAAAGGGAGCATAAGAAGAGATAGGGGGAGAACAAAAAGGGATATAACAACAGTTTTGAGTAAAGAGTTAAGCTCACGTTTACGCATCATTTTTTTATATGCTTTATCTTTGAGTGGATAGGGTTGATCCGAGTATTGATCCCATTCGTACGGTTTTTTCATAAGTGGGATTATATCTTTTTTCGGATAAAATCTTAAATCAACTCAGCAGATTGGAGTGTTTTGTCTCGGTATTTCCTACTTATTGTATTGACCTCTTTGCATCTATGGAGTTTTGAACTTCAAAAAGGGCAAAAATACACTGACCAAAATATTTCTGCTTGGATGATCTCAGAAAAGCTCGATGGGATTCGTGCCTATTGGGATGGAGAGCAACTCTTTACTCGTCAGCAAAAAAAGATCAATGCGCCGCAATGGTTTGTAGCAAAACTTCCCCCGTTTGCTCTTGATGGTGAATTATGGAGTAGGCGTGGTGATTTTGAAAATATCCAATCGATCGTCTTACGTGATACACCTGATGCAAGATGGAAGCAGATCAAATATATGATCTTTGAAGTGCCCAAAGCGCGAGGAGATTTTTTGAAGCGACTTCAAAAACTCGAAGCATATTTGAAAAAAAACAGAGTAGAGTATCTGCGCATAATAGAGCAAAAGATCTGCCAAAACGCTTTGGATGTAGAGCAGTTTATGGATGAGGTGAAAAAAGCAGGTGGCGAGGGTGCAATGCTCAAAGATGCTTCTAAAGAGTATTTTGATGGGAGAACCGCTTCACTTTTAAAAGTGAAAGAGGTAGATGATGCAGAAGCTGTTGTGATAGGTTATAAAGAGGGTCGTGGAAAATATGCGGGGATGATAGGAAGCTTGCAAGTGAGGCTTGAAAATGGTGAAGAGTTTTTTATAGGCTCAGGGCTGAGTGATGTACAGAGAAAAAATCCGCCTAAGATAGGGGATGTGATTACTTTTAAACATTATGGGGTTACAAAGTACGGCAAACCGAAGTTCGCCTCATTTATGAGAATACGAGAAGATTAGAGGATAAAAAAAGAATGAAAATAGCGATAGCAGGAACAGGATACGTAGGATTAAGTAATGGAGTATTACTTGCACAGCATAATGAAGTGGTAGCACTTGATATTGTTGCCCAAAAAGTAGAGATGCTTAATGCTAAACAGTCTCCAATAGAAGATAAGGAGATCCAAGAGTACCTCCTTCGAGAAGATCTTGATTTTTCGGCAACACTTGACAAAGAACGCGCGTATAAAGATGCGGATTTTGTAATCATTGCGACTCCAACAGATTATGACCCTCAAAGCAACTATTTTAATACACAATCGATAGAGTATGTAGTGGCAGATGTATTGCGTATTAATCCAAAAGCTGTAATGGTGATAAAGAGTACAGTTCCTGTAGGGTATACGAAAAAACTTAACGAACAGTTTCATACATCAAACATTCTTTTTTCTCCTGAATTTTTGCGGGAAGGAAAAGCGCTGTATGATAATCTCTATCCTAGTAGAATTATTGTAGGAGAACAAAGCCAAAGAGCTGAAGTATTTGCAAAACTATTAGAACAGGGTGCACTCAAAGAGAAGATTGATATCCTCTATACTGATTCTACCGAAGCAGAAGCGGTAAAACTTTTTAGTAACACATATTTAGCAATGCGTGTTGCATACTTTAATGAGCTCGATAGTTATGCAGAGATGCATGGCTTAAATACAGAGCAGATCATTAAAGGGGTGGGCTTGGATCCACGTATAGGGGATCATTATAATAACCCTAGCTTCGGATATGGTGGGTACTGCTTACCTAAAGATACAAAACAACTTCTTGCAAATTATCAAGATGTTCCAAGTAATATGATAGAAGCTATTGTAAATGCCAATAGTACGAGAAAAGACTTTATTGCACAGAGTATTCTTAAGCGCAATCCAAAAATAGTGGGTATCTATAGACTTGTGATGAAAGCGGGAAGCGATAATTTTAGAAGTTCTGCGATTCAGGGGATTATGAAGCGGATCAAAGCTAAGGGAATCGAAGTGGTGGTATACGAACCTGTGCTTGAAGAGGAGAGTTTTTATAATTCTAGGGTAGTGCGAGATCTTGAAGAGTTCAAAAAAATTTCAGATGTGATAGTGGCAAATCGAATTTCTGAAGAGATCAGAGATGTTGAAGAAAAAATATATACGAGGGATATTTTTCATAGTGATAGTTGATCTAGGTAAAAGGCTTGGTGCGATTGCACTTTGTTCTTGAAATATTTTTTAAGGGGATTCGTCTCGTAATAAAGAATCTACAAGATCTGTGACATCCTTTGTATTGATGCTTTGAATCGATTCTTTCACTTTGCCTACAACTACTTTTTTATCATTTTGTAGGTTTACCCACTCGCTTATAACAGACTGTGCATCATTATATTCATTACTGATCAAGGTTAAAGTTTTAACGGGATTAATTTGAGCTATGTGTGATGGTCCACAATCATTTGCAATGATAAGCTCAGCTCTTGTAATCATGTCGTAAAGTGTTCGTATATCAAGATCATAATGTATTGAAAAATCTGTAGGTATCTCCTTGATCAGATGTTCTTCTTTTTTTCCTAGTATAAAACCAACGGTATACTGGGGATAATGCTCTTGGATGTAGTATGCTACTTCTATGAATTTTTTTATGCTCCATATTTTAAAATTTCCACCTGCACCAGGAAGAATGAAAATAGTATTCTCTTTTTTTTGGATTTCATACTGGATCGTTTGAACACCTAGTAGTTGTAAATAATTTATGGCTCGATAGATATTCGTATTGTACTTCAATGTTTTCGAAAAAAACAATTGAGATAAAAAATTTGTAAAACCAATTTTTTTGTGAAAATTTAAAAAAGAGATATAACTCGTAATAAGAAGTG
>JAGGTH010000065.1 GCA_021163845.1 Helicobacteraceae bacterium | reverse complement strand
GTAAAAATAGATGGAATAAAAAAAGAGGAGACGAGGAGGGGGTAACTTAGAAGATTATTTTCTTCTAAGTTCTTTGATACGAGCTTTCTTACCTGCAAGGTCACGAAGATAGAAAAGTTTAGCACGACGAACACGACCGCGACGAATAACTTTTATCTCATTGATAGAGTCAGAGTAGATTGGGAAAATTCTTTCAATACCAACTCCATTTGCTCCAATTTTACGAACTGTGATAGTTTGACCAGTTCCCTGACCTCTTTTCGCTATACAAACACCCTCGTAATTTTGAATACGAGATTTGTCACCTTCTTTAATAGTTACTGCTAAGTTTACAGTATCACCAGCACGAAAGTCTGGAAGATTTTTCTCAGCTACTTGTGCTTTTTCAAAGTTTTCTATGTACTTATTTCTCATAAGATTTCCTTGTTCTGTGCTTTAAAAGCTGCTCTGGTCTGAAAAATTTTGTTTTACTCTCAGACAAGGCTAATTTTAGTGAGCGAATTTTACTATGATTTCCCTTTAAGTATTCTGATGGAACACACATATTCTTATAAACCTGTGGTTTAGAAAAAGACGGTGCTTCTAACAGAGGCGATTCAAAGCTTTCAATACTAAGAGAGTCGCTATTTCCAAGGACCCCTTCAATATTTCTTGAAACTGCATCACAGATCACGAGGGATGCGAGTTCTCCACCTGTTAAAATATAATCACCAATACTAAAGACTTCATCTGCGAACTCTTCTATAATTCGCTCATCTATCCCTTCATATCTTCCACTCACAAAAGCTATATGGGATTTTGTTGCTAGTCTTTTTGCATCATTTTGCTTAAAAGGTTTTGCTACGGGAGTTAAAAATACAATATGAACATTTTCATCTTGCTCTCTTAACTCTTGCAATGAATCATACAACGGCTGCGGGTTCATTACCATTCCGGCACCACCGCCAACAGCAGTATCATCAACTTTTTTATGTTTAGACTCACTAAAATCTCTAGGATTGAGATAGTTAATTTTAATTAACTCACCCTCAAGAGCCCTATATAAAATAGAGTCTTGAAAATATCCTTCAACAAGATTTTTAAAGAGTGTTACAAATGTGAAAGTCATTTAAGACGCTTCAAGTATATCCATCGCACCGGAAACTTCTATCACTTTTTTCTCTATGTCAGTTGCCACAATAAATGGCTCATGATAAGGGAGCAAAAAGCTTTTTGCATGTCCGGTCTCCAAAAGCTTATCATCTGTTTTAATTTGCAGATAATCTGCTATTGCTATCCTCTCAACTTCTTCTACTACACCAAGTAATTTTTTATTCTCGTAAACACTACATCCAATGATATCAAACCAAAAGAACTCACCCTCTTCTAAGTGACACTGCTCTTTTGTTTTTTCAAATGTTGTATAAAGTTTTGCATTCGTAAATTTTTTGGCACTCTCAGGTGTTGGATATCCAGAGATCTTTATAAGTCCTCTTTGGATATTAACCTCTTCGAGTGTAATACTCTCTTTTTTATTGATAAAAAAAGTAGCACCTTTTACAAATTGTTCTGGAAAATCACTTTTAATGTGGAGCTTCATATCACCGTATAGACCAACTGTTTTGCCGATCGTTGCAATATGAAGAAGCTTTGAGTTAGGAGATTGGTTCGACATTGATACGGTAACTTTTTCCATCTTTGGCTTTACATCCAGAGATGACAGTTTTGATTGCACCAATCATCTTGCCCTCTTTACCAATCAGCTTTCCAACATCTGCTTGATTCGCATAGAGTACAATTTCAATATTCTCGTCGCCCTCTTTTACTTCCACTCTAATATCATCAGGGTATGAAGCTATCAGTCCAGCAAATTTAGCGACAAAGTCAGAAATCATATTAACGACCAGTTATCTTTTTCACACGATCACTCATTTTAGCACCAACGCTTAACCAGTAATCTAATCTTTCATTATCTACAACTGTAGTTTTTTCAGCTACCATTGGATTGTGATGACCGATAAGTTCGATCCAACCACCATCTCTTCTTTTACGTGAATCTGTTACCGCGATACGATAAAACGGTTGTTTTTTTCTTCCCATTCTAGTGAGGCGAATTACTGTTGCCATGTTTTGTCCTTCTCTGCGCAAGTCCTATTTCAACTTGCTGTATATGTTAATTTTTGCATAGTGAATGCAAATCTTTAAACTTCAAAAAGTTCAAAGATTTATCTTCATCAGAGTTTTAGATATGGAATTATACCCATATCTCAATAAATTATCTAGGTATAGCTCCAGCACCACCCATTTGACCCATCATAGCTTGGAGATCTTTCATTCCATTTTTGCCAGAAAATTTCTTTGCCATCTTTCCTGCATTTTTAAATTGCTTGATCATTCTGTTGATCTCTACTTGTGTAAGCCCACATCCTGTAGCAATTCTTTGTTTACGCGAGTTATTGAGTAGTTCTGGATTTTCTCTCTCTTTTGGAGTCATAGATGCAACCATCGCTTTGATGTTTTTGAGCTCGCCCGAGTTTTCAAAATCAAAATCTTTGATCGCTTTGGACATATTTCCCATTCCAGGGATCATTCCCATGATAGAGCTCATACTTCCCATCTTTTTGATACTTTCCATCTGCTCCAAAAAGTCATTAAAGTTAAACTTCCCTTTTTGGATCTTCTTGGTAAGTTTTTTTGCTGTTTTCTCATCAATTGCCGATGCTGTTTTTTCAGCAAGCCCTTCAATATCTCCAAAGCCCATAAGACGATTGACAACACGATCTGGTAAGAACACTTCGAGATCTTGCATCTTTTCACCGCTACCGATAAAACGAAGTGGAACTTCAACTTGTGATGCAAGTCCAAGAGCCACACCACCTTTGGAATCACCATCGTATTTTGAAAGGATAACACCATCTATCCCGATGCGCTCTTTAAAGCTTGTCGCTGTGCGTACTGCATCTTGACCTGTGAGTGAATCAGCAACATAAAAGATCTCACTTGGATTTGCTGCTTTTTTTACATTCTCTAGCTCATCCATAAGCGTATCATCAATTGCTAAACGCCCAGCTGTATCGATAAGCACAACATCATAAATGCCATTTTTTGCTTTTTTGAGTGCCGCTTCTACAACTTCAACTGGATTTTTTGTACTCTCATCTTCATACAGCTCTACTTCTATCTGTACTGTAATTTGGCGTAACTGTTCAACTGCTGCTAAACGCTGTAAATCGGCTGCGACCACAAGCACTTTTTTTTGCTTATTTTTTAGGTAATTTGCAAGTTTTCCAGTCGTTGTTGTTTTTCCAGAACCTTGCAAGCCCGTCATCAAAATAACAGTTGGAGGGTTTGGTGCAAACACAAAGCCTCTATTGCCACCCACTTCTAAAAGTGCATGTAAATTACTACGGAGTGCTTCTAAAAACTGATCTTTTCCAATACCGTTTTGCTTTGTCTCTATCTGAACTTGATCGATAAGATTTTTTACGATCTTATGATTCACATCCGCTTTAAGAAGAGATTTTTTGAGTTCACCAAGGGCTTTGCTTAATGCTTTATCATCATCATGAAAACGAATTTTTTTAATTGCGCTCGTAAACGAATCAGTTAATGTATCAAACACAAAGAGCTCCTTAAGGTATATTTTTTAGGTGTAAAAAGTTGCGAATTATACTTAAAATTTACTTTAATTCTTCTTTATTCGAAATGGACAAAAGTACTTGGCTCAGGAGCAACAAACTCCATATCAAAGAGCCTCACTTTATGCGCGTGAAGCATCACTCGTTTCGCGCGTCTTCCACCATACTGTTCATCTCCGATGATTGGATGATCTATATAGCGTAAATGGGTACGGATCTGGTGTGTACGCCCATGATGGATAATACACTTCACTTTTGTTTTTCTTGCACTCACGATATCAGGAAACACCTCAGTTCTAGCGGGTTTTCCCTTGCCTGAGACATTCGAATATGCACGATTGTTCTTCTTTTGTGTCAAAATAGGCTTATCAATATCTACAGGCTCACTGATAATCCCCTCAACCCAAGCAATATACTCTTTGTAGACTCTATCGTGTTTAAACTCCCCAATCGCTTTTTCACGAAACTCTTCGTTTTTGACAAGCATCAAAACACCACTTGTCTCACGGTCAAGTCTGTGAAGAAGTTGTGCACCTTTAAATTGTCTCTCGATCTCATCTGAGTTGACAAAAGCTGGCTTATCAACGACGATAAGATCATCATTTTCAAAAATAGGCTTGATCTTTTCTATTTTTTGTATCTTAAAGACTGTTTTGGCATCAAGCTCACCACGAGCTATCATCACCTTTTTATTTCCAACATAGACCAAGCCTCTATCTATCATAGATTTTGCTTGGGAATTGGATACACCCTCTTGGAGTGCTACGAGTTTATACGCTTTTTCTGTTGCCATCTTTGGCTCCTGTTAATTGAGTTATCACACGCTCTAGATCTATTGTCTCTTCAACCATAGATGGTGGTAGTTCTTGAGACATCCTAAGAGCATCCGCTATCTCCCCTGTCTCGACATATTGTACATGGTGTACATATTTAAATAATTCTTTTTGATGAAAGAAATGTTTGCCTGTAATGATCTTACATCCAAAGTGTGCAGGCTCAAGTGGATTATGCCCACCCACATCTTCTCTAAATGCACCGCCAAGGATTGCAATATCACTTATTGCATAGATATTATTGAGCTCACCCATCGCATCCACTACAGTGATATCAGCTTTAAAATCGGGATCTTGAGAGAATAAAACTGCACTCAAACCATTTTGTTCTGCTACATCTTTAAGCATTGCATACACAGCCACAAATCTCTCAGGATGACGTGGAACCACGATAAGCTTGCTATCCTTTTGTTTTTTGTACTCCAAAAACTGCTGCATGATCGCCCACTCTTCACCCTCATGCGTACTTGCAGCAACGATCACTTCACCCTCAGGTTTTGCGTATTCTTTAGATTTCTCTATTTTTTGTGCGAGCTTGATATTTCCGATCACCTCTATATTTTTTGCACCCAAGGCAAGAAAGCGATTTTTATCAGCTTCACTTTGCGCATAAATGATCTCAACATTTTCAAGCATCTTTTTATAAAACCAGGCAAACTGGAGATATCTTTTTGCACTTCTCTCTGAGATACGCGCGTTAAGTAAGATCACACGTGATCCTCTTGCTTTCGCACTCAAAAAGAGCATATACCAAAATTCCGCTTCTAACACCACCAAGAATTCTTGCTTTTTGATCCAAAAGGGCAAGAAGATCTCAAAAGGGAGGTAACGAACCTCCGCTTTGTACTTTTTCGCTTCACTATATCCAGTCTGTGTAATAGTCGTGATCTTGATATCATCGCGCTCTATCGCATCTAAAAGAGGCTTAAGCGCTCGTGCTTCTCCAAGAGAGCACACATGAAACCACAAACCGTTCTCATGGTTAAAACGTGGATTAGAAAAAAGAAAAAACCGAGATGGTATAGAGTGTCGATACTTTTGCTTTAGAGTGAAGTATATAAGAAGTGGTAGCGCTATGATATAAAGCGCTACACTGAGAATATAGTAGCTAAAAGTGAAAAAGGACAAGACCTACTCTTGTGTAGTTTCCATATAGAGAATACGACCACAGTGTGGACATGTTGTAATCTCTTCACCTTTGATAACGTCCGCATAGATCTTGTCATTGATAAGCATATGACATCCCATACAAGCTTGCTCTTCAACAGTAACAACCGTTGTATTTTTTGCCCAGCGACGTACTTTTTGGTAAAACGTTAAACCTTTTTGGTTCACACTACTTAAAAGCTTCTCTTTTTTCTTGAAGACTTCTTGTCTTGCTTCGTTGATTACTTTGAGTTTTTCATCTACATCAGCTTTTACAGACTCTAAGTTCGCATCTAACTCTTTAAGAGATTCTTTTGCAGCTTCTACTTGCTCTTTTTTTGAATCGATCACTCTATCAAGTCTTTCGATCTCTTCATTAGCGAAAGAGACCTGCTCTTTTGCTATCTCTTCTTCAAGTTGTAGAGATTTCATTTCACGTTCAGTTTTTACCTCTGAACTTTTTCTAGAGTTTTCCTCTAGTTTTTGAGATAATTCTGCTAAGTGAAGCTCATTTTTTTGTTTTTTAAGCTCTTCTGCTTGAATCTCATTTGTTAAATTTTCAATATCTGTATCGATACTTTGCTTTTTAGCAAGTGCTGCTTCGTACTTGTAGTTTGCCTCTTCGATCTGAGGTTCAAATGCATCAATCTCTTTATCTACATGGGAAAGGTCTATTAGTTGCTTTAAGTGCTGGTTCAATCAATCTCCTTTTGAGTTGCTTCTTGGTTCCGTTTTTGACTATAAAAATTGCTAAATATAGGTAAATGGATTTTGGGATGATGAAATTATAACCTCTAAACCTAAATTTTTCAAATGTGTTTGTAAAATTTGGGCAAAAAAGTGCTCACTTTCATAATGTCCTATGTCAATTAATGACATTTTAATACTTTTTGCTTCCATCGCATCATGATACTTTACATCCCCAGTCAAGAAACAATCTGCATCCAATGAACGCATCAAAGAACAACCTGAGCCAGTTGTTAAAGCGACACGTTTCACACGATCGCTACATTTGACACAACGAGCATGGGAGAGTCCAAATGCTTTGGATATCTTTTTTGCAAAAGTATCAAAATCTTCATCTACATCTAAATAGGCTACAAATCCATCTTTTTGTGCGATCTTGTATCCCAAAACCTCTGTTGCAACATATTCATTGAGATGAGTTTGATCAAAATTAGTATGCATCGCAATATTTGAAATATTTTTACGGATCATTTTTTGGATAAGGTTGGAGGGATATTTACTAAATTCTAGTTGCTTGAGTCCACCAAAAATAAGGGGGTGATGGGTGATGAGAAGTGCGTTTTCTTCGAGCGACTCAATAAGGGCCTCATCGACATCGATACTCAGCACAACTTGACCCACATCTTGTGAAAAATCTCCAAGAAGAAGCCCTGAGTTATCCCAGGATTCTTGAAGTTCAAAAGGGGAAAGGGTGTCAAGAAAATTGTAAATATCTAGTATTTTCATACCGAAGTGTCCTTCAAACTTGTTTTGAGTTTTGCGATCTCCTCCTGAGCTTGTGTAAACTCAGGATCTAGTTCTACCGCTTTTTCATACATCTCTAATGCTTGTTCTGTATTTTTCATATCGACTAGAAGGTTTCCATAATTGTAATGGGTCACAGGATTTTGAGGGTCAATATCCAAAGAAGCATTCAGATGCATTCTCGCAGATGCATATTCCCCTTTAACTCTATAAATAGATGCGATAGAGTTGTGAAAGTACTCATTATTCTTATCAAACTCCAAAGCATTTTTATACTGATGCAATGCTTCATCAAAATCACCTAATTTCTCAAGCATAAATCCTATTCTATAAAGTATGTCAGGATTATTTTGATCTTTCGTATCTGCTTCTTTAAGTAAAGCGAGTGCTTTTGAAAAATCCTCTTGCTCATACGCATCCTCTGCTTTTGCTACAAGGGTTTGTGCATTATGTGGAGAAAAAGCGTTCGCATTTCGTTGTGCGCCATCTTCACTTTCACCCTCTTGTGGATCTTTGAGTGTTTGCACATGCTCATAGATCTTAAATGCAAAAAATGCAGCTGCACCTAACATTAATAATTGAAAAACTGTCATTGTATCCCTTTGAATAAATTTTGATTAATAAGTGTTATAAATTGAAGCGGATCGACTTGTACACCAAACACGCGCACACCAAAGTGTAAGTGTGGACCAGTAACACGACCCGATTTTCCAGAAAGAGCGATCACTTGTGATTTTTTCACGACGTCACCTTTTTGGACTAAAAATTTACTGAGATGATAATAGGTAGTATATATCCCATATCCATGATCTATCACGATAGAGCCACCCGCATAAAATCTCTCTTGTGCTAATACAACGACACCATCATTACTTGCGATAATAGGCACGCCCACCTCAGCACGGAAATCTGTCCCACTATGATAGCCTTTAAGTAAGCCGTTATAAACTCTTGCTTTTCCAAATTCACTCGTGATAAAAGAGTCAAGAGGAGCTTTGAAAGCTTCTTTTATATAACTCTTTGGTGTGATCGTTTTATAGATCTTCATCGCTTCAGCATACTCTTTTGCTGTGCGTTTTTTATCGGCATCTGAGAGTGTTACTTTGGAGCTCTCTACCTCTAAAACTTCTTTTTTATACTCCCCTTGCACTACATCCAAAGCGATCTCTTGAGAGTGTTGCAGTCCATCTTTTTCATAGAAGAGCTGAAGCTTTTTATGGCTTGGTTTTTCATAATAGCTCATAGGTAAAAGGGTGAAAAAGCTCTTTTCATCCTCAGGATGTACAAGCAGTGGAAAACTTTGTGAAGCGATTTTTACTTTTGTGTACTCTTTGCCATCCTTTGGGCTCAATAGCAAAAGTGCACTTTTTCCATTCGCGATCTGTGTTGATGTGAGCCTTACATCCAAAGCATATAAAGAGCCAAGTAGTACACTCACAAGAACAAGAAGTCTCATTTATACTCTTTCATCGCACGTGCGATATCGCGCTTTTGATCTTTTTCCTTAAGGTCTTCTCTCTTATCGTGAAGCTGTTTTCCTTTAGCAATCGCTATTTGGATCTTGACAATATTGCGCGCATTAAAATAGAGTTGCAGGGGAACTATCGTATAACCATCACGATTCACTGCTTTTTGCATCTTCTCAAGCTCTTTTTTGTGCAGTAAGAGTTTTCTACTTCCACGCTCTTCATGCCCGTAAAAGTAGTGCGTCGTATCAAGACGTCCGATATGAGCGTTAAACAAAAACGCTTCTCCATTGACAAAACGGATAAAGCTATCTTTGAGATTGACTCGCTTCGCGCGGATCCCTTTGACCTCACTTCCACTGAGCACAAGTCCTGCTTCAAACTTCTCTTCTAAAAAATAATCAAAATAGGCTTTTTTGTTTTTGGCGATCGTCTCACCCATTTTTTGTATCCTTTATCTTAAAAAAACTACTTCCACTTCCACTAAAATGGTATCCGTGTTTATAGTGATTTTTGAGTTCTTTATACTCTTGCAAAGCAGGGGCAAAGAGATCATTGGCTTCTTTTACATCCATAGATTGAAGTATATCCAAAGATGACGTTTCTTTGAGACGTTTTGCCTCAAATCCATCAATGGGTGCATAAAAATCTTCACGATATACTTGATACACACGTGGGGTGCTTATCTCTATTTTTGGGGTAAACACTTCAATATCTAAAGACTCTTCATCAAACTCTTCGACGATCTCTCCGATCCCGCTGACATTAGCACTCTTATATCCATAGATAAAGAATGGTACATCCGCACCTATTTGAAGTCCTATGCGTGCGAGATCATTGAGACTAAGATTGAGATGCAAAACCTCATTACACATCTTCAAGTAGGTCGCTGCATCACTACTTCCGCCACCAAGCCCTGCAAAAGATGGAATATTTTTTCTCACCTGAACTGCATGGGTACGCATCAGTTTTTCTAAAGACTCAGAGTGAGTAAACTCTCTAAGTGCGAGATACGCTTTGTAGATAGTATTTTGCTCTAGAGCACAAGAAAAATTTCCCAAAATACAAAAAGCATCTTCTTGTTTTGGAACAAAACAAAGCTCATCATATAAAGACTCTACACGCATAAAACGTGAGAGGATCTCATGATAGTTGTCTCTTTTGCCTGTGATCTTTAAAAAGATATTTACTTTCGCATACGCTTTATATATCTTCATACTCTGCTCTTATTTTTTCAAGATCTTACTGAGTAGACTCAAACTCTCAAGTCCCACTTTTTTCGATGCGGCGATATTAGAATCTTTGACATCTTGAAGGAGTTCATTTCTGATGATAGCTACATCCGAAGGTGCTTCGATGCCCAGTTTTACCACGCCTTTGTCTATAGAGATCACTTTGAGAATTATATCCTCTCCGATTACAATAGATTCACCCTCTTTTCTCGCTAAAACTAACATATCTCTATCCTACCAAGTTCATATTTTACACATCCATCTTCAATAGTAATGATGGAAATGTTTTCCCCATTATCGACCCAATAAGACCCATCTTTTTGAATCTCTAGATCTTCTCTAGCAAGAACTCTTCCATATTTAAGATTATCACTCTCACCGTGATAAAAGTTTTGTGGGATATTCAAAGATTTTTTGATATCAAGAGCTTTTTCATCATCATAAAAGAACTGTCCTTCACAAAGTCTCTCTAAGGCACTGAGACTCCCATATTCTACCCCAAGTCTTTGTGCGATGATGCGCCCAAGAGATCGGATGTAGGTTCCCTCTGACACCGTTGCTTCAAAGGTGATAAAGGGATGACAATACGAAAGGAGCTTTGTCTCATAGATCGTAGAGTTTATCTTGTTAAGTACCACCTCTTTGCCTGCACGTGCGAGATCATAAGCTCTTTGCCCATTGATCCTTTTGGCACTAAAGATAGGGGGTTCGTATTCAAGAGCACCCACTAAAGATGCCACAGCCTTTTCTACATCCAAAGATGGCAAAGGAGAAATAGTCATAACTTCCTCGATCAACTCAATATCTAGACTATCACTTTTTGCTCCTAACCAAAGAGTTGCTCTGTAAGTTTTTGGTGTTTTGTTTAAAAAGCGAAAAAGTTTCGTGTGTGAGCCCATACCAATGAGAAGCACCCCTTTTGCAAAAGGATCAAGTGTCCCTGAAAAACCTGCTTTTTTTGTTTGGTATTTTCTTTTTAGCTGGGTGAGAAAAAAGTTTGAACCCATTCCTGAGGGTTTATATGCTACAAATAATCTATTCATCTTCTTCTTATAATCGTTCAATAAAGGAAGCAAGGATCTCTCGCTTTGTTCCTGCAAAATTAATACTCAGTTTAAACTCACGTCCCGATTTACTTATACCAAGCACACGCCCTGTTCCAAAAATCTTATGACGCACGAGATCCCCTTTTTTGAAAGCGGTGTTTTTCTCCACGATCAAAGAACCTTCACAAAGTCCAGCTTCATTAAAAAAGCGACTCTTTAGCAAATCACTTCTGCGCCCTTTGTAAAAACGACTCCCTGCGTGAGAGAGCGTGAGCGTATCTTTTGCCCGA
Organism: Helicobacteraceae bacterium; assembly: GCA_021163845.1. Taxonomy (GTDB): domain Bacteria; phylum Campylobacterota; class Campylobacteria; order Campylobacterales; family Sulfurimonadaceae; genus Sulfurimonas. The sequence continues at coordinate 1,847 of JAGGTH010000065.1, read as the reverse complement.
GTAAAAGAAACATAACCTAAACGTCTCTCCTCCTCAAGATCACTCCCCTCCCCCACAAGTGGCAAGAATCCCTCTTCAAGTCCGATGATAAAAACATGGGAAAATTCCAAACCTTTAGAGGCATGGATACTCATCATATAGATGCTCTCCCCCTCCACTTGGTCTTGTTCACTCTGCAAAGTAAGCTCATTTAAAAACTCATCTAAACTCGATTCTGGATTATTTTTGACAAAATCACGGAAGAGTCCATAAAACTCATCCATATTGAGGATACGCTCTTCCTGATCTTGTGTCCCTGCATAGATCTCTTTGAGATGAAATGTTTCTTCTAAAACTTCTATAAAGTTATACGTAGATTCTTTTGCAGATTTTGCGACAAATTCAATATCAGCTATAAAATCTTTGAGTGTTTTTGCATTCTTTTTCTTCACCAAAGCTTCAAGTGTCGCCGTATCAGATGTTTTAATATATTCGTAAATTGAAGTACCATTTTGATGTGCTGCAAGCTCGATCTTATCAACACTCGCTTTTCCAAGACCCCTTTTTGGCTTATTGATAATACGTTTAAGAGAAAAATCATCATGAAAGTTTGTTGTCACACGAAGATAGCTAATAAGGTCTTTGACCTCAGCTCTATCATAAAAGCGAAGTCCGCCCACAAGTTTGTACGCGATCCCTGCACGGTTGAGTCCTTCTTCGATAGAACGACTCAGAACATTCACACGGTAAAGCACAGCGATATCTTTTGCATGAACACCTGAATCAAGTAGCTTATTGATATGTATTGCGATCTTACGCGCCTCTTCATTCTCATCATTGGAGTTGAGAACACTTACATCCTCTCCACCACCACGCGTAGCAATCAACTTTTTCCCCAAACGAGAGCGATTATGCTCGATCAAAGCATTGGCTACAGTTAAGATTGGCTCTTTTGAACGGTAATTTTCCTCGAGCTTAAACACCTTTGCTCCAAGAAAATCTTGATCAAATTCCATAATATTACGAATATGGGCTCCACGCCAACCATAAATACTTTGGTCATCATCCCCCACCACACAGATATTTTTATGCGCACTACAAAGCTTTTGAATAAGCTTGAGTTGTAATTCATTCGTATCTTGGTACTCATCGATCATAATGTATTGGTATTTTTCACTTGTTTTTTGTGCAAGCTCTGGGTTTTCATCAAGCAATTTATAAGTAAGGGCTATAAGATCATCAAAATCGACAAGGTTATTTTCTAAAAGATAATTTTGGTACTCTTCATATACTTTAGCGATCTGCTGGTAGTTAAAAAGTTCTGATTGTTTATACGCATCATCTGGCGTCATCAGAGAATTCTTATAACGTGAGATCTCACTTGCGATAAGTGGAGTAGGAAGTTCACTATTTATTTTTTTTATAATTCTTTTTTTATCATCTGTATCGATTACAACAAAGTTATTTTGTCGTCCGAGTAGGTGAATATTGAATTTTAAGAAGAGCAGTCCAAATTTATGAAAAGTGCATAACAACGGTGGATAAGCACTTTGGGATACCATATCCAGTGCGCGTTCACGCATCTCTTTTGCTGCTTTATTAGTAAAGGTAAGCGTAAGCGTATTAGACGCGGGTATCCCAAGCACTTCTATAAGATATGCAAGTCTTGAGATGATAGTGGTCGTTTTTCCACTTCCTGCACCTGCGAGAATAAGCACAGGTCCCTCTGTTTGTTGAACCGCTAGGCTCTGCGATTCATTGAGTTTTTCAAATATTTTTTCCATAAATTCATACACTGCTTCAATCTGATTTATTTTATTATAGCTAAAAAGAATTAAATTATTACAAAACTATTGCAATAATTATAA
>JAGGTH010000002.1 GCA_021163845.1 Helicobacteraceae bacterium | reverse complement strand
GTATTTTTCTATTTTCTGATAGTTGGATATATGTCCTATAGAGTTTTGAGTTAAAAGGGTAAAAATGTATAACAAAGATGTAATTAAAATAACAGGTGCACGAGAAAATAATTTAAAAAATATCAATTTAGAGATACCAAAAAATAAGCTTGTTGTTTTTACGGGTCTAAGTGGAAGCGGAAAATCGACGCTCGCTTTTGATACACTCTATGCCGAGGGGCAAAGACGCTATATGGAGTCACTCTCTTCGTATGCAAGACAGTTTTTAGATCGTGTTGGAAAGCCCGATGTTGATAAGATAGAGGGACTTACTCCTGCTATAGCGATCGATCAAAAAACAACCTCAAAAAATCCACGCTCAACGGTTGGAACGATCACTGAGATCTATGATTATTTCCGTCTTTTATTTGCGCGTGTTGGGGTACAACATTGTCATAAATGTGGCAAAGAGATCTCACAAATGAGCGCATCTGATATTATCGCCGAGGTCGCAAAACTTCCAGAGGGTGCAAAGCTTGTTCTCTTGGCTCCCCTTGTGCGTGAGAAGAAGGGTGCTTATGCAGATCTTTTAGAATCCCTTGTGCATAAAGGCTACGTGCGTGCTATGATCGATGGTGTAATGGTGCGACTCGATGAGGAGATAGAACTCTCAAAAACAAAAAAGCATACTATTAAAGTGGTGATTGATAGGGTGATCGTCAAAGAGGAAAATAAAGAGCGTATCGCTTCGGATGTAGAAAAAGCGCTCAAAGAGAGTTATGGTGAACTTGAGGTTGACATATTAAATCATACCGAGCTTGGGATCAAAGAACAAAGTATTCACTATTCAGAACATAATGCATGCTTTGATTGTAAGATCAGCTTTGACCCGCTCGAACCACTCTCCTTTTCGTTTAACTCCCCAAAGGGTGCTTGCCCTGAGTGTGATGGGCTTGGGCTTCGTTATGCACTGGATCATGAAAAGATAATCGATCAAGACCTTAGTATAGAAAAAGGGGCGGTAAAGATAGTCTATGGCTTTAACAAAGGTTACTATTTTACTTTTCTCAAAGGCTTTTGTGCGGCGAATGATATTGATATCACTATCGCTTATTCAGAGCTTCCAACCCATCAGCAAAAAGCGATCTTACATGGCGGGATTGATGAAGTCTCTTTTTTGTGGAAAAACCATGAGGTCAAACGTATGTGGCCTGGGATCATTAAAATAGCCTATGATATGTTCAAAGATGAAAAAGAACTAGCCGATTATATGAGTGAAAAAAAATGTAATATATGTGCTTCGCATCGTCTCAAAAGAGAATCTTTGGCTGTAAAAGTGGGGCAAAAAGGGATAGCAGATCTTTTGGATATGCCTATTGCCAATACTTACGAATGGTTTGCAGATACGAAGAATTTTGAGTATCTCAGTGAGCAAGATGAACAGATCTCTGCGCCGATCTTAAATGAGATCCGTGAGCGTCTCTATTTTCTCTTTGATGTAGGGCTTGGGTATATCACACTTGGACGTGATGCACGTACCATCAGTGGTGGAGAAGCACAGCGTATCCGTATCGCGAGTCAGATCGGAAGTGGTCTTACAGGAGTGATGTACGTTCTTGATGAGCCAAGTATTGGACTGCACGAGAGAGATACGCTTAAGCTTATCCGTACACTTCGAAGCTTGCAAGAAAAAGGCAATAGCGTAATTGTTGTCGAGCATGATAAAGAGACGATCGAGAATGCTGACTTTATTGTAGATATTGGCGAGGGTGCAGGAAAATTTGGTGGAAAAGTTGTTTTTGCCGGTACACTCGATAAGCTTAAAAAAGCAAAAACGCTCACAGCAGATTATCTCTATGGGCGTAAAAAGATAGAGTATTTTTACCGCCGTAAACAAGACAAATGGATCGAGATCAAAAATGTTACACTCAACAATATAAATAGTCTCAGTGCTAAGATCCCGCTCAATAACTTCGTCTGTATCACAGGAGTGAGTGGAAGTGGTAAAAGTTCACTCATGCTTCAAACACTGCTTCCAACAGCAAGAGAGTTGCTTAATCACGCACGGAAGGTGAATAAAGTTGCAGGCGTAGAGATCACAGGACTAGAGCATGTGGATAAGGTGATCTATCTTGACCAAAGCCCAATTGGACGAACACCGCGGAGTAATCCTGCGACCTATACCGGTGTGATGGATGAGATCCGTAACCTCTTTGCCCAAACAAAAGAGTCACAGATTCGCGGTTATACTGCTTCACGCTTTAGTTTTAATGTCAAAGGTGGGCGTTGTGAGAAGTGTCAAGGGGAGGGTGAGATCAAGATTGAGATGCACTTCTTGCCTGATATCATGGTTGATTGTGACACCTGTCATGGACAGCGCTACAACCAACAAACGCTCGAAGTATTTTACAAAGGAAAAACGATTGCAGATGTGTTGGCGATGAGTGTTGATGAAGCGTATGAGTTTTTCAAACCGATCCCTAAGATCCACCAAAAGATGAAAACACTTGTGGATGTTGGGCTTGGATATATCACTTTAGGACAAAATGCGGTCACACTCTCAGGTGGGGAAGCACAACGCATCAAGCTCTCCAAAGAGCTTAGCCGTAAAGATACAGGGCAAACTCTCTACATCCTCGATGAACCTACGACAGGGCTTCATTTTGCCGATGTTGATAGACTTACCAACGTCTTGCATAAATTTGTGGAGCTAGGCAATTCTGTACTCATTATTGAACACAATCTTGATATGATAAAAAATGCAGATTATATCGTAGATATGGGACCTGAGGGGGGAAGTGGCGGTGGACTTATCATCGCTGAGGGAAGCCCCGAAGAGCTTGCTGCGACTTATGAGAAAACAGGCTCTTATACGGGTGAGTATCTTAAAAAAGAGTTAGCACTTCATAAGAAGTGAAACTCTCAGCAGGGTTTGCCATCGATACGTAAAATATCTTTTTTATTGTTTATCTCAAACATCTTCTTTCTCCTTTAAAAATTTTGTAAAATCATTTGTAATACTTGCACTTCCTCTACGTGTGCAGATGTATGGGATGTTTTGTTTTTTAGCGATTTTTTTGAAGTGGCTCATAGAATTATGTTTTAGAAAGTCTGTAAGCATAAGAATCGCATCTGTTTGAAGAGGGATCTTTTTATGGGATGTAGAGTTTTTTCTCGAATCCCAATGTGTAGTCCGTGTGACACCCAAAGTCTGAAGGAGTGAAGAGATCTTGTCTATTTTATCTCCACCGATAATAAGTACTGACATTGTAAGCTCCTTTTTGATAAATGTTATCAGTATTGTAAGGTAAAGAAGCTTAAAATGTATTTATATTGATAATTAATATCAAATTGATGAGAATCAAAAAAAGAATCATATTCAAGAAAAAAATCAGCTATAATAAGTAAAAAAATAGAGAGCGTATGAGAGAAATATTTAATAGAGTAGAAGATGATGGTAGCAATGTAAATATCGAAGTAAAGTTGGATGCAGAGGAATATCGTGAGGGGAATCCTTGGCTCTTTAGTGTGTTTATCAAATATGATGCTTCTAAGGAAAATGAAGACTTTTATGAGTTTTTGGAGACAAAAGAGTCGCTTATTCGAGCTCTTGAACATGGGGCAAAGGCTCTTTATGTTGGCATGCGCATCGTTGATGGTTGGAGTGAGCTTTATTATTATGCACCAGATTCCAGAGAGCTAGATATTATTGCCAAAAAACAGCTCAGTGATACGGGCTATCTCTATGAAAGTAATGTAGTGCGTGATAGCAAATGGGATTTTTTTCACTCTCAACTTCTCCCTACAGAGATCGAACTCCATCACATCCAAAGCTCTAAGATCATCTTTTTACTCTTAGAAGAGGGTGATACTCTTATGGATGTACGAGAGGTAGAACACTATATTGTCTTTGATACGCCGAGCCAAAAGCAAAGGTTTTTAGACAAAGTTCTTGATATGGGGTACACATTTAAAGATGATCTTAGCAATGAAGACTATGAGCATGGAGTAGCGATCACAAAAGAACATAATGTGACTTTTGATGAGGTTAAAACAGTCGTTGAAGAGCTTTTTGCACTCATCAAAAAAGAGAACGCTTATTACGAAGGATGGAGCACAGTTCTCATCACAGACGAAGAAGAGTAGTGATGAAAAAACTCTTTGCTATTGTAGGATTTTCCAATTACATTTTTGTCGTTTTCTTGAATGCCTTTACAGATCTAGGGCATAAGATCATTATCCAAAATGCAGTTTTTAAAGTCTATGACGCTCAGATGCAGATCATGCTCACAGCGATCGTGAATGCGCTGATCCTCCTCCCTTTTATTTTGATGTTTTCCCCCTCTGGATTTTTATCAGATAAGTTTTCCAAGAGCAAGATTATGGAGTACTCCTCTATCTTTGCCGTTATTATTACGCTGTGTATCACGTTCTTTTACTATCAAGGGTACTTTTTTGCCGCATTTGCGATGACCTTTTTGCTCGCTCTTCAAAGTGCGCTTTACTCCCCTGCCAAATATGGCTATATTAAAGAGCTTGTAGGTAAGAGGGGTCTCACCGCTGCCAACGGAGTTGTTCAAGCAGTGACCACTATCGCTATCTTATCAGGGATTATTGTCTATACCCTTCTTTTTGAGTTTACACTTGATGATAATTTTACGACAAAAGAGGATCTTTTGATGGTAATAGCACCGCTTGGTTGGTTGCTAGTCCTTGGATCTGTACTTGAATGGTTCTTGGCTTCTAAACTCCCAAATAAGATGCTTCAAGCAAGCGAGAAAAAGTTTACGTTTCGTCGTTACATCCGAGGCTCTTATTTACGAAAAAACTTCAAGACGATCACTAGAAAATCAGAGATCTTTGATGCGATCATCGCTTTGAGTCTTTTTTGGTCGATATCGCAGGTGATCTTGGCTATTTTTGGAGAATATGCCAAGAGTGAACTTGGAGTGACAAATACCATTTTTGTACAAGGTGTAATGGCTCTTGCAGGTATTGGAATAGTCGCGGGCGCTCTCCTTGCAGCTAGGTTTTCACAGTATTATGTCAATTCAGGGATCGCGACCCTCGGGGCTGTTGGAATCACGTTGGTGGTCTTTCTCATCCCTTTTTCTACCTCAATGCTTTTGTTGGCATTTCTCTTTTTGCTCTTTGGTGTATTTGCAGGGATGATTATGGTTCCTCTCAATGCGCTTATACAGCTACTTTCTCCTCGTGTGCATCTTGGAACGGTGCTCGCAGGCAGTAATTTTGTACAAAATATTTTTATGTTTACCTTTTTAATAGTCACTACCTTTTTTGCTTCTTTGGGGATGAATGCAGAGGTGCTTTTTTATCTGATGGGATTTGTTGGAATCTTTTTGACTTATCTTTTATTTACACGTTATGATATTATGACCTATTGGGCTTTTTTTGAGTTTTTCTTTAAGTTTGGGCATCGTTTTAGATACCATGGAATAGAGAATATTCCTCAAGATAAAGCGGTTTTATTGGTGGGCAATCATGTGAGTTGGATCGATTGGTTTATCTTACAGCTTCCGATCCAAAAACGAATCAACTATATGATGGATAAAAATATTTATCACAAGAAGATCTTTCACAAAACCCTTCAAAAAGGGGAGGTGATCCCACTCTCGCCCAAAGCGGCAAAAGATGCGCTGAGTGAAGCTGCTCTACGTTTGCAAAAACAAAGAGTCGTTGCACTGTTTCCTGAGGGTTCTATCTCAAGAGATGGTAAAATAGGCAAGTTCTATAAAGGGTATGGGCAACTTGCAACAGATGAAAATGTAGTGTTGATCCCATTTTTTATAGATGGGATGTTTGGGAGTCTTTTTGCACCCTACAAAGGGGAAAAAACAAAACCTTTTTATAAAAAGAGAAATGTGGATGTCTATTTTGGTAAAATCCTCTCAAATGAGATCAAAGCAGAAGATCTACGTGAAGTGATCGTAAATTTAAAACAAAAGTATGAAAAATAAGAGAAAAACTTGGTAAAATTTTAGTCTTACATAGGGAGATGATATGAGAACAACTTTAATAATCGGTGCTGGTGGTGTTGGACGTGTAGTGGTACATAAATGTGTACAAAATGCAGATGTTTTTGGAAAGATCGTACTTGCGAGCAGATCGATCGGGCGGTGTCAAGAGATAAAAAAAGAGTTGCCAAATGCTGATATTGATACTACTACGGTGGACGCAGACAGTGTGCAGGAAGTTGTAGATCTTATCAAGCGTGTGGATGCTGATATTGTAATCAATGTGGCACTTCCTTATCAAGATCTCGCGATCATGGATGCATGTATCGCGACAAAAGTACCTTATCTTGATACAGCAAACTACGAGCATCCTGATGAAGCGAAGTTTGAGTATAAACTTCAGTGGGAGCGTGACGAGAAGTTTAAAGAAGCTGGTATTATGGGGCTTTTGGGAAGTGGCTTTGACCCTGGGGCAACCAATGTATTTTGTGCCTATGCGCAAAAACACTATTTTGACGAGATCCACACTATTGATATTTTAGACTGTAATGCGGGCGATCATGGTTATGCATTTGCGACCAACTTTAACCCTGAGATCAACCTCCGTGAAGTCTCTTCAAAAGGGCGTTACTGGGAAAATGGTGAGTGGATCGAGACAGAACCTATGGAGATCATGCAGGTGTGGGATTATCCTGAAATTGGACCAAAAGATTCGTATCTGCTTTACCACGAAGAGATGGAATCACTTGTCAAACATATCAAAGGCTTAAAACGTATCCGCTTTTTTATGACTTTTGGGCAAAGTTATTTGACTCATATGAAGTGTTTAGAGAATGTTGGGATGTTAGGGATCGAGCCAGTAGAACATCAAGGGATGAAGATCGTACCGATGGAGTTTTTAAAGACACTCTTGCCAGATCCAGCATCTCTTGGACCTCGCACAAAAGGGAAAACAAATATCGGGATCGTAGCTGAGGGGATCAAAGATGGAAAGAAGAAAAAGATCTATATCTATCAAGTAAAAGATCACGAAGAGTGCTATAAAGAGGTAAATTCTCAAGGCGTTTCATACACGACAGGTGTCCCTGCAATGATAGGGGCGAAATTGATGCTCAAAGGTATCTGGAGTGGTGAAGGTGTCTTTAATATGGAGCAAATGGATCCTGATCCGTTTATGAAAGAGATGAACGAGCAAGGCTTGCCTTGGCAGATCAAAGAGCTTGATGTTTAATGATTGATTTTAGCAACATCCCAAGCCCTTGCTATGTTTGTGAAGAGGCTCTTTTAGAGAAAAACTTAGAGCTTTTAGAATATGTGCAACAACAAAGTGGAGCCAAAATTATTTTGGCTCTTAAGGGTTTTGCGATGCATTCTACCTTCCCTTTGGTACAAAAATATCTCAAGGGATGTACGGCGAGTGGTTTACACGAGGCACTTTTAGCACACGAAACCTTTGAGGGGGAGGTGCATACTTATTCTCCAGCGTATAAAGAGGAAGATATCAAAGAGATAGCACGCATCTCAGATCATATCGTCTTTAACTCCCCAAGCCAGCTTTTTCGTTTTAAAGATCTGGTCCGTGAGATTAACCCTGATGTAGAGCTCTCGTTGCGTATCAATCCTGAGGTCTCCTCTTCGCCAAAAGATATCTACAATCCTTGTGGGATCTATAGCCGTTTAGGAACTACGCTTGCAAACTTTGATGAAGCGGTTTTACCCCACTTAGATGGTCTTAATTTTCACGCACTCTGTGAGCAAAATGTAGATGCGCTCGAAGAGGTACTTTTGGCTTTTGAAAAAAACTTTTCTGATTACTTTGCGACACTCAAATATATCAATTTTGGTGGTGGGCATCATATTACCAAAGAGGGCTATGATGTAGAAAAACTCATTCGTATCATCAAAGAGTTCAAAGCCAAATATAATGTAGATGTTTACCTTGAACCAGGCGAAGCTGTGGGCTGGCAAACGGGATTTTTACTCTCTACTGTGTTAGATACTTTTCATAACGGCATGGATCTCGCTATCTTAGATACATCCGCAGAGGCACATATGCCCGATACTTTGGCAATGCCTTACCGTGCAGATGTACGTGGCAGCGGCGAAGCAGGTGAGAAAAAATACACCTATCGCCTTGGTGGCAACACTTGTCTTGCGGGAGACATTATGGGAGATTATTCTTTTGATACACCGTTGGATGTAGGAGATAAGATCATTTTTGAAGATCAGATCCATTACACTTTTGTCAAAAACACGACCTTTAATGGTATCAAACTTCCATCTTTGGCGATTTTGCGCAAAGATGGTACACTTGATGTCATCAAAGAATTTGGTTATGATGAGTACAAGAACAGACTCTCGTAAAAGGATGAAGAATGAAATATAGTGTAGCTTTTAGAATTTGGCACTGGGTGAATGCAGTTGTTGTTTTAGGCCTTTTAGGGACAGTTTTTTTACGAAAAACTTTTTTGAGTTGGCGTGATAATTCACAGCTCATTCTCCAAAAACTTGATGCTATGAGTATAGCTATCACAGAGGATCAAGCAGTGAGCCTCGCTAAAGCGATCCGTGCTGGGATGTGGGAGTGGCATATTATTTTAGGATATGCACTTGCTATTTTGTTGCTCTATAGAGTCTACCTTTATTTTTTTGACAAAAGAGAAAAAGAGAAGTTTTCATCTCTCTCGCTCCATAAAAAAGGAGTACAACTCTCTTACTATCTTCTCTACGCTGTCCTTGGGTTTATGGCGCTCAGTGGTTTGACTATGCATTTTCACAGTGAGCTTGGTCTCAGTAAAGAGGTGGCACACTCCATCAAAGAGGTCCATGAGTTTGTTTTTAATTATGTCTGGATCTTTGTTGTTTTACATATTATCGGTGTCGTGGTTGCAGACAATACTGAAGAAAAAGGGCTTATCTCAACCATGATAAATGGTGAGACAAACAAAATATCCTAAAAGATAATTTAAACACAAGTTCCTTTATGTGTTATAATTTTTATATAAAAATGAAAGTCAGGAGATATTCATGCTACAGTTATCAATTGAAGAACCAAAGATCGAAAAGTTTTTTAATAGCTCTACAGATGAGATAATGAAAGCTTTGAAATTTATTGTTGACAATGAAATACATGACTTTTCACAAATAAACAATACTTCTGAGCTCAACGAAGAACAAAAAAAAGAGCTTGGGTCTCGACTAAGCTCTTTTCATAAAGATCGCTCCATAGGTCGAAATTGGGATGAAATAAAAAGTGATCTAGAAAGATAGTTTTGACTTTAAAATTACATCCCCTTGCAGAAAATGATTTAAAAATTGCATTAGACTATTATTTTGAGATAAGTCCAAAATTAGAAAAGAGATTTTTATCTTATATTGACAAACAATTTAACAACATACTCAAATCACCAAACTTATATCCATATGAAACTAAAACATCTCAAAAAGTCATACTCCAAAAGTTTCCATACATCATACTTTATGAACGATACGAAGACACATTGATGATATTAGCACTCTTTCATACGAAACAAAATCCCAAAAAATTGATACAAAGAGATGCATCATCTCAACCATGATAAATGGTGAGACCCGCTCTTAACTTTCTTTTACTTCAAAGCTTCACGTATCTGCGCTTGGGCGAGTTTCTTTGCGTTCTCGTCCTCTTTTGCATTCCACCAATACTCTAGGATCTCTTGCTCTATTGTGCCAAGTAAGTTCATAGGCATATTGGCAAAAATTTCATAAGAGCTTATCTTCTCTTCTGTGCGACCTGATCTTTTGGCGATCTCTTGCGCGAGTTCATAGATAGAGTTCTCGAGTGGTGTTGGCTCGGGTGCATCTTGGGCTTTGTTTTTTACCGCTTGGCGTGCATAGTCGATCCATGTTTTGATCTCCTCTTCGAGGTAGTCATAGCCGTGTATCTCATAGCAAAGTATCTTGTTTTTGCTATAGATGATACTCTCTTTTTTATCCAAGACATTCGAGATCTTTGGCTCATCTCCATCGAGATAGACCTCTATTCTCTCATCTGTATGAAGTGTAGACGCTCTCTCAAAGGCATCGCGTGCGAGTTTGAGAAGTTTCTCCTCTTGTGGGTGTGTGTTAGGCGCTTGATTTTGCATTGTTAGAATCCCATAAACGTTTATAATGTGAGTCGAGTTCGCTAAGAACACTATCAGTGATGATGAGCTTGTTGAGATTTTCAAACTTTTGATCTGGGTATTTTTCATACCACTCTTGCATCTCACGTTTGAGGATCTCTCTTTTAGCAACTGTTTGGGCTATCATCACTTTGATCTGCTGCATCTCTGGTGTAATGATCTCAGTCATGGCTACATCCACACGAGCAATCCCCACTCGCTGTACCACTATCAAGATAGTTTGATGCATTTTCTGATGTTACGTGAATAAAAGAGCCTTTTTCAAGCCCCTTTAGGATCTCTGTAAGCTCCATAGGCTCACCACCTATATAGTAAACATCGATCTTATCTTTGAGCAAAGAGCCAAAAGGACCATCTCCCATAAAAGAGTAAACCACCTGTGTGACATCCCATTTACTTAGAAGTTGGGCGGTTTTTATACCATTACCCGCTTCTTTATTTGTGATGAAAGTGAACTTTTTTTCTTGTTTGTCCCATAGGGCAAAATATTTTACATTGCCAAAGAGCTTCGATGATTTTGCATCAATGGAGGCATTGTCTATCGGTATTGCGATCATGAGTTCTCCTTTGTTTGAAAAGCTCTTATGCATAAATGGTTCTAGAATAAAAGATGCACAAGAACACCAAAAGCGATAAGGAGAGAGGATGGAAGCAAAAAAAGAACTCGATCAATTTCAAGCGTGTAAAAGTGCAGCTGATAGCGGTGATGCGAATGCTCAAGTGCAACTTGGGATGTATTACAGACAAAATAACAAAATATATGAGGGGATGGAATATCTCATCAAAGCAGCACACAATGGCAACACTCAAGCCCAAGGGATCATCACCTATGTGAGCAATGCCTCTTTAGCGCAAGAGTCTCAAAGTGCGTTTTATACGCTTAGCGAAGAGGAGCAAGAGCAAAAAGTGCGTGAGCTTATTAAAACAAAGATAAGTCCTATGCTCGCACGTGATGGCGGTGGAATTGAACTTATTAACTATATAAGCGGTGCAAATCCACAGATCTGGCTGAGTTATATTGGTGCGTGTTCGGGCTGTCATTTGGGTTCTACATCCACAGCAGATATGCTTTTGCGCCAGTTTGAAGAGATGATTGACAAAAATGTCATATTGTATTTGATGTAACTTTGAGAATAAAAGATGCATTTTCTAAAAAAATAACAATAATGAGGAGAAAACTATGGCTGTAATGATAACTGAGGAGTGTATCAACTGTGATGCGTGTGCACCGGAGTGCCCAGTAGCTGCGATACTAGGTGATGATAATGAGAAAAACCCTTTTGAGAGTGAACGCTTTTATGTTAAACCTGAGAGCTGTGTAGAGTGTGTAGGACACGCCGATACACCACGCTGTGCTGATGTATGCCCTACAGAGGGATCGATCGTTTGGGATATGCCTTATACGACTGATTTTAATGACTACTATGCAAGTGGCAATGAAGAGGGAAGATATAAGATTCGCGAGCACAAGAAAAAAGGTTTGATGCTCCCAGAAATAAAAGCTCAGGAGTTTATGGCTGAGATCCCTATGAGTGCAAGAGAATCACATGCAAACGTGATGGACTCTTTTTAAAGGTACTTGGATGTTCGTTGCTTTTGCATCTTCAAATGGAGAGAGGATCGATCAACATTTTGGCTGGTCCAAACAGTTTTATCTTTATGAGATCTCAAAAGAGAGTAGCACTTTTATTGAGTGTAAAGAGAGCCAAAAAGAGATAGAAGATGAAAAAGAGAAACTAAGATATAAGATAGAATCTTTAGGGGGTGCAGATATCCTTTATTGCACCCAAATAGGTCCAACCGCTGCAAAGATGACACAAGCCAGTGGTGTCTATCCCGTGCGTGTAGAAGAGGGACAAAAGATCCAAGATGCGATAGAGAAGCTTCAAGAGCTTTTAAATAACCAAGCTCCTCCATGGCTTCTTAGAATTTACCACAAACAGAGATGAAAAGGAATTGATATGGCTGTAATAATTGATGAGAGTTGCATCACCTGTGATGCATGTTTGCAAAACTGCCCAGTAAATGCGATAGTAGATGATAGTAAAAACCCACTAGGCTATGCACGTTACTATGTGCAACCCGATAAATGTGTCGAATGTGTGGGGATACACGAAGATCCACAATGTGCAGCAATTTGCCCAAGTATTGGATGTATCACTTGGGATATGCCTTTTAGTGCAGAGTTTGAAACCCATTTTGCAAATGAAGAACTCTACAAAATTGTCAGTAAAAAAGCTAAAAAATATCGCACAGATATTCCACTAGAGCAACGCGGTGTGAAAAAAGAGGTACAAGAGGAACCTGAGGTTTTAGAAGCTGGTTAAAAAACTCCTCAGGTTTTCACCTGAGGATGTTACACAGCTCCAAAAGTTGTTTTCTTCTTACTATCGTTTTTAAGAGCTTTGATCTCCTCATAGCTTTTTTCACCAATGCGAAGTTTCGTTGCTTTAATCGCATCATAAACGATATCTATCTTCTCTTCTGCACTTGTCTTTTTAAGATCCCCTTTGCTCAGATCAGCGTGGTCAAGGAGCTCATTCCATACCGAACTCTCATCGAGAGAAAATGCATAAAATGTATAGCCTTCATATTTAAATACTCCATCCCCATCAAGATCTGTAACAAAGAGAATATAGAGCCCATCACTTGCTAAGATATCTTTGTACTTATCAACAAATGGCTCAAAAATATCGAGTGTTTCAAGCTCACAAGCCAAAAAGTCGATCGACTCGCTATTACTTACCAAAATTGTCTGTGTGAGTGTTGCTTTTGGTGGAAGCTGTTTGTCTGCTGAGAGCACTTTTCCTGGGATGACGACGAGTGAACCGCGATAGCCGTATGCATATTTTTCTGTTGCACCGCTAAATGATGCTTGCCACTGAAGATTGTTGTCGTAAATAAACTCTTTTACTT
>JAGGTH010000047.1 GCA_021163845.1 Helicobacteraceae bacterium | reverse complement strand
GGAATGTAAATTTCTGTTTAAAATTTATTTTTAAACAAGTTTACACCATAAAGTACAAGAAATTTAAGCGATAATCAGCAAAAAAAGAGAGATAAAGATGAAAAAAGAGCGATTAGTTTTAGGTGGAGGATGTTTTTGGTGTGTTGAAGCAGTATACAGCAATGTAAAAGGTGTCCTTCAAGCTATAAGTGGTTATGCAGGGGGAGCAAGAAAAAATCCCTCTTATGAGAATGTTTGTACGGGAGCAACAGGACATGCTGAGATCGTAGATATCACATTTGATGCAGAGATTATAAGCAAAGAAGAGCTCCTAGAGATCTTCTTTGTGATTCATAATCCAACCACCCTTAACCAGCAAGGGGCAGATAAAGGGACACAATATCGCTCGGTTATCTATTATGAAAGCCAAGAAGATAAAGATATCATCGATAAGGTGATCGCTAAAGCGCAACAAGCTTATGGTGATCCTATCGTTACAGAGGTGAGTCCACTTCCCGAAGTGTATCCAGCAGAAGCCTACCACCAAAACTACTACCAACAGAATCCTATGCAAGGGTACTGTCAGGTGGTGATAAAACCCAAATTACAGAAGTTTATGTTGACTTTTCCTGATAAGCTTACTTAGAGTAGATTTTGAGGGATATCCGAGTCATCTAGGAATTGGGTATATTTGTCGATCTCATCTTGCATTGTCTCTGTGAAAGTTTCAAGCGTTTTATCGAGATTAGCTTGGGCTTTGTCTATAAGTACTTGTTGCTGTTTTTGTACATCTTCAAACTGCTTGTAGATCTTCAAAAAATATTCCCTATCATCCGTAAGGAGGATAATATCCTCTTTTTTTACCCATTTACGCACAGGTTTGTCATTTTGGATAAACTCAAAAATAACAGTATCACTTTTTTTTGAAGAGATATATTTGGGTACTTTGAAACCAATAAAGGTTGAGAGTGGATTTGTGTTTTGTTTTTTAATTACATAATACATTAGGCTTCATCCGCATAGTGTTCAATTTTAAATTTTGTGGTTTGTAAGATGGCTGGGTCTCTCTGGCTGATAACACCATTAGGTGTATCAAGCAACAGTTCTAGTTCACAAGCAAGATATTCAGATGTCGTGATGGGTGAAAAATCTGGGTCTTCAAAAGCTGCTTTTTTTGCATTATGAATAATATCTTCGAGTAAACTCTTTTGGGGGCTCTTAGAACTAGAAGAGCCTCGAAGTTGATTATCTAGGTAGAGATTGAGTGTGCTTGTGATCTTTTCGCCCAAAAGGGGATGTTCGCTTAAGAGCTGCTCTTTTACGATAGTCCTTTTGGCTTCTAAGACCTCTTGTATCGAATCACGAGCGAGTTGCAGTAACACAGAACGAGACATATCCACCTCCCTTTAGCTTTGGCTCAAACCTTTTTTCACTTTATAGTTATTGATAAGTTTAATCACAATCATAACACTAATAACTTGAAATAAAGCCGCGAGGATAAATGCATAGTAGTGAAGTTGATCGATACTGTTTGCATGAAAAGCAAGTGTCGCCATTGCAATAAGGAGTGTGAGCGGCATAGAATGACTAAGCCCCATAAGCACGGAATCAATCCAACCGAGTTGCTTGATAAAGACCAAAGATGCAACCACGCGCATCATCACCATCGCCAGTGCAATGAAGATCGCTTTTGAGATGAGACCTTGCATGACAAGTGCTTCGAGATT
The DNA here is from genome assembly GCA_021163845.1 of Helicobacteraceae bacterium. Lineage (GTDB taxonomy): Bacteria > Campylobacterota > Campylobacteria > Campylobacterales > Sulfurimonadaceae > Sulfurimonas. The sequence goes on along the minus strand of JAGGTH010000047.1, from coordinate 11,903 downwards.
AAAAGAGCTTCCGATATAGATAAAAAAGATAGGGATCAAAAATCCAAAACCATACGATGCGAGCTTTTCTGGAAGTTCATGTTTGTGCTCAAAAAAGGTTGGGATGAAGATCCCTGCGAGAAAAGCTCCAAAAGCGAGTTCAAGATCAAGATAAAGCATCGCTCCGACAAGTAAAAAGAAGATCCCCATCGAGAGGCGGATATCTTGTTCTTTATTATCTTTGTGTGGCATAAGTGCGACAGAGACCTGAGGAAACCACCAAAAAAGAAGCTGTATCGCACGAAAAAGGATAAACATAAAAACCAAAAAGAGGATGAGTGCTAGGATAGTATGGAAAAGACCTGCGCCAAAACCTGAATGCAAGGCTGCGGATGTAAGAGTGAGTAGGGCGATACTTACAACCTCACCGATCCCTCCAGCTGTCATAGAGAGAGTGAGCCAAGGGGTTTTTCCATACTCTTTAGAAAGCGATGCGACAAGTCCTACAGAGATAAGAGGCAGAAGCACCATAAAGATCTTTCCAAGATCAAAATAAAGAGAAAAAGAGATAGAAAAAGCATAAAGGATAATCGTATAAAGAATAACACGACGCATCACATCCCGAGGTGTTTTGAGCACTTTTTTAAGATCGATCTCTGTTCCAGCAATAAACATCAGATATAAAAATCCAAGTTCTGCAACGAGCTCAAAAAGGTGCTCAGAATGGAGAAATCCTAAATAGCCAAAGATGGAACCAAGAATGATTTCAATAGGTGTCGTAGGGAGTTTTAAAAGTTTTGCAAAAAAGGGTGAAAAGATGATGATAAGCGATATAGTGGTGATTAAAACAACGCTTTGACTCATCTTAGTTTACTTTTTTTGCGACATCAAGATCAAGCGCGGCGAGCATCTGTAAGTCTTGGCTCATAGCGCGACCGTTGGTTGTGAGATAGTTTCCTATCACGATCGAATTTGCACCGCGGGAAAAGATCTCCTCTTGTCGTGCTCCAAACATCAGCTCACGCCCACCTGCGACCATTATACGATCCGCATTTGGGATCATCTCTCGAGTCAAAGAGATAAGATCGAGCGCTTCTTCTACATCCAAAGGGTTCGGGAAAAGTTCTAGCGCTTCGTTATGGTGATAAAAATTAATAGGTACGGATGTAGGATTCAGTGACTCTAAAGAGCGTAGCATAGAGACTCTATCTTCTTGAGACTCACCTAGTCCAAAGATCCCCCCACTGATAAGGATGAGCCCTGCTTTATTCACATTTTGACAAGTCTCATAGCGCTCATCCCATGAATGGGTCGTGCATATTTGTGGATAAAACTCTTTGGATGTTTCAAGATTATGGTTGTAGGCTTTGACACCCGCTTCTTTAAGTGTGTGAAGTTGCTCGAGTGTTGCGGTGCCATTACACGCGATAAGGCGAAGCTCTGGCACCTCTTTATTCACGGCTTTGGCAGTATTGCAAACAAACTCAAGTGTTTTATCATTGAGTCCTTTGTCTGCTGTGACGAGGCAAAAACCAAGGGCTCCGTTGTCACGGGCGATTTTTGCTTCTTGAATAATATCTTCGATCGCTTTTTGTTTGTATCTTGGGATGTCAGCTTTATAGCGTACACTTTGTGAACAAAACTTACAATCCTCTTTACAAGTACCACTGTTGATATTACAGATGGAACATAAAAATATCTTCTCTTTCATTTAGACTTTCCTCTCAAATGAGAAATATTGCATCTCAAACTCTTTACTCTTTTTCTCTTTTGCGTAGTAAGTGACCTCAAATTTTTCTTCACTTACCTCGAGCATCGCACATTCGCTAATGGGTTTATTTCTCGCACAACTTTCCCCTGGATTTAAAAAGAGGGTGTTATTGGTAAACTCTACCTCAAAAAGATGGGTATGTCCAAAGAGTACGACATCGGTATCAGGCGTCATATAATAAGGCAGATGCATCAGCTTAAAGGTGGTGTTAGCAAGTTTAAAATAGTGAGGCTCTTGTACAAGATGGTACTCTTTGTGGTGTTGCGCAAGATGCGCATCGTTGTTGCCATACACTGCAACATAGCGAACACCACAATTCTCAAGCATATCAAGGATCTCAAGCTCTACGATATCACCTGCATGGATAATGAACTCAGCACCGTTTGTCAAAAGTAGATCAAGTACTCTGCGTGCTTTCTTTACCTTTGTATGGGTATCTGAGAGTATCCCTATTTTCATACGTTACTACTCTTCTTCTCTTGGTGTACGCGTCTTACATTTGACACACTCATACACCTCTTTGTTTCTATAGGTACGCTCAGCGAGCACTCCATCACAGCCCTCTTGTTTACACTTGATGGTGGTAGGTTCAAACTTAGAGATAAACTTACATTTTGGATAATTCTCACATCCCCAGAACGCTCCACGGCGGGATTGTTTCCAGAGTAGTTTTCCACCACAGTCAGGACACGCTACATCCGAAGTCTTTGTCTCACTCTCGAGACTTTTGGTATTTTTACAATCAGGATATCCACTACATGCAAGGAATTTTCCATTGCGACCACTTTTGACAACCATATCTTTGCCACATTTGTCACACTTCTCGTCACTGATCTCCTCTTTGACCTCGACAGTGTTCCCCTCATCATCGATCTGTTCTGTATATTTACATTTTGGAAAACCGCTACATGCGATAAAGTTTCCAAATCTTCCAGAGCGCAGAAGAAGCTCTTCGCCACATTTAGGACATGGACGACCGAGAGGTTTTGCAAGTTTTAAAGAGACAATTTTCTCTTTTCCCTCTTCTACTTGTTGCATAAAAGAGAAGTAAAAATCACTGAGTAGCTTTTGCCAGTCTGTATGCCCCTCTGCCACTTCATCAAGTTGCTCTTCCATATTTGCTGTGAAGTTCGCATCGACGATATTGGAGAAGTTTTTCTCCAATATATCTGTTACAGTAAATGCCATCTCTGTAGGGATAATCTGTTTTTTCTCGATCGTCACGTAGGTACGGTTACTGAGTGTCGCAACAGTTGGAGCATAGGTAGATGGGCGACCGATCCCTTCAGACTCTAGCTTTTTGATCAAAGAAGCTTCTGAGTAGCGTGATGGTGGTTCTGTAAAATGTTGCTCAGGTTGGATCGATTGGAGCGCTATTTTTTCCCCCTCTTTGAGTGTTGGGAGAAGTTTGTCTTTGTCCTCTGTCCCTGTGAGTGCATAAAAACCATCAAAGAGAAGCTTACGTCCGCTTGCTCTGTACTCGTTTTCGCTCCCCTTAAAAGTGATGCTTTGTTGTTCAAAAAGAGCATCGTTCATCTGACATGCTACAAAACGCTCATAGATAAGACGATAGAGTTTGATCTCATCTGCTTTTAAAAAGCTCTGCGCTATTTCTGGTGTGAAGTGAAGCATCGTTGGACGGATCGCTTCATGGGCTTCTTGGGCTCCTTTGGCTTTTTTTGTATAAACTTTTGGCTCTTTTGGAAGATACTTCTCACCAAATTTATTGCCAATAAAATCGCGCGCCGCGTCCACTGCTTCTTTTGCAAGATTAAGGGAATCGGTTCTCATATAGGTGATTACCCCAGATGTGCCATCAGGTGTTTTTACCCCTTCATAGAGCGCTTGTGCGACCATCATTGTTTTTTTAGGAGTAAAGCCTAATTTACTTGAAGCGGTTTGTTGGAGCGTAGAGGTCATAAAAGGTGGGGGTGTTGCACTCTTTCTTTGTTTGGTCTCGATCGCTTTGATAGTAAAGCTATCTTTTTTGACACTCTCTACAATCGCGTCGGCCTCTTTTTTATTTTTGATAGAGAGTTTAGATATTTTCTCCTCTTTATGGAGCGTGAGGCTTGCTTCGATATCTTTTTTAAAGAGTGTGTCGATGCTCCAGTATTCTTCTGGAACAAAGGCCTTGATCTCGCGTTCGCGGTCTACTACGATCTTAAGAGTAGAAGATTGTACACGTCCCGCGGAGAGCCCTTTTTGGATCTTTGAACTTAAAAGTGGAGAGAGTTTATAGCCCACAACGCGGTCGAGTAAACGGCGTGCTTGTTGGGCATTGACCATATCCATATCGATCTTACGTGCAGATTCGAGTGCATGTGCGATCGCTGTTTTTGTGATCTCGTGAAACACGATACGTGGGAGCTCCTCTGGATCTTTTTTGATCGCATGAGCAATGTGCCAGCCTATCGCTTCTCCCTCGCGGTCCTCATCGGTCGCGATATAGATAGTGTCACATTTTTTGGCGAGCTCTTTGATCTCTTTGACGGTGGCAGCATTCTCTTTTGCAACGCTGTAGGTTGGTGTGAGGGTATGGTGTTCCTCATCTACCGTGATCCCAAAACGTGATTTTGGTAGGTCTCGGATGTGTCCCTTGGATGCAATAACCTCATAGCCTTTACCTAGAAAGTTTTTGATCGTTCTTGCTTTTGCTGGTGATTCGACAATAATTAAGTTCAATGAGTTTCCCTATATATAGTATAGTTTTGTTTGATTGCGAAAGTGTATCAAAAAAAAATTGTATATTTATTAAAGTTATTTCAAGCAGTGACGATTTAGTTTGCATCGAGGCATGGATGCCAAAGATACAATTAAAACTCAAAAAGAGTGAAAACTCTTTACATAAAAGGATTTACAATGAGCTTTAGAATTAATACAAACGTTGCGGCAATGAACGCACATACGAACGCTATGGCGAACAATCGTAATATTAGTACTTCGTTGGATAAACTTAGTTCTGGTCTACGTATCAATTCAGCAGCAGATGATGCTTCTGGTATGGCGATCGCAGATTCACTTCGTTCACAAGCTTCTGCTCTTGGACAAGCGGTAAACAATGCAAATGATGGGATTGCGATTGCAAAGATTGCTGATAAAGCGATGGATGAGCAACTTAAAATTCTTGATACTATCAAAGTCAAAGCAACTCAAGCTGCACAAGATGGTCAGAATGCACAGTCTCGTAAAGCGCTTCAAGCGGATATCAAAAGACTTACAGAGCAATTAGATAATATTGCTTCTCAAACTTCTTACAATGGTAAAAGCTTGCTCTCAGGTGCATTTACAAACTCAAGCTTCCAAGTTGGAGCGTATTCGAACCAAACGATCAATATGTCTATTGGGCCAACAAGTTCAGATAAAATTGGGCATACACGTTTTGAAACAAGTGATATGGGTACAGCGATGGGTGATGCTACTGCAACATTTACGAAAGCAAATGGTGAAACAATTCAGTTTGAAACAGTAACGATCTCTACGAGTGCCGGAACAGGAGTAGGTGTTCTTGCGGAAACAATCAACAAAAGCTCTGACCTTACAGGTGTGAGTGCAAGCTGGTCATTAACTGCAACTGGAACGGCTGCGATTGCGTCGGGAACAACTTCAGCTGCTATCACTATCAATGGGACTACAGTCGCTGCTTCTGGACTTGATATTGAAGCAAATGACAAAAATGGTGTTCTTGTTGATGCGATCAATACACATAAAGAGACAACAGGTGTCGTTGCAACTGTTGATTCAAGAGGTTATTTAGAATTAACTTCAACAGATGGTCGTGCGATCGATATAACAGGTTTAGGAACAGAAGCGAATCTTGCTGATGGTGCATTCACAGGACGTTTAACTCTTACTAGTGCAGGTGCTGCGGATATTCAAATGGCTATCACTGGAACAGGTGGTACAGGTTTAGATACGTCTGCGAATGAAGCAAGTGTGAGTCTTCGTGAGATGATGGGTGCGATTAGTTCTACTACAGCTGAGGCAATGGGAGCATTTGCTAATGACAATGTTCTTGGTGCTGGTGAAGATTTAGGAGCTGGTGCAACTACATATGCGGGTGCACAGGCTCTTATGAAAGTTGCGCAATCTGCACAAGAAAGACTTGATAGTGTGCGCGCTGATATCGGTTCGGTACAAAATCAACTTTCTGTAACTGTTAATAATATCTCAGTTACACAAGTAAATGTTAAAGCGGCGGAATCTCAAATCCGTGATGTTGACTTTGCTTCAGAGTCTGCAAACTTTGCAAAAGCGAACATCCTTGCTCAATCGGGAAGTTATGCATTAAGTCAAGCAAACGCTGTACAACAGAATGTATTAAGACTTTTACAATAGTCTTGGTATGACTTCTCTGGAAGTACGAGTTAGCTCGTATTTCTGAATCTTTTTTAGAGGCTGAGGTTCGTGTTACATTTTCGTAACACGAACCTCAAGCAGTAAGTACACTACAAAAATACTTAGAATCTTTCCCCTTTCCTCTTCTCATAAAAAATAACTTTGGAACACCTTTTGCTTTAGCTCCTTAACATAAAACCAAAAGAGCGAAAAGTTTTCGTGTAAAAGGATTTTCAAATGAGCTTTAGAATTAATACAAATGTTGCGGCTATGACAGCTCACACCAATGGTGTGATGAATAATCGTAATATTACTAACTCTTTAGATAAGCTAAGTTCTGGTCTACGTATCAACTCAGCAGCAGATGATGCTTCTGGTATGGCGATCGCAGATTCACTTCGTTCACAAGCTTCTGCTCTTGGACAAGCGGTAAACAATGCAAATGATGGGATTGCGATTGCAAAGATTGCTGATAAAGCGATGGATGAGCAACTTAAAATTCTTGATACTATCAAAGTCAAAGCAACTCAAGCTGCACAAGATGGTCAGAATGCACAGTCTCGTAAAGCGCTTCAAGCGGATATCAAAAGACTTACAGAGCAATTAGATAATATTGCTTCTCAAACTTCTTATAATGGTAAAAGCTTACTATCGGGGGCATTTACAAATGCTTCTTTTCAAGTGGGAGCATTTTCAAATGAAACAATTAGTATGTCTATTGGACCAACAAGTTCTGATAAAATTGGACATACACGCTTTGAAACGAGTGATATGGGCACCACTTTTGATACTGCAACCCCTGTTTTCACAAAAGCAAATGGTTCTACGATTACTCTGGAATCAGTCACCATTAGTACAAGTGCAGGCACCGGTGTAGGTGCACTTGCTGAGGTGATTAATAAAAGTTCTGATCTTACAGGTGTACGTGCAAGTTGGTCATTGACTGCAACAAGTAGTATCTCTATTGGTTCGGGAACAGTAAGTAATCTTACGGTAAATGGTACTATCGTTGCAGCATCTTTGGATGTAGAAGCAAACGATAGGAATGGTGTTTTGGTTGATGCGATCAATACGCACAAAGAGACAACAGGAGTTGTCGCATCAGTAAATTCAGAAGGAAAACTTGAACTTACATCTACAGATGGACGTGCTATTGCAGTAAGTGGTTTTGACGCAAGTGCAGGTTTTACAGGTATGGATGGGAGCTATACAGGACGTCTTACTCTTACTGCAACAGGTGCAGCAGATATACAGATGCAGATACAGGACTCATTAGGAGCTAGTTTAGACCTTTCTACTGATGATACAAATGCGACACAAGCGAGTGTGAGTCTTCGTCAGATGATGGGTGAGATAAGCTCAGGAATCGCTGAGGCTATGGGTGCTTATACAAGTGCAAATGCTATAGGGTATGGAGATAATCTTGCCGCAGGTGTTGCAACATTTGCTGGAGCACAGTCTTTAATCACCATTGCACAGTCAGCACAAGAAAAACTTGACAGTATACGTTCTGATATAGGTTCTGCACAAAATCAGATGACAGTGACAGTAAATAATATTTCAGTCACACAAGTGAATGTAAAAGCTGCAGAATCGCAGATACGGGATGTTGACTTTGCTGCTGAATCAGCAAACTTTACAAAAGCGAACATTCTAGCTCAATCGGGAAGTTATGCGATGAGCCAAGCAAATGCTGTACAGCAAAATGTCCTCAAACTTCTTCAATAACTATTCTTTTTAACCGATAAGAGTGAAATCTTTTATCGGTTTATACTCTTGACTCTTTTTTGTTCAAAGGTTTTTTTATGTCACTTTTTCAAGCAAATATAGCAATGCTATCTAAACAAAATTCTTCTCTTGCAAAGCTAGCAAGCGCGGTCAAAGAGGTGGAAGATTTTGAAATTTTCATGGATGAAGATGAACTAGCAAGCTTGAATTTTATACATAAAAAAGAGTTTATTCCACTCTATGAGGGCAAACCTCTAGAGAATATTCAAGAATCTGTAGCAGAGTTTGTGACCTATGAAGAATACCCTTATTTGTATATGTATGGACTTGGAAATGGACTTTTTGTAAAACACTTGCTCCAAAATCCAAAGCTTAAACGTATCGTAGTGATCGAGCCTGAGATAGAGATACTTCATGTTGTACTTCATATGATCGACTTTTCTGAGGAGCTTGCAGAGGAGAGACTTGTATTCTTTGGAGCTTCGGATGTAAGCTTTACAAGATTTTTACCGCTGTTTAAAGAGGTGGATCAACAACGCTATGCAAGGGTATATGATCTGTATCCCAATACAGCTTACTATGAAAAGCTTTACCAAGAGCACATGCGTCGTACAAATCAACTGATGCTAGAAGCGATCTACCATACGGTGAATCTTGCAGGCAATGATACAAAAGACGCTCTCATAGGGCTAAAACACCATATCACTAACTTACCGGTAGTTGTGAACACGCCAACACTTTATGAGCTTTTTCAAAAGCTTCCAACAACAGATACTGCTGTTTTGGTCTCTACAGGACCTTCGCTGACCAAACAGCTTCCTTTACTTAAAGAGATAGCCCCTTATGTGCGAATTATCGCTGTAGATGCGAGCTTTCCAGTACTTTATGAAGCAGGTATCAAACCTGATGTAGTGATGTCGATAGAACGTGTGAAAGAGAGTGCACGTTTTTTTGATCAAGTACCAAAAGAGGGATTTGATGATGTGGTGATAGGGCTAAGTTCTCTACAGCATCCTGATGTGATTAAAAGTGTCAAGGGTGGAGTGATGCAGATGAGCTTACGCCCTCTTGGATATATGACAACAACTGGACCACAAGAATGGGGCTATATAGGACTAGGAATGAGTGCTGCAAATATGGCATTTGAACTTATTTATCATTCGAAGTTTAAAAATTGTATCTTAATAGGACAAGATCTCGCTTATGGTGAAGATGGAACATCCCACGCTGAGGGGCACGTCTTTGGCGTAAATGACGTAAAAGAGAAAGAGACAGATATTTGGATCGATGGCTGGGGTGGAGAGAAAAAAGTGCGTACAAGCCACTTTTGGAATCTCTTTAGAAACTTCTTTGAAAAAGATATCGCTGAGGCAAATGCACGGATGCGAACGATCAATGCTACAGAAGGTGGAGCACGCATTCAAGGTGCAGTCGAACTTTCTTTTGCCCAAGCTACCAAGAAATATGTGAAGAGAAAAAAAGAGAAAAAGAAGATTATTCTTAGTAGGCTCAATGAAAATCAAAAAGCTATTGTGATGCAGAAGCTAGATGATAAAGTTGATGAGATGGTCGTATATGTTCAAGCGCTCTTTGAGGAGCTTAGATCTCTTTTCTTAGAGATGGTAGAAATTGCAAGGAAGCTTGAGACTCAAGCGCCCTTGGAGCTAGCAAAAGTGGAGGAGATCTTAGCACGGATACAAGATATCAAAGCGCGTGAAAAAGATCCAATGTACGATAAAGTAGTATGGCATATTGCACAATCTATGCTTCTTGTACAAGATATTCAAATAGCTCCTTTAGAGGTGCACAAACCGATCAATGAAGAGCAGGCACGTGAAAAAATGGAGCTTCTTGTAGAGTCTTATAAAGCGTGGCTTTTTGCATATGCAGGGATCACTGATGCAATTTTGAAAACGATAGAGTATGCAAAAGCACGCGTGCGTATCAATAATATCGATGCGATCGATGTCTATTGTGAAGATGAGAGGATAGATAGCTTCGGATGTAGTGATATGAAAGCGAGTCTAGGACGTGTCTTTGATGTGGATATGCGTGGAATACTTTATGATGTGCCAGATACCTATCAAGAGAAGATCGATGCTATTTACTTTAAAGATGCTAAGACAGGCGAAGAATTACCTCAAGCTTTTGTGGATGTGATAGCAAGAGATGATGAAAAATATAACGAACTAAGCTTTATGAAAAGTTTGCAAGAGCCGATAGATGAGGAGAAGATCAAAGATCTTTATTGTCCGAATGCTATTGGATTTTTGGCGACTAGGGAGAACTTAGAGGATGAGGAGTTTGTAGGGTATATCAAGGAGCTTATGCTTGATTTTCCACTATATCATTTTAAGGCGCTTATTTTCAATGATCAAATGAAAGTGAATGTGCTAAATATTTTCGAAAATACGTGTATGCAAATATGTGTAATCAATAATGTTGCAGATATGATTGAAAATATTGAGGTGTATGTCTCTAATAATGAACGCAATAGACTAGATACAGAAGTATTATATTACTTGAGAAACGTTTCTACAGATGTATTATGTATGGGCTTGTATTTAAACCAGCAAAATGTGACTATAGAAGAGCAAGAAAAGAATAATACCGAATATTTTAGTAAGTTTTTTGATAATCTTGAGTATCTTGGATTTACAAAAGAGGATAAAGCAAAGTATGGTGAGAGTTTCCATGCTATATGGTACAAAAAAGCGAGTGAAACTTACAATGTCCCAATTGGTTTTGATCCAAAACAATCTATGGTAAAAGCATATTTAACATGGAATTTAAAGCTTGGTTTCCATAATCATGAATTTTTTAAATATGCGCTAGATTTTGCAAAAAAATATGCGAGACTATGAGAATGAATGAGAAAAAAATTCTTCATGTAATGGTCTTAGAAAAATTTTTAGCTCCTTTTATTGATTTTGTAGATGAACATTTTGGAAGAGAAGAACATCACTATGTTTTTATAACGAGTGAAAAGTATCAGTATGGGTTAACTCCACAGCATCATGTAGAGTTTTTACATACAGATGATGATATTTTTATCACACTATTAAAATACATGAAGACGGCTAAAAAGATCATTCTTCATGGACTCTGGAGAGATAAAGTTGACTTAGTGCTTTATTCTAACCAAGAACTTTTACAAAAGTGTTATTGGATTATGTGGGGAGGAGATTTTTATTTTCCAGAAAAACAGACCAAAATAAGACATGAAATTATACAAAAGATGGGCTACTTAGTTACAGGAACAACAGGGGACTATACCCTTGTAAAAAATTTGTATAGAGCTAATGGAATCCATATTAAATCTTTTAACTATCCAAGTAATCTTTATAAAGAATATTCATTAAAGAAAACACCAAATGACTGCATCAATATCCAATTAGGAAACTCAGCAACTCAAACTAACAAGCATAAAGAGATATTACAAAGCCTTGCTACATTCAAACATGAAAATATTAAAATATATGTACCCCTTTCGTATGGTGATGGTATCTATGCGAAAGAAGTTATACAACAAGGCAAAGAGATCTTTCATGATAAGTTTTTTCCTATGACTGAATTTATGCCTCAGAACACGTACATAGAGTTTTTATTAGGTATTGACATAGCTATTTTTAATCATGAAAGACAACAGGCTTTTGGCAATATTATTACTCTTTTGGGAATGGGAAAAAAAGTATATATCCATCCAAAATCCACATTGAATACTCTTATGAAAGAGTGTGATTTAAAGACTTTTAGTACCGAAGCGATAGATTTATCTCTCATGCAAGAGAGAGACAAAATTAAAAACATTATAAGTGTTAAAAACAATTTTTCAAAAAATGCACTTATACAAAATTTGAGTCATTATTTAACGTAGAAAGATTATTTATGAATGTACTTGAAAATATTACTAACTACTATTCTAATAAAATTCAGACTTATGGGGCAACACCCAAAGGAGTTGATTGGAATGGAGAAGCGGGGCAGTTCATTCGATTTGAACAATTGTCTAAAATCATAAATGGAAATGATTTTTCTATTAATGATATTGGGTGTGGATACGGAAAGTATATTGAGTACTTAGAAA
>JAGGTH010000010.1 GCA_021163845.1 Helicobacteraceae bacterium | reverse complement strand
GGTAAGGCCGCAGCCTGCAAAGCTGCTATCCCCAGTTCAAATCTGGGTGGCACCTCCAGTTTAATTTATGATATACTTACATTTTTAAAACGTGGATCTTTGGCAGAGTTGGTCGAATGCACCGGTCTTGAAAACCGGCGAGGTAACCCCTCCCAGGGTTCGAATCCCTGAGGGTCCACCATTTATTTATATTATCCCTCCCCTACACATAATCACCCATTCAACAATCAAGTGCGATGATCTGTTTTTTATCATGCAGTTTTAAGTCATCAATCCATTATGAGATAAGTTTTATTAATAAAGTGAAAATAAGAATATTTTGCTAAAGTAAATAATCAATATCAAAGCACACACAGAGATTCAAAGTCTATAACTATAGATACAAATAGGGTATGTAAGTGAATAAAAAACATTTTGATCAAGTAGACTTAGATACTTTTTTTAAAAATAACAGAGTGGATGTAAAGACCTCTTTGTTTATCGCCATTAAACTATGTAAAACTTTGGAAGTTTTGCATAAGCAAGATATTATGTATGGCAACTTATCACCATATACAATTTTAATAGATAATCATCATGATGTGGAATTAATTTCCAAACTAGAGAACCTACAAAAGCACTGCGAAATATATAAAGCACCCGAACAAAGTGAAAGAATAAAGCTTCAAGCAAATGGATCTGTAGATATCTATAGCTTGGGCATTCTATTGTATGAGATGCTTCAAGGGAAGTTCTCTCTTAAAGATACAGATGATTTTTCTTATGATTTACTTACCAAAAAATTTCCTCTACTGCACGAAATCGACACAAAAATACCGGTAATGATCTCTAAAATCATTGAAAAAATGATGGCTAAAGATAGCGCAGATAGATACAGTAGTATTGTGTCAGTCACTATAGATTTGCACAAATGCTTAAGACAACTAGAGCACAATAAAGAGAATGAAGAGTTTGTAGTAGACACTTTTAAAACAATTTTTGAGTTAAATCAATCAGATTTTATCTATGGAAGAGAATCTCAAGAAGAGGAACTCTCAGAGATAATACTATCGAAGTCTGATACAAATGTTATAGTAAGGATATCAGGTAAATCAGGCATAGGAAAATCATCCTTTGTCAATAAGTTTTTAAAAAATCATAAAGATAATTTTGGTTATATACTTGATTTAAAACTTGAGCAATACAAACAAAACGCACCTTATGAGATCCTCTATGGAGCGTTGAGAAATCTGACAAAACAGATAATCGCACAAGATGAAAAATCACTTGAGTTTTCTAAAGATAAACTTCTAGAGCTATTGGGTAAAGAGGTTCAGATTTTGATTGATGTTATCCCTGAAATCGAAATAATAATTGGAAAACAAACGGATGTAGAAGATATAAGTCCCTCCGATAAAAAAGCTAGATTTGACAATATGCTGTTTAGTTTCATGAAGTTTTTTTTCCATTCGAACAAACCTTTATGTGTCTATATAGATGATTTGCAATGGGCAGATTCTGTTACAACTCAGTGGTTAGAGAATATTATACTCAACCTACATAACTTGGTCGTTATTATCAACTACCGTGATGAAGAACTTGATGAAAATCATATTTTGCAAGGCTTATTTAATAAACTCTCTTCCTTTGATGTTTATATGAAAGAGTTGAAGTTAGAAGCTCTAGAACAAAAGGATATACAAAACCTGCTCTACGACACTATGCATCTAAGTAATGCTCAAGAAATTGCAAAAATTATAATACAAAAAACAAACGGTAATTCTTTTTTTGTTCAGCAATTTATCAAGCAATTGCAACAAGAAGGGATCATTTGGTTTGACATGCAAGATCTACAGTGGTCTTGTAATTTAGAAAGCTTACTCAAACTGCAGATAAGTGACAATGTTTTTGAAATTCTTAGTAAAAGAATAAATATACTTGATAGTCACTCATATCATTTACTCAAAATCGCTTCTTGTTTTGGAAATCTGTTTTCCAAAAATCTATTGCGAGAAATATATAAAGATGAAAATTCTTTTGAACAGGCAATAAAAACGGCGTTACAAGAGGAATGGATTATAGAAACTTCCTCTAGCGATGGAATAATGTATCGTTTTTCTCACGATAAATTGCAAGAGGTCATATATTCAAAAATTGAGGAAAACATATTACAAAAGATACATTTTGAGATAGGCTATTCTCTGCTTGAAAGTTCCAAAGATATAGAGAACAAAACACTGATTAGCTGTACGAATCATCTCAACATCGGATATGCATTTTTAGATAACTTGCAAACTCTTATCGATCTTAATTTAAAAGCATCCTCTCACTCCAAAAAAAGTGGTGATTTTGCAAATGCCCTTTTGTACATAAACAAAGCGATGGAATTATTGCCTGAAGACGCACAAACAGATAAGGCATTGATTTTAAAAGACAGAGCCGAGTGTGAACATCTATGCCATAATAATGATGAAGCTATAAAATATTACGAGATGGCTTTAGAATTGAGTGACTCTAAAGTTACTAAAGCGAAGATCTATGAACTTATGATTAAGTTTTATTCAGATATTTCTGATTTCAAAAAGGCATATGAAACTGGTAGAACGGCAACAAAACTGTTTGGTTTTACTATGCCAAAAAGTTTTATTCCACCTCAGTTTCTTTTTGACTTTGTAAAGTTAAAAATTAAACTTAGAAATACGAACATAGAAGAACTTATTCATCTCAAAGAGTCTAGGGATGAAGAGTTTATACTGCTTGTAAAGTTAGCTGCGAATACACTTCAAGCTGCATATCAAATAAAGCCTGAACTTTGTGTCGCAAATGCTGTAAAGATAGTCACACATTGTTTAGAAAACGGTTTGACTAAAGAGTCGGTTATAGCATTTACAGTGTTTGGTGTCATTTTTCAGGGTGGTATTTTAGGAAATCACGATCTTGGATTTAATTATTACCGCTTATCTATAAAGATGCTTGAGAGGTTTCATAATACTATTCAACACGCAGAAGTAAAATTTGTAAGTGGCTATTTTGCAACTTCTTGGAAACAACCCTCAAGTACAACAGAACAACTCTGGAATGAATCTTATCACAATGGTTTAGAGATAGGAGATTGGTTTCATACTGGATGCTCGGCGGCAGCAATAGTTCAAAGTATGTTTATGAGAGGAGTAAATCTCGACACTATCCTAGAAAAGATCGAACATTTTTCATCAGTACTTAAGAATATAGGAACTTTAGAACAATATGGTGCAATACTAAGTGTTAAGCAGGCTATATATAACCTAAAAGGTGAGATCTCTGAACTAGACGAGGATAAATACAAAAAGAGTCTCTATCAATATGCATCAAAACATTTTGCACACTACTACTTTATTAACAAAATGTGTGCACTTTATATCAATAAAGAATATCAAGAGGCATTCAATATATTAAAAGAGAGTAAAAAATTCACCTCCTCTTCAAAAGGGATGATTCACGCCACAGAACACCTTTTTTATGAAGCTTTGATTTTAGCCAAACTTTATGAGAATGCAACATATTCTCAGCGTATCAAATATAAACATACTCTAAAAACAACTAAAAATAAATTCTTCAAATGGGCAGAAGATTGCTCAGAAAATTTTATTGCAAAAGCGTATATTTTAGAAGCTGAACTCTTTCGTATAGGTAACAATACCAACAAAGCAATAGGCTACTATGAAAAAGCACAGGAGATGGCAAAAATATATTTTCAAGTAAATACTCAAGCTATAGCAAATAGTTTAATTGTACATATCTATAAAGAACTTGGACAAATCAAAGCTGCAAAAGTTTATGAAAATGACTTGTTGCAAAACCTCATGCAATGGGGCGTTATATCAAAGACAAAAGAGGAACTTGGCCGTGATATTCATTTAGATATACCTACTTTGATTCGAGCATCCGAAGCTATTGTGAAAGAGCAAAGGATATCGAGTTTGCTCAAAGAACTTATTCAAATAATTATTCAAAATGCAGGAGCACAGCATGGATTTTTACTCTTAAAAGAAGGTGGAGAGCTTTTCATTCAGGCAGAAGCATCCATTGATACTGAGAAACCAAAAGTTATGCAGGCTGTACCCTATCAACAATCTACCCAAATAGTTCATTCTGTTGTGAACTATGTACTAAGAACGCAACAACCCTTAATAGTAGATAATCTCAATGAAAATGAAGTTTTTACACAAACAAAACATCCTCTTAAAGATATTAAGTCTGTTCTTTGTGCACCTCTGGTCTTAAAAGGTGCCATAAAAGGTATCATATATCTAGAGAACAATTTATTATCCTCAGTTTTTACAGATGACAAAATAAGCTTTTTACAATATCTTAGTGGGCAAATTGCTATGTCAATTGAAAATGCCCTTATATATAACAACCTTGAAAAAACTGTAGATGAAAGAACCAAAGAACTTGAAGCTGCGAAAGAAAAAGCAGAGCTTGCTACAAAAACGAAAAGTGAATTTCTTGCAAATATGTCTCATGAGATACGAACACCAATGAACGGTATTATAGGGATGAGTCATCTAGTTTTACAAACACCTCTCAATGACAAACAAAGAAATTTTGTCCAAAAAATAGATGATTCTGCGAAACATCTCTTAGAAATCATCAATGATGTTCTAGATTTTTCAAAGATAGAAGCAGGAAAATTAACTATAGAAAAAGTAGAGTTCGATCTATACAAACTCATAGAGAATGTAATCTCTCTTGTAGAGTATAAAATACATGAAAAAAATCTTGAGCTTATCGTAGGTTACGGAGCAGATATAGGCAAAAATTATTATGGAGATAGTTTAAGAATAGCTCAAATACTTACCAACTTTTTAACAAATGCTGTCAAATTTACTGAAAATGGTGAAATCGGTATTTATATTACAAAAGCTGATAAAAATAGAGTAAAGTTTGAGGTAAAAGACACCGGAATAGGTCTTTCAAAAGAACACCAAACAAAACTGTTTCAGTCATTTTCCCAAGCAGATGGAAGTACAACAAGAAAATATGGTGGAACAGGACTTGGTCTTAGTATCTCTAAACAACTCGTAGAGCTTATGGATGGGAAAATTTGGCTAGAGAGTGAACTTAACGTTGGAAGCAGTTTTCTATTTGAGATAGATTTGCAAGAAAGACCTTATACAAAAAATTTTCATCTCTTTAGCGACAAGAGAGTTCTCATTGTAGATGATAACGAGTCATGGCACGAAATTCTTGAAACTATTTTAAAGATGTTTGATATTCAAGCCGAGCATGCATATAGTGGAGAGGAAGCTATACAAAAGGCACATGAATGTGAAGCGAAATATGATTTAATACTCATGGATTGGAATATGCCCAAGCTTGATGGTATCCAAACAGCTAAACTTATACAAAAATTGTGTGAAACTTGTAGTAAAAATATTGAGTGTACTGATGCTGTGCCACCTTCTGTTATTATGGTAAGTAGTTTTAGACAAGAATCTATTGTAAAACTTGCGCATGATGCGGGAATAGATATTTTTTTACAAAAGCCTATCAACCCATCACAACTCAATGATATTTTACGTGCTATGTTCTTGAATGATATTCAAATGGAATATAGCCCGCAAATCAATCATGTTGTGGCAAACAGAACCCATACACTAGAGGGAAGCAGAATTTTACTCGTTGAAGATAATATTACAAATCAAGAGATAGTTTTAGGCTTGCTAGAAAATAGCGGTATAAATATAGATATAGCCAATAATGGAGTTGAAGCTGTAGAGAAGTTTCAAGAAAATGATTATGAGTTAATCTTCATGGATATTCAAATGCCAATAATAGATGGATATGAAGCTACAGCTAAAATAAGAGATATAGAAAGGTTATCTAGCAATGCACCAACTCCAATCATAGCGCTTACTGCGAATGCTATGAAGGAGGATGTACAACGAACAAAAGAACTAGGGGTCAATGACCATATTAACAAACCAATCGCAGTAGAAAAACTCTATGCTGTACTCCTAAACTATATACCTCAAAAAGGTCTCTATACAAGTAAATATAAAGAGAGCCAATTTCAAAATCTTCGTATAAACACAGATGTATTAGATGTGCAAAGGGCTTTAAAGTTTTTAAGCGGAAATGAAAAACTTTATTTGAAAATATTAAATAGTTTTTACAGTAGCTATAAAAATACAAATCTCTATGGTCTTAATGATAGAGAAATAAAGCATACGCTACATACTATAAAGGGACTCAGTGCGAGTATAGGTGCAGAGAGTTTACATCAAATTTCTACTCAGCTTGAAGAGAAGGGTGATAAAGATCTTTTAAGCTCTTGGGATATGGAGATGAAGAAAGTGATAGATGAGTTAGAAAAAATCGTAATACCCCAACAAAAACTTAAGTCTGATAGCTTTATATTATCTGATGAGAAGAGAGATGAGTGCTTTCAAATACTGAAAGAAAAAGTTGCGAGAAAACGTCCAAAAGAGTGTGCAGAGATTGTTCTAGAAATTGAAAAATACAAGCTTTCTGATTCAGATGATAGATTATTTCAAGGCGTTAAGAATCTTATAGAAAAATATAAGTTTCATGAAGCGAGTGAAATGATGAATAATGTAGAGTTTAAGCAAATTGACCATACACATCCTCTATAAAACTATAACGAACTAGTTAAAAAATTTAATTGCATGATTACTTTTAGTGTGCTAGAGTCTTCAACTACACAACCTTGTATTATGCTTAGATAAGGAGGCGATCATGAAAATTTCTAATAGAAGAGGTTTTTTTAAATATATGGCTTTACTTGGACTCGTTACTTTTAGTGCTACTCCGCTATTTGCTAAGGCTCCCAAAGATAAAGTACAATATCAAGAAGAACCTAACAAAGGTGAAAAATGCTCAACTTGTCAACATTTTGTTTCCAAAACAAATGAATGCAGACTTGTAAAAGGAACCATTAGTGCGGAAGCTTGGTGTAATTTGTACGCTATAGATCCAAAACTAAAGTAGTTTCTCTGCATATATTTTTGTTTTTTATAAACAAGCACTTTGCATATTGTCATATTTTCGTACTTTGATTTTTATCTATGGAATAATCATTCAATATTTCTTGAAGAGGACAATAAGATGAGACACAGCTATTTAGATTTTTTAAAGGGTGCTATCCTACACTTAAAGATATGGTTTCACAAGATCAAGAAAAGAACTTTAAAGGTTTAAGTGATGGATGGAAAGATTATGGTTACATACAAAATACTCTGTGATGGGGATCTCAATGAAGAGATATCGCTCAAAGAGCTCCTTGCAAATGAAAAGGTCTCAAGAGCCATAAAGTCAGAATTTGCAAAGGGGTATCGTAATATCTCTCTTCATGCCTCTGAGAATATAAAAGTTTCCCTTGCAACTACTAAAGAGCTTCACAGTGTCGAGGTGAGTAAAGATGATTTTGCTGATCTGTTATCTCTTGCTGAAGAAGATGCAAACAATAAAAAGCTTCTCAAAAAAGAGTGCGCTCGTGTTGAATTAGTCGATATAGAAACTTATTGAACACGCTCTTTACTTTTTTGTTTCTAATTGATGCTATGATACTCTCATCAACAAACAAGGAGAACTTAGAAGTATGGTAAAAATATTTGTTATTACGAGAGATTCTCTTCTCTTCATCCTCTTAGTTTCGAGTACATCCTATGCTCTTGGGACCTCGACAACACATCCTACACAAAGCACTCTCCAACAACGTGATGTTTCACAAAAAGCTTGGGATGTAGAACAAGCCCTCCTTGCAAAGGGGTTAGAGAAGCAAGCAGCAAAACAAAAGAGTGAAAAGCTTCTTCGCTCTTCTCCTACGCTTTTTCAAAAGCTTACGCAACTTGCCTCACAAAAAGATTTTCAACTCTCTGCTGAGAGCATCTTAGAACAACTCACACTCTATGCACTTTATGAGAAACCTTGTAAGCTTGACTCTTATTCTGGGATGTTGGGATTTCTCCAAAAAATATCCCCTCAGCTCACGAGCAAACAACTGAGCACTGTGAGATCGTTAACGCTTTAAAAGTTCTAAAAACTGTTCTGCATTGAGGGGTTGGCTTTTATAATAACCTTGATACATCGTACATCCTTTCTCCTGCAGAAATTCCATCTGTGCGAGTTCTTCCACTCCCTCTGCCAAGACATCATAACCAAGAGCTTTGCCCATCTCAATGATCGCAATAACGATCGCCATATCATCTTTCTCATAAGGGATATCATCGATAAAACTTTTATCAATTTTGAGCACATCAATAGGGAAGCGTTTGAGATACGAAAGGGAGGAGTATCCAGTACCAAAATCATCAATTGCAAGACGTATCCCTTTTGCACGAAGGTTATGAAGCATCTTCACTATCTCCTCTTCTCTTTGCATCAAAGCACTCTCTGTAATCTCTAGCTCAAGCCTATTAGCATCGTATCCACTCAAAGCAAGAGCGTTCTCTACCATAAGAGGTATATCTTGAAATTTCACCTGATTCGCAGATACATTGACCGCCATCGTAAGTCTATGTCCCATATCAAGCCAAATCTTTGCTTGTTTACAGGCTTGGTTAAGCACCCATTCACCTATGGATGTAATGAGTCCACTCTCCTCAGCGATAGGGATAAATACCTCAGGAGAGATTCTCCCCTCCGTAGGATGATTCCATCGTAAAAGTGCTTCAGCCCCGACAATTTTTCCAGTACCCAAATGCACCTGTGGCTGATAATAGACCTCTAGCTCATTGGCTTCAATGGCATTACGCAGTTGATTCTCATAAGATATTTTCTCTTTTGCATGAAAAGTCATCTCATCGGTGTAGAAGCGACACGAACCGACCGCTTCGTTTTTTGCTTTATAAAGCGCGCTATCGGCATATTGCATCAGCTCTTCTACCGTTTGTGCATCTTTTGGAGCGATCACTATTCCCGCACTCGCACCAATATGGATCTGTAGCTCTTTACTGAGATTGTATGCTATAGACAAAGAATCTAAAAGCTCATGAGTAAAAGTCATCGCATCACTTGGCTCTTTAATATGCTCAAGAATAATCGCAAATTCATCACCGCCGAGTCTTCCTACAATATCACCTTGACGCGCTCTTGATAAAAAACGCTGCGCCACTTGTTTGAGAAGCTCGTCGCCTACTGTGTGTCCATAACTGTCATTCACATCTTTAAAGCGATCGAGATCAAATATCACAAGAGAGATGCTATGTTCATTTCGCAAAGCATTAGAAAGAGATTTTTTGAGATACGTTTTAAAAAGATTACGATTTGGTAGGTTGGTCAAAAGATCATAATTTGCAACCTTTTCAAGCTCTTTCTCGCGCTCCTTTCTTTGTGTCACATCATGGGCTATCCCAAGTATCCCTATGATAGCCCCACTTGCATCACGCATAGGTGTTTTGGTCGTATCAAATAACCCTTCATAAGAGCCATCAGCAAAACGTAAATACTCTTCATTTTCAGTTGATCCGCCAAGAATAAGTGCTTTTTTATCATGTTCCAAAAAGTATTGTGCCAACTTTTCATCGACAAAATCAAAGTCTGTTTTTCCAATGATCTCCTCTTCACTTGATCCAAAAAACCTTTCAAACATAGGGTTGCATGCAAGATATTTCCCATCCACATCTTTGAGCCAAACTAGATCTGGAAGTGTATCCACCACGGTTCGCAAAAAGATCGTTTTATTTTTAAACTCTTCTTGAAGCACTTGAAGTCTTTGCTCATTGGCACTTTTATTCTCAATCGTCTTAAGTAAAAAGTCAAAATATTCTCCATAGATAGCTTTAAGGATATTTTGTCTTGAAATCACTCCAAGAAGCTTCTTTTGCGCATCAACCACAACTAAATGATGCACACCGTGGTTCTCCATCAGCGATACTGCATCATGGATCAAGATATCCTCTTGAACTATCTGCATCGACGAGGTAGCTATATCTTTTACAAGAGGATTACATATCTCTGTGTGAGTGGTACAAAAGTATCCTATATCTCTTTGGGTGATCTGCCCTTTAGGCACTCCATCTTCAACAACAATAGCATAGTCGCTTTTTAAAGAACTCATCTTTTTTGCTACATCACTAAGAGCTTCATCCCCATGTACGACCAAATAAACTTTTGTTATATAATTTTTGATATTTGAAATTAGATCAAGGTCTTTAAAGCCCATATTGCGTAAAAAATCCCCCTCACTCGCAACACCTCTGTATCTTCCTTGAGTATCTACCACTATTACATGACGGTAATTCTTCTCTTGCATAAGTATATACGCATTGTGTAGCTCTGTCTCTTCATCCAAAACAAAAAGCTTCGTACTCATACTAGACTCTAAGGAGCTATTTTTATCGATCGTATTAGAGATAATTTTAAGTGTATCATACTCTGTAAATATCCCAAGAGGCTTCTCGTCATCATCTGTGACAACCACAGAACTAATAGCATTCTTTTTCATATACTCTAACGCATATTGAACGCTATGATCCCCTTTGAGAGCTTTTACATCCGTACTTATTATTGTTGCTAATGTCATGATTATCAACACACCTTCTATTCAAAAATTCTTCGAGCAATGATAATAGCCTAATCATTATGAAAGTTCAATTGTCAGAGCAAATATAGCTATTAAATTTCCCATGCTATAATCTTCGTATGAATGATACAAAAGAGCTCATAGAGCAGATTCTCGGTCAAACACAAAAAGTAATTCTCGGTAAAGAGAAGCAAGTCAAACTCTCTTTGAGTGCCTTTTTGTCTGGAACGCACCTTTTGATCGAAGATATTCCAGGGGTAGGAAAGACCACTTTAGCCAAAACACTTGCACATGTGCTTGGGCTTGAGTATTCACGTGTGCAGTTTACGAGCGATCTGCTCCCCTCTGATATCATCGGTGTCAATTTTTATAATACAAAAGACGCCTCTTTTCACTTCAAAAAAGGTCCCATTTTTTCTCAGTTCTTACTCGCAGATGAAATTAACCGTGCTTCCTCTAAAACCCAAAGTGCCCTGCTCGAAGCGATGGAAGAGCGTCAAGTGAGTGTTGATGGCATCACCTATGAGCTTCCCCATCCTTTTTTTGTTATCGCCACCAAAAACCCAAACGAAGAGATAGGAACCTATGACCTTCCCTCCTCTCAACTCGATCGCTTTGCCCTTACCTTTTCCCTTGGATATCCTAGCTATGAGGCAGAGCGCGAGATACTTCAGGCAGAGCACAAAGTCTCTATCGCTTCACTTACATCCCTTCTTCCAGAGGAGATCAAACTTTTACAAAAGGGTTATGCATCTGTTCACGTGAGCGAAGCTATTTTGGATCTCACCCAAGAGATCTTAAAATTTACCCGAGAAAGCGGTCTGTACAAAACAGGTCTCTCCCCACGCGCTGCCTTGACACTTTTGCACATCGCAAAAGCGTGGGCACTTATCGCTTCACGTGACTTTGTGATCCCCTCTGATATTTTAGAAGTTTTGCCACATATCACCCACCATCGTCTCGAAGCACTCGGTGAGCGAAAATCGCCCAAAGAGATTGTAGATGAAATTACTCAAAACCTTCATATCGATACATAAGAGCGTCACGGTACGCCCTACAAAGTACTTTTTTCTACTTCTTCTCGCGATCGTGAGCTTGTTTATCCAAGCCTATATGCACAACTACAATATCGTTTATATCATGATGTTTTTCTTGGTCGCTGTTGCGGGAACATCCACACTCTTTGGGATGCGCAACCTCTACCCACTCGAGCTCTCTCTTCTCTCCCATGAGCGTTTTTTTGCCCATGAGAATGCACGCTTTACACTCACCGCACATAACAAGGCAGACTATGTGCTTTATGATCTGCATTTTCTCTACAAAAACTCCCCACTTACGCTAAGATCACTCCCAGCTCAAGGCTCTACGCATCTGAGCTTTAGCACCCATTTTGAAAGTAGGGGCAAACACACTCTAGAAAAGATCCATCTCGAATCACTCTTTCCCCTTATCCATGAGAGAAAATTTCGTGACATAGCTTTGGATGGTGAGATCTTAGTCTACCCAAATCCCAAGGGGGAATCACTTCTCCACCGCCTTGCGCTCCAAAAAAATAAAAGCGGAGATCTTAGTGATTTTGAGGGGATCAAAAAATTTTTACAAGGGGAAAGTATCTCTTCGATCCATTGGGCTTCTTTGGCAAAAAATGACACCTTGATGCGTAAAGTCTTTCTCTTTGAGGAAAAACAAGAGAAACTGCATTTTAGCCTCCAAGAGCTTCGTGGAGATGAGGAGACAAAGCTTTCTCAACTCACGCTGTGGGTCTTAGAGTGTGAACAGCTTGGTTTTGCTTTTACCCTTGATCTGGGATCCAAGATCTTTGATTCACAAAAGGAGGAGATCGATGCTATCCTTAGCGCGCTTGCTCTCTACTAGGTCTCCATCCACCCAAGGGCTCTTAGATATCGCACTCCTCCTCTCACTCGTGCCGCATCTCTTTGCGCTCAAAGCTTTTATCATCATCTATTTGCTTATCGCTCTGTTTTTCATCCGTAAAAAACACCCATCAAAGCACGATACAGTGATCCTCTTTAGCATCGGTGCGGTGCTTATTGTGATCTCGTTTTTCAACACCTATAACTTTTCAGATTTTTCCCGTATGCAGTTTTTTGTCTCTTTGGTGAGCTCTTTGCTCATTCTCGCTGTCACCCTCCAAAGGGTCACAAAGCAGATCAACTTTTATCTCAAAGCCTCCCCTGCAATGCTGATGCTGCTAAGTTTTTTCTTTTTTGACACCATTGCGATGCTCTTTTACTCCCTTTTTGTCCTTTTTGTTTTTGTGCTTTTAAGTATCTGGAGCCGAATGGATGCCCCTTTGAGTGAGCTTATCAAGTTTAACTCTGCACTCTTTGTACTCTCTCTCCCCGCTGTTGTGGTTTTGTTTATCGCATTTCCTCGTATCTCTTTTGAAAAAGCAGACTTTGGTTTTCGCGCGGAGGGATATAGCTCGAGTGAGTATGATGGCTCGATGTATGTGAGTGATAAGCCTTTTATCCCCTCGAACAAAGTAGTGATGGAGGTGTTTTTTGAAGATCAGATGCCTAAAGAGGAGCAACTCTATTTTCGTGGCTCCGTTCTCTATCCAAAGGATACGAACACTTGGGAGTATCAAGCACAGCGCCAAAGGGATGAGATCCTTAAAGACCCAAAAGAGCTTCTTGTCTACAATGTGATCTTTTATCCCCATGGAAAAAAGTGGCTCTATCCTTTGGATATTCCAATAAAAGAGCAGTTTAAACGCACAAAACTTCAAGGAGACTACACTCTTCAAGCGAGCAAAGATGTCTATGAAAAACAACGCTATAGATTTGAATCAGCGCTTGAGTACACACTTCTCTCATCTACCTCACAAGAAGCTTTGGATGTAAACCAAAGTGCGTATCCAAAAACATCTAAGGCACTCCACTCACTCAAATTCCAGAGAATCGCTCTAGAACAAAAAGCGTATGCCCTGCTTCGTTTTTTTCAAAATCAAGATCTCGCTTATACCATAGAGCCCAAAGATCTTGATCTTGAGCATCTCGTTGATTCCTTTTTATTTGAAGCCAAAGAGGGCTACTGTACCCATTTTGCCTCCTCTTTTGCTATCGCCGCGAGGATCGTTGGGATCCCATCACGTGTGGTGAGTGGCTACAAGGCGGATTATTCAAGCCGTGTGGAGAACTATCTCATCGTCAAACAAAAAGACGCCCACACTTGGGTGGAGCTCTATCTTCCAAACAAAGGCTGGGTGCGTTTTGAGCCTACATCCACAGCTTCACATAATCTAGACACCCTCCAAGAGAGCACTCAACTCCAAGAGAACAAGCTCTTTAACAAACTCAACCTGCATTATATGTATGTGAAATATCTCATTAGCAACTGGATACTCGGCTTTGACAGACTCAAACAGCTTGCTATTTTGGAGTCACTCCTCAGCGATACACTCTATCTCTTAAAGTTCATCCTCTCCATCGGAGCACTGATCACTCTTTCTTTGCTTCTCTTTTATCTCTTACGCGCAACACCTCGCAGGGATAGATTGATGCGAACGATGGAGAAACTTCTGAGATACTTAGAAAAAAAGGGGATAGTAAAACAAAAAGCAGAAGCGATGGATCTTTTTCTCAAACGAGCCGAGAAGAGCCTAAACATCCCACTCCAAGAGATCAACACCTTGTATCACAGGATCAAATACGCAAAATCTCCAGACCCCACCTCTTTGCAAAAACTCAAAGAGGAGATAG
>JAGGTH010000028.1 GCA_021163845.1 Helicobacteraceae bacterium | reverse complement strand
TTTATATTTTATTTAGATGATCCACAAATTCAGAAGCTTCAATAAATCCAATGATCGACTTTGATTTTAAGAGTTCACCCTCTGTATCAAAGAATAAAATGGCAGGAGGTCCAAATACTCCGTATTTTTTACTTAGAGCCTTTTCCTCTATGCCATTGTCTGTCACATCAGCTTTAATGAGGACGAACTCACTCATCTTCTCTTTGACAGCTGCGTCAGAAAATGTTTTTGCATCGAGTTCTTTACATACGCTACACCAATCAGCAGAGAAATCCAAAAGTATTTTCTTCCCTTTGTTTTTTGCCAAAAGAGCATCAAGTTCTGAGAGCGATGTGATCTTCGTAAAGCTTACATCCGAAGCTTTGGATGGTGCACTACTTTGCACCACTTGTGGCTGTAAGAATGCAAGAGGCTTGCTCATGCTTGTACTTCCACCGAGTGTACCTATAAAGAGTGCGAGGGAATAGATAAAGAGGATAAGTGCCACACTTTTTTTGAAGATGTGGATCTCACGTTCAAAAGCTCCAAGATAGATAGCAGTCCCTAAGCCTAGCATAGAATAAAGAAGCATAGTGATATATGGATCGACCACACGCTCAAGCATCCAAATAGCGATCCCAAGCATCATCACACCAAAGATAGCTGTGACCATTGTCATCCATGCACCTGGGCGCGGCATAAATCTTCCTGCACTGACACCTACAGCGATAAGTGGGATCCCCATACCAATACTCAAAGCAAAAAGTGCCATACCACCAAGGAGTGCATCCCCTGTTTGACCGATATACACAAGAGCACCTGCAAGAGGAGCTGCGACACATGGTCCAACAATAAGAGCTGATAAAAATCCCATGATCGCTACACCGATAGCCCCTCCCCCTTTTTGCTCTCCTGTACGGCTTACTTTATTGACGATCGCATCTGGGAGTTTAAGCTCATAAAAGCCAAACATACTCAAAGCAAGTGCCACAAAGATAGCTGAGAAGGAGAAGATCACCCATGGTGTTTGCAGAGCTGCTTGGAGATTTGAGCCAAAAAGACCTGCGAGCACTCCTGCTATGGTGTATGCCACTGCCATAGCAAGTACATAGATCACTGAGAGGAAAAAAGCACGTCTTGTTGTAAGTCCTTCGCCTTGAGAGACGATCACGCCTGAGATGATAGGGATCATCGGGAAAACACAAGGAGTAAGGGAGAGTAAAAGCCCTATTCCTAAAAATGAAAGCACTACCCATAAGACATTTCCAGAACCTATCGTTTGCGCAATAGAATCAACCTCTGAGAGTTCCTCTGTTTGTGGAGCCTCTTGGGATGTAGCACTTTCTTGTGTTTGGGATACTGAGAGTTTTTGCGTATCAATATCAAAGGTATAAGTGCTCTGGAGTGGCTCATAACAAAGCCCTTGTTCAGAACACCCTTGATAACTCATCACAAACTCTACACTCTGCATACCTTCTACATCCGAAGCTTTTGCAAGGGTGATAAGAAAACTTGGGCTTGAAGTGTATGCCATATCTCCATGATTTTCTACAGCCTCTGGTGCATCGACTTTGGCTATAGAGATACTCTCATTGTTTTTTATCTCAAATTTCATCTTTTCAGAGTAGAGATAGATATCTTTTGCGATCTCTACTTTGGCTTGTATTTGCATAGCATCATTGATACTCGCCTCGGCTTTGAATGCTTCTTCAGGCATTAAGAACTTTGGAGCTGCGAGTAAGACTAAAGCTGACATCAAAAATAAAACGATTTTTTTCATGAAGGACTCTTTTTATAGGAAGTTTGTTGAGATTATAATACAAAGAGATGTAGTTTTGATTAAGAATCAAAACTACATGATAATTATTCTGTTACGTTTTTGAGGACAGACTCGAAATCTTGTTGTGCTTTTAAAAGTACTTCTTTTGCATCTTGGTCTTGTACATGTGCAGAACTCATCCAGTTATATACAGCAGGGAATCCTACAACGATCTTGTCTTCATCAGACTTTTTATATACCATAGTCGTACATGGAGCAAACGCTGCAGCCTCTGGTCTTGATTTTGCAACCGTATAGATCACTTCAAGTTTACAAATAGAGTATGTTACATAAAAGTCATATACACTCTCGATATCCTCTTTTTCATTGATCTCTTCATTTAGGTCTAAATATGCAGGCATAACAAAACCATGCGGTTCAAAACCTGATTCCAACATCATCTCAAACTCATCTTTTGCATCATCTGCATCTGCACCATTGAGCTTAAGTTCATATTGTGTTACCAGTGATCTTGCCTCTTTAAGACTATCTTCTGAATAGCTGTGTTTCGCATTTGGAAATCTTTTTGTGATCGCAGCTATTACATCCGCTTCTATTTTACTCAATAATTCATCTTCGATCCCAAGGATCTTCGCCTGTGCATCCGCTGTGAGCACTGAGAGGTGAAGTGTATTTTCATTAAGTTTTTGATAGATACCTACACCCATTGGAATAAAAACACCCGCTTGCGGATATTTGTTGACAAGTTCATGAGCATATGTTGAGTGATGCACTGTTAAAAGTGTAAAGATCTTAAAATCTGTATCTTTGAACTGCTTTGTAAATGGATAGTTCATCTCGCTGTTGACACCAAGTGTAAAACCATTGCTTGTAAGTGCTTTTTCCACTTCAAGAGGAGTGATCGCTCCATCTTTATTTGCTATTTCAAAAAGATGAAGATCACCTTTCGCCTGAAGAGATACAGCACACACAAGTGCTACTATTAAACCAAGAACTTTTTTCATTCTCATTTCCTTTTATCGTGTATATATTTATGGAACGATATTGATCCAACCCTCTTGCACACGCTCTATCATCTCGGCGATCCCCGCAGTTACAATCTCTACATCATCGATCAATGCATCTTCTTGTATCTTTTTGGTACGCATCGTGTTGCCACAGGCAACAAAACTCACGCCATATTGCTGGAGCGCATCCACACGCACTGCAATATCTTTTTCACTTTTTAAAAGTGCGCGGATCCCATGATAGTACGCTACAATACGCATCTGAACATTCTCTGGTCCATAAAATTTAAGCACATTATTCGCACTACTGAGCACATGATGAATCTCATCATCACTTCCATCTTTGATAGAGAAGACGATCTGTCTTGGCTCTATAAAAGAGGGCTTAGGTTCTGCGAATTCTGTTTCAGCACTAAGTGTTACATACAAAAGTAAAACGAACGTAAAAAATCGCATCATTTGAGATCCTTTGTCATAGATTGGAAGTCTTCTATATTCCACGAGCCTGGAATCTTTTTCTTGATAGTATTTGTATTATCGATAAAGAAAAAAGTGGGAGTGAAATTTACTTTTAAACCTAGAGGAAGTTTGTCGTGATCGAGGTTAAGTTTGACAGGGATAAAACGGCTCTCAAGCCATACGCTCATCTCTTTGTCTTGAAATACATTGCGTTCCATATCGATACAAAAGCGACAATTATCACGCACAACATCCATCATGATGAGTTTATTGGATTGTTTTTGAAGTACAAGCGCTTCTTCGTAGGTTTTCCACTCTAGGGCGCCGAGAGTGCAATAAATCCCAAGCATGAGCACCAAAAATTTATTCATCGCCCCACTCCAGAGTTCTGTACGCACTCTCAACATTCACACGGTGCATCATCTCATAGAGTTTAAGATCTTGATACTTTGGCATATCAGAGACCTCTAACGTATCAATGATATCAAGCCCCTCATCGATCGAATCAAGCACAAAAGCTTTGACATCAGCTAAATATTCACGCGTTACATCCGTTGACTCTTTTGTGTAGAGTGGACCATGCCCACCGATCACATATTTCATATTCTTGCTTTCGATATCCTCGATCGCTTTGATCCAGTTATTGATATGCCCCCCTTTAAGTGAGAGGATTCTTTCATTGAAAACTAAATCACCTGCAAATACAACTTCTTTACTTGGGATGTAGATCACCATATCGTTTGGTGAGTGGATGTTGTGCTTGTATGCTTTGAGCTCAAGCTTCACACCATCGATCTCAAGTGTTTTTTCACCATCAACAAGCTCAGTAGGAAACACCTCGTGTGTCCCTTCGTACGCTTCGGGCGAAATATACTGTTGCATTCTTGTCTTTTCGCTTTTTGGTGTATTTGCAAATATTTCAGGTCCAATGATAAGAGAACCATGTTCTTGATAGTAACCATTTCCTAACCAATGATCATCATGGATATGGGTAATGATAACGTGAGAAACTTTTTGATTTTTGATTTTGTTCATCGCTTTGTGTGTATCTCTTGCATATTTGTAGCTCGGACCCGTATCGATCACAAGATAACTTTTGCCAAGGTCAACAAAACAAGAGTTTACAATATTCCCATTGTTGTGTTCATCCATCACTTCAGGAGCACCAAAAAAACAATGAATATCATCGCTAATTTTTGTCGGCTCCACTGTATATTCGAAGGAGAAGAGGGAATGAAAAATAAAAATACTAAGTAAAAATGACTTCATGAACACAACCTTGGTTTGATTTATTTATATCGCGCAAGGATGACTCCCTGCGCTAAGGAAAAACGACTTCTTAAAAGAGGTAGTTTAACTCGAAACGATACTCATTGTAAGAGTCTTTGTCTGTACTTCCAACTCTCTCATCAGCATCAACAAGACCAATACGTAATTTTGCATAAAGTGCAGGCGTTACTCTTTGGTTTAAGTCGATATGGATAATATTACTATCCGCTTGCACACCCGCTGCTTGTTTTGCTTCATCAAAATCTTGCATCGCATAACGTAACATTGCTTGAAAACCTGGAACAATTCCAGCTTTACCAAAGTTGTAATGAACCTCTGCAGCAGTTGTTTTTGTATTTGCATACCAGTTATACTGTGCCATTGCACGTGTATAACCACCCGTTGGGAATCCACGCCATGGAGCCACGATATCACCCTCATCCGCTACAGCTGAATAACCGATCTGTGCCTTAAAGATACCATCTGTAAGAACTAAACGTGCCATTGTTAAAGAAGAGTCTAAAGAGTTTGCCTCTTTGTATCCATTCACCGCACCACTTTGTCCTGCAAGTCCACCTTTAAGTGTAGCTCCACCAATTGCACCCGCACCATCATCAAACTGTTGCATATGGCGGATACCAGGAGTTAAAGAAAGTTTATCTCCCAAATTGATCTTATAGTTCAACTCTGCTGTAAAGTTAGAGACCATATCAGGCACAAGACCATAAGTAAGATCTATTTGAAGATTTTCAATCGATTTATTACGAAGATCTGCTACAATAAGTGCATTATTTGTATCGCCACCAGCATTTGTAATGTTAGCGAATGACAGACCTTTATGAATCGCTGAGTCATCATTATTGTTCCAGTTTCCTTTGTTATCATTGTTCATCTCTGTTCCAAATGTTAATGGATCATGAAATGTAGTATGATCACGAAGCTTTTGCTCTGTAAAGTATGCTGCACGAATCGTAGTCTTTGGAAGCTCTTTTGTCTCTACAACATAACCCATAAAAGTGTTTGGGATCATCTTTGTATCATTTGATTTTGTCAAGAATGATTCAAAGATCTGACGACCCGCTTTGAAAGTAGTTTTTGATACGTCATACTGTAAATACGCCTCAGCAAGTGTAGCCATAGACCAGTCACCTGTTCTATTTACATTATAACGGCTAAATGTATCTTTTCCAGCTTTTGTTTCACCAATATCAGCATTATCTTGACGTAGTGATGAGAATGGAGAGTTTGCATAATAAAGCCCTGCTGTTGCACTTACACCTGCAAATGGAGCAGTTTTATATGTCATTGAACCACCAACACCAAATGCTTTATTGTCTTGATCTACGTCTTTCCAGTCCCATTTAAAAGCATTCATACGTAAACGTCCGTAGAAGGTACCTTCAGTAAAAGCATCAGCGATATTATCTACTGCTGCAGGAGTAGTATTCGTGATAACCATCATATTGTTTTTAAGTTCACGTTTTGGTTTTGACTCGCTCGCATTTGCACCTACTGCAAGTGCACATGTAAGTGCAGCAACTGCACTGATTTTGATCATTTTCATTTTTTCCCCTTTGATTCATTTAAATTTGTCCGTAAAAGGAAATAATCCCTTTTACTTCTCTTGCGCCACTGTGGCGACTAAAGACTCGCTTTTAGCAACTCATTGACCCTTTTTCTGGGCACCCACACTCATAATCTAAGAGTGTTACATTTCCTGCGTTACTTACATCCACAACCTTTTGGCGTTTGATGTAATCACGTACGACGTCATAAACAGGTCTGATCTTCTCTTTTTGAAGATTTTCACCCGCATTTTGTAAGTTTCCACCCCAAGAGGAGACGATATACGTCTTCGCTAGATCGATCGGTTTACCTCCCACTTTGAGGTTGGAGATACGTTTTCCAGATGAATTGCTCACTGTGATATCATACGTTACACCACCTAAGCGGCTCATATCACCACCTTGTTGATAGAGTGGATTTTCATTAAATACGTTATCCGCAATATCTTCAAGCAACTTCGCTATTCTATCACCTTTGAGCTCAAAAGTATAAACATCTGGGTAAGTAATACCACACATCTCATAGACATTATCCATCAAGATATCTTCACCAGCGAGAACTGTTGTTCCCCATCTATACCCAGGAGTAAAAGAGATATCACACTTCATCTCATCGATGATTGCATCGTTGATGAGTTGGTCAAAAGTTGAGAAGAACGTATCTCTTTTGTAAAGAATATTTTTCGTCTTTCCAAGCACTTCATACATCTCATCTGCAAATGGAGCGTAAAGCTCTTCTACGAACTTCTCAGTCTCTTCGTTCGCTGGGATCAGGTTCGAAGCGATTGGTACGAGTTTGTACTCATAGTTATGTACTTTTCCATCTCTTGCATCGATATCAAGACGTCCGACATATTTCCCGTGACTTCCTGCAATAACGATTGCACATCCGTTGATCACGATTGGCTTTGGCGAAGGGTCATGCGTGTGTCCACTGAGTATAAAGTCGATTCCACTTACTTGACGTGCCACTTCTTGATCTACACTAAATCCATCGTGTGAAAGAACAACGACACAATCAACATTATGCTCATCACGAAGCTCGTTGACATACTCTTGGAGTGTATCCATACGAAGTCCAAAACTCCAACCCTCTGTAAACTCTTTTGGGTTTGCAGTAGAAGTAAACGGGAACGACTGACCGATAATACCGATCTTCGCACCGTTACGTTCTTCAATAGTGTATGGTTCAAAAATAAGCTCTTCATACTCATCCGCAAATGGATCATCCCCAATAACATTTTGTGAGATAAATTTTGCATCAAGCATCTCGATAAGCTCTTTGACACGTTCTTTACCATAAGTAAATTCCCAGTGTCCTACCATTACATCTACACCAAGATGGTTTTGTGCTTTTACGATCGCTTCACCACCCGTTTTAAGAGCCACACCTGTTCCTTGCCATGTATCCCCCGAGTCTAAGAAAAGAACTTTCTCAGCACCACGAGTGCGACGAACATGATCTAGGTATGTTTTCATATGAGCGATACCACCCATCTTTCCAAACTTTTTCGCTAAAGATTCAAAATCTACGTGTGTATCAAAATAAGCATCTAAGCTACTTGGCTCTAGGTTGTAATGTTTTGCAAATGCTTCACCACACAAGAACCCTGGAGTTCCTGTGAGATTTGGAGCAGAGATCAAAGTAGATGGCTCTCTCCAATACATAGGCTTAAGGTGTGCATGGATATCACACATATGGAGCAGTGTGATATTTCCTGTTTCTTTAAAATCAAAAACATCTTTTAAAGATATTTTTGAGGCAGGCTTCACACCGCCACCCATACATCCACTCGCTGCAGCTCCTAATCCAAAGATAGCAGCGATATGCATAAAGTCTCTTCTTGATACTTCCATAGTACCTCCCTATCTCTTAAGGCCAGGGATAGCTATCGCGCTCCCTTTTGACATATCTGTCACATATACTTCTAGTGCATTCATCTCAGGTGAACCGATTGGGATCACTGCTAAGAGTGCATTATTCATACATCCTTGAAATCTTCTTTGAAGTGTTCTTAGAGATGATTTTGTCATTCTATATGCTGGCCACGTTCCACCTGCATTATTTTTACCCAAATTTGGAAGTGGCTGAGTACGAAGAATTCCACCCTCAACAGCACTATTATGACAACTCAAACATGCAAGACCACGTCCACCACGTTTTGTTTCAAATACCTCTTTTCCAAGAGCATATGCTTCTTTCATATGTTTGTTTGCGTTTACATCGATATTGATCGGCACATCGTTTGCAAGAGATTTTGCATACGCTAACATCCCAAACATATCACCGCTTTTAAGCTTCAATGGCTCATGACCATTCTCTTTCATGATCGCTTGCATCACTTGATCAAGTCCTGCAACCATTTTAAGTTTCTCTACATAACGTGGAAAACCTGCAATATATTCAGGGAGCTTTGATTCACTTACACCTAAAAACTTTGCAAGTCCTGCCTCACCATTACAATACTCTTCAAAAAGTTCACCACCTACTTCAATATCCATTTCAGCAGGATTATTCTCTAACATTTCGGCATACATCGCACGGTCTGCATCACTCATAGCAAACTGCTCACTTGCAAAAGAGAGTGAACAAACAAGAGTGAGTAAAAGTGCTGTTTTTGTACTTAATTTCATTGATTATCCTTTTGGTTTAATCTTCGTACTTTTCTCATGAACTTCACCAGTATTTTCAGTGAAAGTCACTTTAAGCTCACCTGCTCCATCAATTTTCAAGTATGTTGAAAATACAGGATTTGTAGAGATAGACTCCCATACATTCATAGTAGTAACTACTTTTCCATTGTATTCGAACTTTACGCTATTGATATAGTCCGCAGGAATAATCTCTCCTGTTTTTTTATCTTTACGCAGACCCGTTTCCATCGGGTGCATAACCATGAGACTCATTTGAACCACTTCACCATCACTGTATTTTTTAGGTTTGATCTTGATTAACGATTTAATTTTTGCCATTGTTTTTCCTTTTATTTTTTTATCTTTTATAATTTTTGAGAAAAGGGTTTAATCAACCACATCCACCGATAGTTACTTTAACGCTTTGTGCTGCACTTAAGAATGAACCATCACTCATCTCTACAATCGCTGCTACATCTTGCGTTTGCCCTAGTTTGATACGGCTAGAAAACATCGCTTTTCCGTTTGCAGGAGTTAAATGTACAGCTGCACAACGAGAGTTATTGTTTTTTGTAGCAAAAACATGAATCGTCTTTACATAGTCTTTCTCTGTCATTGGTGAATCTACCTCAACAGTTACAGGTACAACCGCACCGTTTTCAGCGATCTCAGGTACTTTAAGACTTACTTTATCAGAAGGTGTAGCACCTTTTCCATTCGTGACCGCCTTGAGTGCTGCCTCATAAGACATCTCATTTGGACCTTTTGGAGCAGCACCTGCCGCAAAACTCATACTCGGCACCACAGCTGTTGCTGCTGCTACTACACCTAATGTTTTAAAAAATTCTCTTCTTAGCATTGTTTATTTCCTTTTATTTATTTTTTTGAAACGACATACGACGTAATATCACAGATCTCTTGTTCATTAAAGAGTCCTGTTGTTAGGTTAACTGTCATATTTGTATGAGGATTATCCACACGTGGATCAGCTATCTTTTGATACACAAACTGATAATCTCTTGCACCAGTTGCGATGAAAACATCATTGTAACTTGTAAGATCTGGGCCAATATTTCCGCCACCTTTTGCATTTTCAATATTGTGACATGCTACACAGTTTCCATATTGCTTGTCAGAACCATCTTTATTCTTTTTCGCGAGTCCTTCTGGTGCATTGCCTTTGACTTTGCCTCCATTGAGATTGTGAAAAATAAATGCTCCACGTGCAATTACTTTTGGATCTGTACTTATACAACCATCAGGCATCTTATAAGTTTTAGCTGCACCTAAAAGATCAGCTTTAATTATCTTACTTGCATTTGGAGTCTCTACCACACCGCTATAATCAGCAGCAAAAACAGAAGCACCTACAAGTAAGGAAACCATCAACGATTTCTTCATCTTTTTCTCCCTTTTCTTTTATTTCGAGAGTGAGTATAGCCCTTAAGTGTAAAATGAGTGTAAAAAAAATTATAAGATTTTCATATAAGTGAAATAAATAAAATGAATAGGGGAAAGTGTCATCCTGAAGCCTAAAGAAACATCACTTCGTGAGTGCTTCACTTGTTTTGGTTCAGGATCTAAGAGTGATCTATAATCTCCGAGGGAATAACATAAATAAAAGTGGTACCCTTTTTAAGCTCTGAATCGATCTCAAGCTTAATGCCCTCTTTTTTGATGATGGTTGCAACGATATTGAGACCTATCCCAAAGCCACCTTTTTGGGTGTCTTCTCTATAGTAGCGATCAAAGATCTTCTCTACATCCTCTATTCCCACACCATAATCTTTAAAGCGTAGTTCACACACATCCTCTCTCATTTGCAAGAAGATCTCTATTTTATTGTTGTCATAAGAGTATTTGATCGCATTGGAGATATTGTTGTCGATCACCCTTTGAAGTTGTTTTTGATTGGCATATATTTTTATCCCCTCTTCTATCTCATGATATATATGAATATTTTTCATGAGTGCTACCTCTGTAAAATACTCGATACGTTCCAAAAGATATGTGGAGAGATCGATCCACTCTTTTTCAAAATCAAGTCTTTCATTTTTGATGAGATAATCCATATCGTTATAGATATTTGAGAGTACTTTACTTGCTGCTTTGATACGTTGGAGATATTTATTGGTTGGATTTTTACGATTATACAGATCTATATTGACATTAATAATAGAGAGCGGCGTATTGATCTCATGCATCGAATCTTTGATAAAGGTATCAAGTTTGCGGTTGATCTGCTTAAAAGGTTTGGCAAAACGATCTAAAAAGAAAAGACTCAAGATAAAGACCAAGATCACGATCGAAAAGAGGATCACCATCACCTTCTCATATACCACCGCAAAAGAAAGCTTATTTGTAAGTATCAAATAACTTGAAGCAAAATAGCGTTTATGTGGTAAAGCTACCACAAGGTATGCATTTCCATCATCGAGGTAATATCCCTCTTTAAAATATTTGATCTTTGTCTCGATAAGGGTAAAAATTGGATTAAAATTTCTATCATACAGACCCGATTGAAAGGAACGAAAACGGGGATACTCATAGTAGTTTTCATTTTGGTTAAACTCCTCCATCGATTTGACGATCAAAAGGGATTTTTCCTTTAAAAGGAGTTCATTTTGTATCGCGTGGATATTTTTCATATAGACGGTATAAAAAAACAAAGGAGCAAGTAAAATGACTGCAATAAGTCCACTATAAATAAGAGAGTATTTCAGTGCGTAGCGACTATCTTTCAATGATATACCCCAAGCCTCTTCTATTTTGTATCATATTTTCAGGGAGCTTTTGACGAAGGTTATTGAGCTGCACACGAATCGTTGCCGGTTCTACATATTCCCCCCACACCTCATCTTGAAACATCTCAGTCGAGACGATAGCATTTTTGTTTTTAATAAGTACTTCTAAAAGCTCTTTTTCTGTTTTACGAAGTACGATCTCCTCGCCGTTGTGAGTAAGCTTGCTTTTGGTCATATCATACATCACACTACATCCCAAATCTATCTGCTTAGAGTCATCAAGATAAAAACTCGCATATGCTTGTTCGATACGTAACTCTAGCTCGACAAGATCAAAAGGTTTTCGGATGTAGTCACAACATCCACGCTTATAACCCTCTTTAAGTGCATCGATATCTACCATAGAGGTGAGAAAGATCGTCGGAATTTTTTTGTTCTCTTTACGCATATTATGCAAAACATCAAAACCTGAGAGCGAGGGGACATTGACATCTAAGAGCAAGATATCGTAGTTTTTATCAAAGATTGCATCATAGGCCTCTAAACCATCTGAAAAACCATCCACATCGTGTCCTACATCCTCTAAAAACTCCTCTATACTTATGCGAAGAGAGTATTCATCTTCTAGCAATAATATTTTCATCGTATCTTCCCATCAATTTTTTTGACCATTTTGTATTCTAGCATCAACTGAATCAATTCATCTTTAGAGTGTGCATCAAGTCTTTTATACGCTTCTTCGTAAAAAAGTTCCTTATCTTCGCGTGAGACAATATCCTTTACATAGAGCAATGTCTCTGCTCCATACTTATCAAGTTTACTTCTCTCCCATTCACTCTCTTTGAGTACATCATATAAACTACTCCGTGTGACATTAATCAAAAAAGAGATATCATCTTCGGGATCTCTAAAGTACTCGAGATACTTCTGTGGAAGAACAAAAACATAACCACCAATCGCCTCTGATTCTCCATCATACATCGTCTCATAAAAAATATATTTATTATCCTCATGCAAAATACGGTTGGCTTGTAAGCGTTTGAAGTTAATACTTTGCAAGGTTTGAATATTGCTAAAGTTATAATTAATGTTGGCAACGATATGGTTTTGTAAAATGAGGTTTCCTTGCATTAAAATCGCTCTATCATAATACTTATAATCTAAAAGTACGTACAAATCGATCCCCATCGCACGAAAATAGGAGGTGACTGATTCAAAAAAATCTATCACTTCAAAATACCCCAAAAGCTTCCCATCTTGATACACAGGTACCGTTGCCTTGATCCCAAGACGTCGCCCGATCTCTATGGATGTACGCGGTGTGGCATTTGTCTGAAAATAGTAGAGATCTTGTCTGTAGTCCTCTAGAGGCATCCCTGCATAAATATCATCCCAACTCCTTGCAAAAACCGTATATTCGCTCGTGATAATTTGAGCTCGGATGTAGCGAGAGGTATTTGTTTGGATCGTCTTCATAATATCTGAGAGAACCGTGTAGCCGAGTTCTTCATCTTCATTTTCGAGCGCATCTACGAGTGCTTTATTTTTTGA
This sequence comes from Helicobacteraceae bacterium, assembly GCA_021163845.1. Taxonomy (GTDB): domain Bacteria; phylum Campylobacterota; class Campylobacteria; order Campylobacterales; family Sulfurimonadaceae; genus Sulfurimonas. The sequence continues at coordinate 1,725 of JAGGTH010000028.1, read as the reverse complement.
AAGGGTGATCGCGATCTCTAGGGCACTCATCTTCTCATCTCTGAGCTTCTTCTCCAAAGCAATGGTACACTGATCGAGAACACTATCGAGCTTTTGTTCTTTGACCTGAAGATTGAAATAAAAAAACACGATCGCAATAAGTAAAAAAAGAAATGAAAAGACAAAAACAAGACTTCTCTTTTGCCCTAAAAATTTTAAAAACTGTTGCATAAGACCCTAATCACATTTTTGAGAGATTATAACTATAGTTTTATTTAAAGAAGATAATTACTCACAAAACTTTAAGCGAAAAAGAAGAGAGATTTGCATAATCTACAAAAAAATTACTACAAAAGAAAAAATGATGGCAAATAGACTGGCAAACGAAGATTCTCCCTATCTCCAACAACACAAAAATAACCCAGTAGACTGGTATCCTTGGTGCGACGCGGCATTTAAAAAAGCCCAAGAGGAAAATAAAGCGATCTTTATCTCCATTGGTTACAGTTCTTGTCACTGGTGCCATGTGATGGAGGAGCAAGTTTTTGAAAATGAGGAGTGCGCAAAAATTCTCAACGAACACTTTATCTCTATCAAGGTCGATCGTGAAGAGCGCCCCGATATCGACAAACATTACCAAGAGGTATATCAGCTACTCAACCGCCGTGCAGGCGGCTGGCCAACCTCTGTCTTTTGTACCCCACAAAACAAACCTTTCTTTGCAGGCACCTACATCCCACCCCATTCCCAAGCTGGATCGGTCCAAGGGATGGGCTTTATCGAGATCACATCCCTTATCGCTGATAAAGTTGCAGAAAATGACTCAAAACTTTTTGAAAATGCTGATCAGGTAAGTGCTTTTATTGGGCAAAAAACTACTCCAAAAGAAGCAACGGTACTCAAAGAAGATTTCATCAAAAACTTTATGCTTCAAGTCAAAAATAATTATGACACCACCTATGGCGGTTTTTCAGTGGCTCCGAAATTTCCCCAAGCCGCAACCCTTTTAGCTCTGCTTCATTCCGATGCACTTTATAATGATAAAGCAGCGCGCGCGATGGTAGAAAACACCCTTCACTCGATGCGCCAAGGTGGGGTGTATGATCTCGTCGATGGCGGATTTTGTCGCTATAGTGTCGATGATGCGTGGCTCGTTCCCCACTTTGAAAAGATGCTCTATGATAATGCCCTCCTTTGTGAGATCTACACGCGTGCATCGCTGCAATACAATGAGCCAAGCTTTTTAGAAACAGCCAAAGAGTGTGCCGATTTTTGGTACAACTTTATGAGCGAAGATGCCCTGTTTTACTCAGCAAGCGATGCTGATAGTGAGGGGGAAGAGGGAAGCTATTTTGTCTATAGTTACGAGGAAGTGTATGAAACTTTGGCGAATAATGGCTTTGAAAATGTCGAGAAGATTTTAGATACACTCAGCGTCACACATCATGGAAATTTTGAGGGTAAAAATATCATCCGTCTTAAAAAAGATGAGTCTCCTGCTGAGTTTACAAAGATCAAGACCCTCTTGCAAGCTTTGCGAAAGGATCGTGCATATCCATTTATCGACAAAAAGGTACAAACTTCATGGTCAAGTATGATGATACGCTCACTCTTTATACTCGGCTCTCAAGACGCTAAATATATAAAGCGCGCGCAAGATAGTCTCGATGCACTTTTACAAACAATGTATCTCGATGGTGTGCTTTATCACACGACACTCATCCACAAAGCACCAAAGATAGAAGC
>JAGGTH010000111.1 GCA_021163845.1 Helicobacteraceae bacterium | reverse complement strand
ACTTTTATTTTAACTTTAAAAAAAGTTATTTTATGATTTTTTTAAACACCATTAAATCAAGACTCATTGCTATTACAGCTGTGTCTGTAGCTTCATTTTTTATATTAGGTTTTATTTTTTACAGCTCCTCAAAAGATATGCGTGCACTTGATGCCCTGAAATATGAGGTGAAAAATATTGAAAAAACTATTTTGGAACTTAGGCGTAATGAAAAAGATTTTCTAGCTCGAAAAGATCTACGCTATCAAGAGAAATATAATCAAAACTTTGAGAAGCTTTTGAGTCGCCTTCATACGCTTGGTACCCATTTGCAATCTTATGAGATCCAAAGAGATAAACTTGATAAACTTCATGGTATTTTAGAAGAATATTCTCATAATTTCAATTCTATCGTCACGATTGTGCAAAGGATAGGATTGACTCCAAAATCAGGTCTTTATGGTTCACTGCGACAGAGTGTGCATAATTTAGAAGATTCATTGAAGCAAGGTGCAGAGTATAAACTTCAGGTGGATATGTTGATGTTGCGACGTGCAGAAAAAGATTTTATGCTTCGAAGCGATTTAAAATATCTTGAAAAATTTAATGGATCCTATGCAACTTTTTTAGCAGATGCACAAAGTACAAAACATGCAAATTATGAACAAGATATTCAATACTTAGAAGCTTATAAAAAAGACTTTTATGCCTTAGTTGATGGTTATAAAGAAGTGGGAATGAATCCAAAAGATGGTGCTTTAGGTCAAATGAGGGAGACAATCCATAAATCGGATGAAGCACTTCAAGAGATGATTGTAAATATAGATGCAGCAATCACGCAACAAGAGAAGGATACACTCGTACTCTTCTCCATTGTGTTTATCGGTTTGATTCTCCTCTCAGGAAGTTTTACTTACGTAACAACATTAAAGATCAATCAAGAGGTGCAGGGTATCTCTGCTATCATAAGCACTATTTCCTCTCAAAGAGACCTCTCTATCAAGATTCCAGCAGAGGGAAAAAATGAGTTTGCAATTTTTGCAAAGAATCTTAACGGCATGTTTCAAGAGATATCAAGAGTTCTAGATGAGGCAAAAGCAAATTCGGGTGAGAACTCTGCTATTGCTCATGAGCTTTCTACCACATCTTTGCAGGTTGGGAAAAATGTTGAGCAATCTGTACAGATCATTAATGGAGCGACAGACAAGACGGCACATATTATTGGTGAGATACAAGAAGCTATTCGTGAAGCACAAAGTTCCAAAGAAGAGATGAGTGAGGCAAATGGGATGCTTATTCAGGCAAGAGATGAGATAGTGAGTCTTACGGCAAAAGTACAAAGTAGTGCAGAAAGTGAGGTTGAACTATCGCATAGAATAGAGCAACTCTCCCGAGATATGGATCAAGTTAAAAATATTCTCGACACTATTTCGGATATCGCCGATCAAACCAACTTATTAGCACTCAACGCGGCTATAGAGGCAGCACGTGCAGGGGAACATGGGCGTGGTTTTGCTGTTGTAGCAGATGAGGTAAGAAACCTGGCAGAGAGAACGCAAAAAACACTTATCGAAATTAACGCAACTATAAATGTTATTGTACAGGCAAGTAATTCAGCGAGTGAGCAAATGGGACTGAACTCAGAACAAATGGAGACTCTCGCTTCGATCTCTAATACCGTCGAAGGGAAGATAGTTCAGACAACAAAAATAGTCAATAGTGCTACACAGACAAGTGAAAAAACAGTGAAAGATTTTGAAAAAACGGGTACGAGTATTGATGTGATCTCAAAACAGATTTCGCAGATCAACACTATCTCCTCTACAAATGCAAGAAGTGTTGAAGAGATCGCATCAGCATCCCAACACTTAAACCATATGACAGAGTCTCTAACAAATAAACTTGAGCAGTTTAGAACCTAGCTTCACCTTGGTATGTTTACAGAGGTGCAATTTAGACATTAAGCCTACTTGGATGAAAATGCACGAATTTATTGTGCATTTTACGTTACATTAACCTCATAATAGATAAAATCTCTCCTTATTTTAGTATTATGGATAATGAATGAAAATATTTTTAGCTACACTTTTTACTCTTCTGAGTTTGCAACTCCACGCATTAACAATAAAATCAATCAATTATGAGGGTTTAGTTCATATCTCTGAGTCGGTAGCATTAAGAATGTTAGACTTTGCTGTTGGTGATACAGTAGATGAGAAAGCCATAGATAAGGCTATTAAACAGTATTTTGCACAAGGGTATTTTGAGGATGTATATACCAAAACTGAGGATGGCGTGCTCACTTTTTATTTTAAGCAAAAACCTATAATAACAAAGGTAGAACTCAAGGGTTGGAAAGAAAACGACGAAGAGATTCGAGATAATGTTGTGCAGATTAAAAAGGGAACACTCTATGATGAGAGAAAACTTGAGGCTGCAAAAAAAAGAATTATAGATGCCATTAGTCAAGATGGAAAGATTGATAGTGTCGTAGAAATAGAAAAAGAGATACTTGATAATGGAAGTATGAAGGTGACTTTTATCATAAATGAGGGTGAAAAGATCATTATTGAAGAGTTGCAATATAGCGGGGTTCAGGGCTTAGAAAAAAGTGCATTTAATGAAGTCGTGGCAAACAAAGAACATCAGTTCATGGGTTGGTTTTGGGGACGAAATGATGGAAAGATGAGCTTGGCTGACTTGCAGTATGATCCTTTACGCATTCGTGATTTGTATATGCAAAATGGTTATTTAGATGCGAAAGTAGAAGAACCTTTCGTGCGTGTAAATTTCGATCATTATAAGGCTTCTATGAGTTATCAGATTGTAGAGGGTGAAATCTATACAATTAGTAAAGTCTCGATTTATCAAGTACAGCAAGTGCTAGATGAAAAAGAGCTACAAAAGGTTATTAGCCTTGTTGAAGGTGAACCTTTTAACATTAAGACATTTCGTGATGATGCTGAAAGTATCAAAACTATAGTAGCTGATTATGGATATGCGTATGTTCAAGTTGTTCCTGATCTTAAAAAGAATAAAGAAGATAATACAGTTGAGGTTGTTTTTAAAGTGACACCTGGGGATAAGGTGCGCATTCGTGATGTCATAATCTCGGGAAATAATAGAACTCTCGATAGAATTATCAGACGGGAACTCTACCTTGGACCTGGAGATATGTATTCCCTAACAGACCTGAAAGATTCTCGTAACTCATTAGGACGCCTTGGCTTTTTTGATGGTAATACTATCGAAGAAAAACGAGTGGATAATCAAACAATGGATCTGATTGTCAAAGTAAAAGAAGCACCTACCGGAAATATTCAAATTGGTGGGGGATATGGAAGCTATGGTGGAATATTACTGAGTGTAGCAGTAGATGATAGAAATGTATGGGGTTCTGGAATCGGTGTAGGTATCAAAGCAGAACGATCACAACGTACAGAAAACTACTCCTTTAGCATCTCTAATGCACGACTTAATGATAGTGACTTTAGTGGTAACTTTTCTATATATACCTCTTCGTATGAGTATAATGATTATACGGTAAATTCAGATGGTCTTAGTATTGGAACAGGACACAGGTTTTCAAGACACGTAAGTGGGTATTTAGGCTATGGATATTCTAAAAATAGTTATGAGATGCTAGATGATTTTAATACCTCTCTTGATACGTATAGATATTTTGAAAACTTTGACAAAAGTTCTATTACAGTGAGCATGAGTTTTGACAATACAGATGATTACTATTTACCTCGTGAGGGTGCAAATATCAGTCAAAGTTTTGAAAAATCAGGACTAGGCGCTACAGCTGATTTCTTTAAGACAAGAACAAAGTTTGGAAAGTATACTGGATTGGAAAAACTTGTAGGGTTCGATGCTATTTTACGCTATAAGGCTAGGTTTAATGCTGTTATAGACACAGGTTATTTGCCTATTGCTGAGAGGTTCTATATGGGTGGTATCGGAAGCGTTAGAGGGTATGAATCGTATTCTATCTCTCCTAAAGATCCAGAAGATGAATTTCGAAGAATTGGAGGGACTCAAACTTTTTCAAACTCTCTTGAACTGAGTCTTCCTCTTGTTCCAAAAGCAAAAATGCGTCTTGTCACTTTTGTGGACTGGGGATTTATTGGGGAGGATTCACTTACAGAGTTTTCACGAGGTGGTTATGGAGCTGGGCTTGAGTGGTTTTCCCCTGTAGGACCTATTCAGCTGATGTTCTCTCGACCTCTTAACAGCCAAGAGGGTGATAGAACTGCAGCCTTTGAATTTACAATGGGACAAAGATTTTAAGAGGAAAATTTCACCTTTAACTCTTTGATCCTATCGAGTTTTATAAGAGCATCTTTGCTCAAATACATAGAACTCTTTGAGCTTACAATAAGCGTTCCTTCTTCAAAACTAAGCTCAAAATCTACATTTTTTGGTCTATGTGAAAGAAGTGAAATCGCGACTGAGAGCATATAGCTAAGAGCCTTAAGCGTTTTGCTCTGTGGTAGAAGAACTTTATAATATTTTAGGTGTGTTGTTGAGGGAAGTTTTCTTTTTGCATAACGAGCGAGTGTAGAAATCACAAGGATCTGAGAGTGAGTATAGCCGTACTCTAAAGCACTCTGTATTAAATAGTAGCTATGCTTATTTTTTGAATAGAAATGGATGTTTGTCCCAATTGGATAAAGTTTGGCTGCTATTCCTAACTCAAATCTTAGTGAGGGATCGATCCCTAGATATTCATGCGTCAAATCAAATATTTTTTTACTCACAAAAGAGAGTTGATTTGAATAGCTTGAATCTTGAAGATAAGAATCTAATAGATAGCGTAGGGATGGATTGTAATTTTGTGGAAATTTATGCTGAGAATTTCTCAAAAGATCACAGAGATAGACCCCCTCTCTTACACCTACACCACTTGCGATGAGGTTTTGCACACTAAGTTTATTGAGGATTCTTTGTAAAATCAGTGCACCAGGTTTGATGATATCAAATCTATCCGCATCTATCCCAATTTTTTTGAGCTTGAGAGCATCTGCATCTAAGATATTGTGCAAGTATTCCTCAAAAAGAGTTACATCACATTCAAAACCATTGAGTTTATTAAGCGGATGTTTTGTCTTATTCATAATCGCCGTGGCAATTGCTCGAAAGGTACCACCTATACCTATGAGAGTTGTAGGTGTGAGGGTATCAAGTATATGGAGTTGTTGATCGATGTATGCTATGGCTCCCTCTCTATCATCTTTGTCAAAGAAAAGCTCTTTAAGCCTGACCGTACCAAGTTCTAAAGAGAGAGTGTTGCTGACATCTTTATTGTTGATGAGACTAAACTCTGTAGAACCTCCACCAATATCCACACTCATTGCATTTTCTTGATTTGCTAGGAGATTAGCACAAGCGATACCACCATAGTATGCTTCTTTTTCCCCATCGATCACTTTGATGTTGAGCCCAAGTTCTTTTTGGACACGATTGATAAATATTTTTTTATTAGGTGCATCTCTAAGTGCGGATGTAGCGATACATAGGATCTTTCTTGCTTTGTAGGATTGAGCTATATTTAAAAAATCAGAGAGTGCATCAAAAGTTCTTTGCATAGGTATCTCTTGAAGATTCCCACCATTTTGGTAGGCATTTTGAGAAATCCGTACTTTACTTTTAGCTTCGTGCAGAAGATGAAAGGCAAATCTGGAAGTTTTTTCATAAACGACCATTCTCGCAGAGTTAGACCCTATGTCTATGACAGCGACAGTTTTTGCCATAAAGGAGTACTACTCCTCTTCTAATATTTTTTTGTACTTGAACTGAAGCTCAGCAATTGACTCTACTGTATCTTTATCAGGGATGATACAATCAACAGGACACACAGAGATACAAGCGGGTTCATCATAAACACCTACACACTCTGTACAACGGTCTGGATCAATAAAGTAGATCGGATCTCCCTCTTCGATTGCTTCAGTAGGGCACTCTTCGCGACATGCATCACACGCTATACATTCATCAGTAATTATTAAAGCCATTTATAAAACCTTGTGTCTAATATGCTAAATTTTGATACATTTATTAGTTGCCCGATTTATAGCAAAACTAACCTTTATTGTATTTTAAATTATTAGACTTTATTTATAACTTGGTAAGATACAAGAGAGTTTTGAGTTGAGTTGCAAGGATGCAATCGTTCCATCGACTCCATCTTCTCTATTTTTCAGAATAATCTTTGCTCCAAGAGCATCTGCTGCACTTTTTGCCAAAAAGAGACCGAGCCCTACACCTGATTTGTTTCCTTGACGTTTAAAAGGAGCAAAGAGATCAACACTCTCATCGATCCCACATCCCTCATCGATCACTTCAATAAGGAGTCCTACATCATCTAAAGAGCTCTGGATACGTACAGTTTTTTCTTTGGGTGTAAATTTGAGAGCATTTTGCAAAAAGTTTTGAATTATTTGATTGAGTAGACTCACTTGAAGGGTTGCCATAAAGGCATTAGGCTGAAAATCTATAAGAAGCTTTTTATTTTCATTCTCTGCCAAAAGAGCAAAATCATTTGCCTTTTGCTTGAGGACGGAGATAACATCCACCTCTATAGGTTTGTCAAGCTGGGCTCCTTCTTGGCGCCCAATATCGAGAATATTTGATACGATAACGTTCATCTCATCAATGGTCTTATTTGTTACCTTAAGAGCTTCTATATACTCTTCAGGGCTTCTTTTTTTAATGAGAGTGACTTGATTTTTGAGTTTGATCACTGCAAGAGGAGTTTTCAGCTCATGTGCTGTTCCGATAAAAAGCTCTTTTTGATACTTCACAAAATTTTGAATACGTGCAATAAGGTGATTGATCGTCGTGCCAAGTGGCTCAAACTCTTCTGGAAGCTCTTTGACCTTAATAGGACGCATAAGATGCTCATTCATATTGGAGAGTCTTGAGCTAAGTGTTCTTACAGGAATAACTAGCATCTTTGAAAGAGCGATGGCATAGACGATAACAAGGATAAAGCCGGCAATATTGATCATGAAAATATAATTCAGGATTTTGTCTAAAAGGTTTTTTGTTTGCGAGATCTCTTTTGAGAGTTTGAGATAACTCAAATCATCTAGATTGTAAGGATATATGAGAGTGAGATAGACTTGTTCATTCTCTGTCGTTTCATAAAGATCAATGTCTGAGTATTGTTTCTTAAGATAGATCACCTCCACATCCAAACGTGTAAAAGGCTCTGTCTGAGAGGCATCAATATGTGCGATAGAGCGATTATTGGCAATATTTTTTGCATAGCGTAAAAGCTCTTGACGTTTTTCTTCATAAATAGAGTTTTCAATATAAAGATATAAAAAGGATGAAAAGATGATGATCAAGGATGCAGAAGCAAAGATAAGTTGAATTAAAAAATCTCTTCTAATACTTCTTTTAGAAAACATGATCTATCCTTGTAGTTGTAGAGAAAAAAGGGGGTGAACCCTTTCTTAAGAAGAAGTTAACTAGCTTCTTTTGGAAAGCAAAAACGGTATCCTCTACGACGAACTGTTTCTATTGTAGTGATTCCGAGTGGTTTGTCCATTTTTTGGCGAATCTGATTAATAGCTACTTCGATAACGTTTGGAGTTACAAGTTCAGGCTCTTCCCAAATAGCATCAAGAAGTTGTTCTTTTGATACGATCTGATCGCGGTGACGTGCAAGGTGAGTAAGTACTTCAAAAGGTTTTCCTTTGAGTTCTATCTCTACATCTTTGTACGTGATCTTTTCCTCTTCAGGATTGATCGTAAGATCATCGATCTCGATAATATTACTTCCTCCAAAACGAAGACGTGCTTCAAGACGCGCTATTAGAACATCAAAATCAAAAGGCTTACGGATGTAATCATCAGCTCCACTTCTAAGTGCTTCGATCTCACTTTCATTGTCATCTCTTGCCGAGAGTACGACTACTACTGTTTTTGGAGTATTTGTTTTGATATCACCAATGATATCTACACTGTTTCCATCTGGTAACATCCAATCCATTAATACTAAATCATAATTACGGATATCTAAATAGTATTCTCCGTCTTTGAGAGTTTCTACGACATCGCTTTGGTAGCCAAACTCTTTAAGCCCTTCTGCAAGCATTTTGTTAAGGGTTACTTCATCTTCTATTATCAGAATACGCATATATTTTTCCTGTAAGTAAATATTTGGCGGAATCATAACATAAATTTAGCTAACTTTAAAGTTAGATTCAATTAAAATTAATAAAACATTAACAAAAAATTAAGAATTGAAATCTTTTTGAATACTTACACTTACCTTACAGTTGGGCATTATGGAGGGTTTGGTGATTTTTAAGTGAAGCATGTTAATTTGTGGAAATTTTTGCTTGAGATAGTTTTGAAAAAAGAGCAGAGCGTCTTCAATGAGTAGAAATTTTTGATTTTGCATCTCATATTGAATCGTTTGAGCCACTTGTGCATAGTCGATAAACTCTGATGAAAAAGTGTAGTCTAGGAAAAGATCTACGATTACATCCTGAGATTCGACTCTTTCAAAGTCCAAAATACCAAGGATAGCTTGAAATCTTAGATCTTCAATATGTATAGTCATTATACTACGCGGGTTTCTTTTCCCTGAATCACACGAATGATGTTAGGGATATGTTTATAAAATAGGATAAACCCAATAAAAAGCACAGGGGCATGTGGCATCTGGGGATGGATCACAAAGCTAAGGATCATGAGTGCACTTAGAGCTATAAGAGAGGAAAGAGAAGAGATACGAATCGTCTTTGCCGCGATAGCCCAAACAATCAGTGCGATAAGAGTTTCTAGTGGGAGCATGAAGAGCATAACTCCCATCCCCGTAGCAACACCTTTACCACCCTCAAAGCCTAAGTAAGGGGAAAAACAATGTCCAAGAACGGCGAGTACTGCAATACCCCAAAGTGTTGCATCACTGAGTCCTACAAAGTAGGCTACAACTAAAACAAGTAAACCTTTGAGTGCATCGAGTGCTAAAGTTGCGATACCGAGTTTTTTTGCAAGCACTGGATTAGATTCTTTGACCACGCGAAGTACATTCGTAGCCCCAATGCTTTTTGAACCACTCTCTTTGATATTCACCCCTGCAAATTGTCGTGCAAGAATCAAACCAAAAGGGATACCACCGATAAGGTAGGCAGCAATAAAAAACTGTACGTTAGTATTGAATAAAAATTCCATTGATTATCCTATAAGAAATTGTGTCATTCTACTCTAAGTATATTTACAAGGATATAAAAATGATTAACTTTACTAAGATACAATTCTCAAATGAAGCAAAATATAATTCTCCTTCTTACTGTTGTTCTTTTATCCTTTGGATCACTTTTCGCTTATGAAATGGATATCCAACAATTGACCCCCATAGAGATATGCGATGAAGAACAAGAATTAGAAGTGACATCTGATAATAGTGAAGATATAAAATTTATACTTGATGCTTCCAATTATCCTGTATTTATACATACCTTGTTCTCTACTGAGACATTTACATATAAAATGCCCGCTAACTTTTTTCTTCTCAAACCTCCCCGAGATAGTCCTCTTTTTTCATAATCATTACACAATTTTTTACAATAAAAAGAAAAATCAGGAGATATTTCGATGATCAATAAAAAAATTTCAGGAGACCTCTTTGGTGGTCTCACAGCGGCTGTAGTCGCACTTCCTTTGGCACTTGCCTTTGGAGTGAGCTCTGGTATGGGAGCTATTGCAGGGCTTTATGGAGCTATAGCTATAGGGATATTCGCATCCCTTTTTGGGGGGACTAAAACGCAGATCAGTGGACCGACAGGACCTATGACAGTTGTTGCAGCAAGTGTAGTTGCAGCTCAAATTGCCTACTTTGGCTCATTAGAAGCTGCTATGGGACCTATTGTGGTGACATTTGTGCTCGCAGGGCTTTTTCAGATCCTTTTTGGGGTGATCCGTATCGGTCAATATATTAAATATATGCCATATCCCGTGATCTCTGGTTTTATGAGCGGTATTGGTGTGATCATCATCATTTTACAGATCTTTCCATTCTTTGGGCTTGAGTCACCACAAGGGATACTCGCAACACTTGGATCATTAGGTGCAATCGCGGGTAATATCAATATGCATGCGGTTTTCTTGGCACTGGGAACAATTGCTACTATCTACCTCGCACCTAAAGTGACCAAGACAATCCCTTCACCACTTATCGCTTTGATTCTCTTTACGGTAGTTACTGTGATGTTGGGTCTGGATGTACCGCTTATTGGCGAGATCCCAACAGGTCTGCCTGAAGTTCAATGGGAAGCATTTACAAAGATGGATTGGCACGATCCGATGTTTATACTCGTCGCAGCACTTACACTCTCAGCGCTTGGCGCGATCGATTCACTTCTTACATCCATAGTTGCTGACAATATGACCAAAACACAGCATGATTCTAATAGAGAACTTATCGGACAGGGGATCGGAAATGCAGTTGCTGGTATCATCGGTGGTATCCCTGGTGCTGGAGCTACGATGCGTACCGTTGTGAATATTAAAACAGGTGGAAACTCAAGACTCTCTGGTGTGTTTCATGGCATCGTACTTATTGTTATTTTGCTTGGTGCGGGAGCCTATGCAAAGTTGATTCCTATTCCAGTTTTAGCAGGGATTTTAATCACAGTTGGTATTGGAATTTTAGATTATAAAAGTATCAAAGATATCAAGTACATCCCACGTTCAGATGCGGTTATTATGATTATGGTACTTCTTTTAACAGTTCTTGTAGACCTTCTTCAAGCGGTCGCCGTTGGTATGGTGATGGCATCTTTGTGGTTTATGAAACAAATGGGCGATACCTCGACACTTAAATCAAAAGGAAAATCACTTAGTGATCTTCGTGATATGGGACTTTTAGAAGCAGATGTACCTGAATCCCTCCACTCAAAACTCTATATCCAAAACTTTGATGGACCAATATTCTTTGGTTTTTCGTTTGGATTTAAAGAGCTCATCCGCCAAGTTCCTGATGTAAAATATGTGGTGTTTCGAATGAAAAATGTCCCTTATATAGATCAGAGTGGGATGTATGCGATCGAAGAAGCGGTGATGGACTTGCAAAAAAAAGGTGTGAAAGTGCTTTTTTGCTATTTGCAAACACAACCTAAAGATATGCTCTCTAAAATAGGGCTTTTCCCAGGACTTGTATCAGAAGATGCAGTTTTTGACAGTTTTACAGAGCTTGTGAGCTCCTTAGAACTTGAGCAAAGTTAAAACTATTGGGTTTTAAAAAAGAGTTTTTGCTATAATTAGCCAAATTTTACAAAGGACTCTTTTTGCAATTTACGAATGAAGAATTAATAGCGAAAATCAAAGATTTAAAAGAGAGATTAAGCGTAACGGTGGTCGCACACTTTTATCAAAGAGATGAAGTGTTTGAGATGGGAGATATCACGGGGGATTCTCTTGAACTCGCACAAAGAACCAAAGAGGACGATGCAGAGTTTGTTGTCTTTTGTGGTGTGGGCTTTATGGGGCAGAGTGTCAAAGTACTCTCCCCTCACAAACGTGTACTTATGCCAAAAGTAGCGTGCTGTGCAATGGCAAAGATGATCGATGGGATCTATTATGATGATTCGGTCAAGTTTTTAGAACAACATGGAATAGCTAAAGAGAATATTCTCCCAATCACCTATATCAATTCAAACGCAGATGTCAAAGCAAAAGTGGGCGAGATGGGTGGTATGGTGTGTACAAGTTCCAATGCTAAAAAGATCATCACAACAGCTTTGAGTGAAGGTAAAAAGATCCTTTTTGTTCCTGATAGATGTTTGGGGCAAAATATCGCCAATCAAATGGGGCTTAAGTCTATGGTGATCGGACAAGGTGGCGATCCAAAAGACTCAGATATTATCTGTTATGATGGTTTTTGCTCGGTGCACCAACTCTTTAGCGTAGAAGATATCGAGTTTTATCGTAAAAAATATCCAGGTATCCTCATTGCAACACATCCAGAGTGTGATCCGGCAGTATGCGAGGCATCTGATTTTGTGGGATCAACATCGCAACTTATCAAATATATCAAAGAGCTTCCAGAGGATCAAAAAGTAGCTGTTGGAACAGAGTTTAATATGGTCAATCGCCTGCGTCCTAAGAATACTTATGTCCTCTCCTCTACAAAACCTGAATGTCCAACGATGAATGAGACTACTCTAGAAGATCTTTATCTTACACTCAAGTCTATAGAAGATGGTGCCCCAATCAATGAGATCCAAGTGGATGAAAATACTCAAAAATGGGCAAAAATAGCCTTAGATAGAATGTTGGCACTATGATAGAAGAGTTTGTACGAGCCAGCTTAGCTGAGGATGTTGGACGCGGGGATCTCTACGCGTTAGTTGAAGAGACTTCAGAAGCAAGTGCAAAGATCATCGCTAAAAGTGATGGAGTACTCGCGGGTGTGAGATATCTTAATACCCTTGCAAAACTTGAAAACTTTGAAGTGGTTTGGGGCAGACAAGATTCTGAGAACTTTATAGTTGGGGATGTGGTTGCAATTTTACGTGGAGATTCCCATACTCTTTTACGTATAGAGAGAACTTTTTTAAATATGCTTTTGCACGCAAGCTCTATTGCAACACTCACACAAAAGTTCTCAAAAATCGTAGAGCCTTATGGGGTACGACTCTTAGATACACGCAAAACGCGCCCTCACTTGAGAGTGTTTGAAAAATATGCTTCGCGGTGTGGGGGAGCGATCAACCACAGAATGGGTCTTGATGATTCACTCATGCTCAAAGATACCCACTTACGCACTATCAAAGATCTCGAGGCTTACATCCAAAAGGCTCGAACGAAGATCCCTTTTACCTCCAAGATAGAGGTGGAAGCGGAGACCCTTTCTATGGCACAAGAAGCGATGCGTTGTGGCGCTGATATCGTGATGTGTGATAATATGACGCCAGAGGAGATTATTGAAGTGGTCGCTTTCCGTGATAGTTCGTACCCTTATGTACTTTTAGAAGCGAGTGGAAATATCTCGCTTGAGACGATAGAGTCGTATGCTAAGAGTGGAGTAGATGCTATAAGTAGCGGTTCACTTATCCATCAAGCCAACTGGATCGATCTCTCCATGAAAATGGATGAGGCACTCTAGGAAACTTAGATGGCTGATGATGCTGAAAAGACAGAAGAACCCACCTCCAAAAAGATAGAAGATGCCAGGGAGGAGGGAAATGTTCCTAAAAGTCAAGATGCATCGGGGGTTATAACGCTCTTTGTCGCTATTTTGGCATTTTTAATGCTTTTTCCGTTTATGAGTAGGCATGTTGAGTTTTTATCCAAATACTATTTTTCTCTTATAGGGATGCCCATTGATCGTTTGCTTGTTGTTGATATCACTATAGTTACAGTACGCGAGATCTTTTTTATTATCCTTCCTGTTTCCTTGGCTGTAGCGATAGCAGGTGTCATCGCAGCACTTGCGCAATTTGGATTTTTATTTACCACTAAAGCGATTATGCCGGATTTCAAAAAAATCGATCCTATCAAGGGGATGAAGAATCTTATCTCTCTTAAAAAATTGATCGAGGGGATCAAGGTTACATTCAAATCTTTTACCACCTTGGGCGTCGGTTTTGTTTTTTTCTTTCTTTTTATCTTCGAGCTTCCAACAGTTGCATTGTTTGGTTTAGGAGATCAGCTGGAGTGGCTACGAGATAAGGCGATTATCCTTGCACTTGTAATGCTTCTAATCATCTTTATTTTTGCGATTATCGATATAGTGATCGTGCGTAAGCAATATTTTGATGGGCTCAAGATGAGTAAGCAAGAGGTCAAAGATGAGATGAAGAATATGGAGGGGGATCCTTTGGTAAAATCAAAGATTCGTCAAATACAGATGCAGGCGAGCAGAAAAAGGATGATGGCTGCTGTGCCTGAAGCGGATGTAGTGATCACCAATCCAACACACTATGCGGTTGCGATCAAATATGAAGAAAAACAAGGAAGTGCTCCTATAGTAGTAGCAAAAGGGATGGACAATATCGCCTTGCAGATCAAAAAGATAGCACGAGAAAACAAGGTACATATCGTACAAAATCCATCTTTAGCACGAAGCTTGTATGCAGAGGTGGAGATCGACAAGCAGATCCCTGAAACACTCTTTGCAGCCGTGGCTGAGGTACTTGCGTATGTTTATAAAATGGATAGAACAAAAAATCGATAATGATTAAAGAAGGAGCTTTGGCTATGAAGTATCGTTTTGTTCATGTCACAAATGAAGAGATCCTAGATAAAGTGCATCGTTTTAGATATAAGGTGATGCATGAAGAATTGGGTTGGATTGAGTCTAATACAAGTGCAAAAGAGAGAGATATGTATGATGAGTATTGCGACCAATTCGCGATTTTAAATTACGAAGGGGAGATTTGTGCTACTGTGCGTCTTATCCACCATTCACCAATAGGATATCCCACTGAAAAATTTTTGGATTTAACACAGTCAAAATATCAATTTGATAGAGATAAACTTGCTGAAATGTCCAGAATTTTTATTGCTCCAAAACACAGAAACATGCGTGAAACAAAAATTTTTTTGATCTCTTTCGCTAAAAGTCTTGTTTATGAAAAGATGAAAGAGCATGACATAGAATATTGTTATGGGATGATGGAGCAAAAATTTATAAAACTTGTCAATATGTTTAAAATTCCTTATAAAGCAATTGGTGAGCTTCAACAGGACTATGATAAATTTAAATATCCAAGTATGATGTTTGTAAAAGAACTTGAAAAGGTAAATCCTCAACTTCACAAATATTGGAAGATACATAAAAAGGTCTCTATCTTTCACCTTGATACAAAGATTAGGCCAGAAGAAGTTATCATATGATTCTTTTTGTGTATTAAAAAAAAACACTAAATATGGAGATATTTTTAGTAGAAAATGACAAT
>JAGGTH010000041.1 GCA_021163845.1 Helicobacteraceae bacterium | reverse complement strand
CATTACAGTTCGTTAATCGTCATACACTTTAGCGAACACATATAATACAATGGAAGTCTAATGGATTTTAAGGTACTTTTTTCGCAATTAGTTGTTTTATACGCAAAACTAACTAAGCAGCAAAAAATGATTATAGCTGCTGCGATTATTGGTATCGTTTCTTTTTTGATTTTCATGGTTGTATATACTGCCAAAAAAGGTGTTGACAACAAATATGAGGTTCTTTTTGATTCACTGAGCTCTTCAGATGCTTCAAAGGTTGTGACACAATTAGAAAAAGATGGTATTCCCTATGAACTCGAAGATAACAATGTTATCAAGGTACCAAAAGAACATGTGTACAAACAAAGGATCTCTATCGCTTCATTAGGTATTCCAAAAAATACAGGTGTAGGTTTTGAGCTTTTTGACACCCAAGAGTTTGGAGCAACAAGTTTTGATCAAGATGTGAAATTTTTACGTGCCTTAGAGGGAGAACTTGCCCGAACGATCAATGCACTTGCACCTATTGAGAGTGCCAGTGTTTCTTTAGCCCTTCCAAAAGAATCTCTCTTTGTCTCTAAAGAGGTCGCTCCAACGGCTTCTATTATGGTCACACTCGCCGAAGGTCGCGTTCTCTCGAGCAAGCAGATAAGAGGGATAAAAAACCTTGTCGCAGCAGCAGTGCCAAAACTCTCCATCGCTAATGTTATTTTAGTCGATAGCAATGGAGTCACGCTTGGTGATGACAATGAACTCGCGCAACTTGGCGAACTCTCTGTAGCACAGCAAGCATATAAACTTAAAGAAGAGAAAAAGAGACAAGAGAAGATCATTGATGTGATCTCTCCTTTTGTTGGTGGACCTGATAAAGTGGTTGCACAGGTCACGATCGATTATGATTTTTCTATTAAAAACTCAACTTCTGAAACTTTTGATCCAGAAAATGTAGTGCGTAGTGAGCAGATAAGTGAAGAAAAAAGAGAAGGAACGACGCCTATGGAGGTAGGTGGAGTTCCTGGAACTGTTAGTAATATTGGACCGGTAGAAGGACTTGCTAGCAATCAAACAACTGACAAGTATGAAAAAAACACAGGAACGACAAACTACGAAGTTGGTAAAACAGTTTCAACAACAAAATCTGAGTTCGCACGAATCAAGAGAATTACAGCAGCCGTGATCGTCGATGGAAAATATAAAACAAAACTAGATGAGAGTGGTGTGCCAAGCAGTGAGCTTGAATATATTGCACTAGATGAAGCGGATATGGAAGCTGTTACATCCCTGGTAAGTCGTTCTATCGGGATCGATGAGGGGCGCGGAGATGAGATCTCTGTGCGAAACCTTCAGTTTACCCGCTCTGGGGTTCAAGGACCACAAGATGGAGTATCTCGGGCTATTTCGTTTAGTCAAACCTATATCGCTCCATTCTCTGGACTGTTGAAGTATGTGTTTGTACTGATCCTCTTACTTATTGTGTACAAAAAAGTGATCTCTCCGTTTGCAGAGCGTATGCTTGAAGTTTCCAAAGAGGAAGATGACTATCAAAAGCCAGTGCTGAATCTTGAGGATGACGAAGAAGAGGACCTTGTAGAAAAAGTTCAAGCAATGCGTAAAAAAGTGGAAGATCAGCTTGGTGTTGGAGAAGGTTTTAACGAAGATGAGTTAAAATACGACGTATTACTTGAAAAAGTTAAAGCGATGGCTGAGGATGAGCCTGAAGAGATAGCCGCACTTTTCCAAGCACTACTAAGTGAAGAGAACGAGATCAATGTCACGAAGTCAGATAAGGGTTAGAGATGAATTTAAGTCCTACACAACAAGCGCATTTTGATGAGATGAGTATGGCTGAAAAGATCGCCATTTTATTTTTACAGCTTGGAGAAGAAGCAACCGCGAATATATTTTCTAATATGAATGTTGATGCGATCACAGAAATATCAAAGTATATTGCAAATGGCAAAAGTATCGATAAAGCGATTGCGGTGACAGTTCTCGAAGAGTTTTATGCTATTTTTCAATCAGGACAGTTCATTACATCGGGCGGTATGGAATACGCTCGTGAACTTCTCTATCGTACACTTGGAGCGGAGGAAGCAAAAAAAGTTCTTGATAAACTTACTAAAAGTATGCAAAGTACACAAAACTTTGCATACCTTTCTAAGATCAAGCCTCAACAGCTCTCTGACTTTATTATTACCGAACATCCACAGACGATCGCTCTTATTTTAGCTCATATGGATGCAACAGAAGCAGCAGATACACTTCAATTTTTTCCAGATGATTTGCGAAGTGAAGTAGCAATGAGAATGGCAAGATTGGGAGATATCTCCCCTTCTGTCATCAAGAGAGTTTCAGCAGTTCTTGAATCCAAACTCGAATCTCTTGCTTCTTACAAAGTTGAAGTGGGTGGTGCGCGTGCGGTTGCGGATGTATTTAACCGTCTTGGTGCGAAATCCTCCAAAGCAACACTTTCACAAATCGAGCAGGTGGATGAAGAACTTGCAGCACTTATTAAAGATATGATGTTTACTTTTGAAGATATTGTTACTCTTGATAAAACAGCGATCACAGAGATCCTCAAAGCGATCGATAAAGCTGACCTCATGCTTGCACTCAAAAGTGCTCCAGAAGAGCTCAAAGAGAAGTTTTTCTCTGCTATGTCTGAGCGTGCGCAAGAAGCGTTTGATGAAGAGATGCAGTTTATGGGTGCTGTGAAGATGAAAGATGTTGAGGGTGCGCAAAGAAAAATTGTCGAGACTGTCAATGCACTTTCTGAAGCTGGTACGATTATGATGGGTTCTACTGAAGAGATGGTTGAGTAGTGATGGCGACAGTTATATCTAATGATAAACTTAAAAGACATAACATAGATAAATACAATTTTAAAGTTTTGGGTATGGGAGCAGGTAGTATTCAAAGCTCTACACCTCCAAAAGAATCGGCACTTGTAAAAAAACAGGATAATTCTTCTGATTCAAGTCCTGCACCAGAAGAGACAAAGGAACAAGGTTCTGTTGATTCGAGTGCAATGAGTCAAAACTCTAAAGATTCACTCATTGAATCTTTGCTGAAAAAAACGGACGAGATGTCTTCAAACTTTATCAAACTTCAGATGAAGCTTGAGAGCAAAGAGGAAGAGTTTAAGCTCCAACTCGAAAAAGCAAAAGAGAGCGCTTATGCAGAGGGTGTCGAAGCGGGTAAAATCGAAGCATCTAAGGATGTAGAGAAAAATTACCAAAGTGGTTTGAACCAGTTTAGCACTTCTGTGGCGACCTTAGAAAAAAGTGCCCAAGAGTTTACAGATGCTCTGGAAGGGATAAAAGGGGAATTAATTTCCGCGGCACTCGATATCTCTAAAGAGGTAATTCAAGTAGAACTAAGTACAAATTCTAATGAGATAGCCAAAGTGCTCTCAAGTGAGCTGATCAAAGAGCTTCAAAGTGCTGCAAAGGTAACACTCAAGATCAACCCTAAAAACCACGGAGCGCTCTCAGAGCATCTTGGTAAACTCGAACACGTGACACTTGTATCAGATAGTGCTGTGAGTGAAGGTGGTGTGATAGCGATGAGTGATGCAGGAAATATTGATGCACAGATAACAAAAAGATTTGAGCGAGTCAAAAAAGCGGCTTTGAGTGAATAAAAAAGAGATGGATTTCAAAATATATGGATAGTAAAAATAATAAGATAATAGAATTAGAAAATAAATGCCAAGAGATTCGTGATGAGATCCTTCGAGTTGTGAGTAAAAATGGAGGGCATCTCAGCTCTACTTTAGGTGCAACTGAGATCATTGTCGCGATGCACGAGGTTTTTGATAGCAAAAAAGATCCTTTTATTTTTGATGTTTCCCATCAAGCATACGCGCATAAGCTCCTCACAGATCGTTGGGAGAATTTTGATACACTTCGTACTTTTGGAGGGCTCAGTGGTTACACAAAGCCAAGTGAAAGTGAACACGATTATTTTGTAGCAGGGCATAGCTCTACCTCTATCTCTTTAGGAGTTGGTGCTGCAAAAGCGATCGCTCTTAAAGGGGAGCAAGAAGAGCGCGTCCCTGTTGTGATGATAGGTGATGGTTCTATGACGGCTGGGATGGTGTATGAAGCGCTCAATGAATTAGGGGATCGCAAATATCCGATGGTGATCATTCTCAATGATAATGAGATGAGTATCGCCAAACCAATAGGTGCGATGAGTCGTATGCTCTCAAGTGCTATGGCAAGCCCTTTTTATCAGAGATTTAAAAAGCATACCGAAAATTTTGTAGATAATTTTGGGGAGAGTGCTCATTACATCGCAAAGCGTATGGAAGAGTCTCTAAAGCTTATCACTCCTGGGATTATGTTTGAAGAGATGGGGATCGATTATATTGGTCCTGTAGATGGGCATAACCTCAAGTCTCTTATAGAGATCTTGCAAAAAGCAAAGGCACTCAAAAAACCTGTGATAGTGCATGTCCAAACCCTTAAAGGCAAAGGGTATGAGATCGCAGAGGGTAAAGAGGAGAAGTGGCACGGGGTAGGACCTTTTGATCTTGACAGTGGTGCATCTTCAAAAAAGCCTGGCCTCAAATCTGCAACACAGATCTACACCGAGTCTTTGATGCATTTGGCAAAAAATAACGAAAAGATCGTAGGGGCAACCGCCGCTATGCCAAGTGGTACGGGTTTGAGTGAACTTATGGAGCTTTATCCTAAGCGTTTTTGGGATGTAGCGATCGCAGAGCAACATGCGGTCACTTCGATGGCGGCTTTGGCAAAAGAGGGATTCAAGCCTTTTTGTACTATTTACTCTACATTTTTGCAACGTGGCTATGATCAAGTGATCCATGATACTTGTTTGATGGATCTGCCTGTGGTCTTTGCACTTGATCGTGCAGGGATTGTAGGAGAAGATGGTGAGACGCATCAAGGGGTCTTTGATATCAGCTTTTTACGTGCGATTCCTAATATGACTCTCTTCGCTCCACGGGATGAGAAAAGCTTTCATCAAGCGATGGCATTTGCATCTGAATACGAGCACCCATGTTCTTTACGCTATCCTAGAGGGGCATTTCTAGAAGCCTCCTTACCTGAATCACAGCCTTTTGAATTGGCAAAAGCACAGCTTTTGCGTGCGAGTGCTGGGGATATATTATTTTTAGGTTATGGTAATGGAGTGGGGCGTGCAGCACAAACAGCTGATCTTTTAGAAGAAGATGTATCACTTTTAGATCTGCGTTTTGTCAAACCGCTTGATGAAGAGATGCTTTTAGATCTCGCAACAAAGCATAAAAAATGGTTTGTTTTTAGTGACAGTGTGAAAATGGGTGGAGTTGGTTCAGCCCTCTTAGAATTTTTAGCAAAACATAAATGTTTGGATGTAGCACTTGTGAGCTTTGAATATGAAGATGCATTTATAACTCATGGTAATACTAAGCTTGTTGAGGAGTCTTTGGGACTCTTGCCAGCGCAACTAGCACAAAGGGTGAAAGAAAGCTTGTAAAGTTATGGTATCATATTTGAAATGATGTGATCTTAAAGGAGTCAAAGATGGTGCCAACTCTTTTTCTTTCAATTGCTAAAAATACGCTCTTAGAGCATTTTGGTCTTGCTTCTGGTGTGGATAAAGAAAGCTGTATCAAAAAAGAGCCACTCTTAAGTGAAGAGGGCGCTTCTTTTGTGACTCTTCATAAAGATGGTACACTGCATGGGTGTATCGGTTCTATTATCGCTCATCGCCCTTTATTTGATGATTTAGTCTCCAATACTCTTTCAGCTGCCTTTCATGATCCACGTTTTCCGCCTCTAAAACAAGAAGAACTCTCCTCTTTGGATATAGAAGTTTCTGTACTCACTCCACCAGAAGAGATTGGCTATGATGATTATGAAGATCTCTGTAAAAAAGTTGTTGTGGGCAAAGATGGATTGATCTTACAACATGGTGTACATCAAGGTACTTTTTTGCCTCAGGTATGGGAGCAGTTACCTAATGTTTTTGAGTTTTTGGAACATTTAAGTTATAAGGCGGGAAGCTCTCCAGATATCTATGCCCTACATCCTAAGATCTTGCGCTATAGAGTTAAAGCGATAGAGGAGGCATTTGATGCAATACCACCGATCTAAAACAAAAGCTCTATGACATTGGGCAACACGATAAGTGCAATATAGGAGGAAGTGATGCAAAGAGAGATGAGTGTAGCTGGTGCTTTTTATCCAGCTCGGGATGTAGAGTTGGAACGCTATTTTGAACATTTTACACAACTTTATGAGGAGGATTTTACACTTCCCTCTCTCAAAGTAAAGGCTGTTATCGTACCTCATGCAGGGTATATCTACTCAGGTTATACGGCAAATATTGCCTATAGGCTTCTCGCTCTTAGTGGTCTAAAAAATTTTGCTGTACTGGGACCTTCCCACCGTGTTGCTTTTGAAGGGGTGAGTATGTCTGAGGCGCAAAGTTACGTGACCCCTTTTGGTGATCTAGAGGCGAGTCGACCTTTGTACAAGCATCTCCAAGAGAGTTTTGCTCTCAAAGAAAAAATAGTACATGCAGAACACTCCACTGAAGTGCAATTTCCCTTTATTAAGTACTACTGTCCTGACGCAAAAATCATTGAGCTTATCTATGGACGAACTGAGGCAAGTACTCTGAGTGACATTATAGAAGAAGTGCTTTCATTGCCTAATACTGGTGTTATTATTAGTACGGATCTGAGCCATTTTTATACACTCCAAGAGGCAAATAAGCTCGATCAATTTTGTGTGCAAGCGGTCGAATCTCTTGATATCTCTCTTTTGCATCGTGGGTGTGAGGCGTGTGGTATTTTAGGTGTAGAGGGGATGTTGCTCAGTGCGAAGAGACGCCACCTTAGGGCAAGCATTTTAGACTATCGTACAAGCGCTGATGCGAGTGATGATACAAGCCGTGTTGTGGGGTATTTAAGTGCGGCTTTCTCGTAACATTATCACCCCTGCAAAACGCCCTGTCAAACCCTCAACTCTGTAAGAGTAATACTCTTGTGTATTACATGCTGTGCAAATAGTAGCAAAGTGAAGTTTTTGCTCAGATATCCCTTGGGCAAGAAGTTGTTTGAGTAAAATCGCATTGATATCCAAATAGTAGCTATCCTCTTTTTTATCCATTGCATAGTCAAGTCCTAAGGAAGAGGCCTCTTTGGCGATCTCCTCTCCCACCTCATAGCAACACACACCAATACTTGCACTCACCCATACAAGAATATCTTCTGGCTTTGAGCCAAATTCTGTGTGCATCTTCTCAATAACATTTTTTACAATATTAGAAAATGCACCGGCTCTTCCAGCGTGAGCAATCGCTATCACCTCATGCACTGGATCGTAAAAAAGCAAGCCTGAACAATCTGCCATCATCACCATAAGTGGAGTGTTTTTGAGATTTGTGACTAGGGCATCGGATGTAGGGGGTGTATGAAAAGTGTCATGTGCAGTGACAAGATGGACATCGTTGGAGTGGACTTGTTGCATATAGACAAGCTTCTCTTTTTCATAGCCCAAACGCTTTGAGAGTTGCTCGTGGTTACGCTCTACATCCAAGGGATTATCCTTGACGTGAAAAGCAAGATTGCCATCGGCTTTGGATGTAAAAGTAGTGAGAAGATTTGAAAATTCTTTATTATCTGGACTAAATAATTGCATGAAGTATTATAGCAATAAAGGTTTAAAAATGCTTTTGCTACAATGATGCGATTTTAAATGACAAAGGGAAAGCTTGAAAGAGATAAGTATCTATCCACCAATACTTGATGGAGGGGATGTAGAGCAGAAGCGACAAGAGATTCGAGACTATTTTCACAACACTTTTTCCCTCTTTGAAAAGATATTTGATGTTTTTGTCAGCGATGAGGTCTTTTATCGCAAAAGTGAGCCCTCACGCCACCCTATGATCTTTTATTTTGGACATACTGCAACTTTTTTTATCAACAAACTTATTATGATGCAGATCATTAGTGAGCGCATTGATCCTGATCTTGAAGCAATCTTTGCCGTGGGTGTCGATGAGATGGAGTGGGATGATACTAACTCTAAAAACTATGCGTGGCCTGAAGTGGCACGTGTGAGAGCCTATCGTGATAGAGTACGCATACTTGTGGATGAACTTATTAGAACGATGGATTTTAGTTTGCCAATCACTTGGGAGAGCCCAATGTGGGTGATACTTATGGGGATCGAACATGAACGGATCCATATTGAAACCTCTTTGGTTTTGCACCGTCAAATGCCCTTAGAGTTTGTTCAAGAGATCGAAGAGTTTTACATCTGCCCTCAAAGTGGCGATGCTCCACAAAATGAGATGCTCGAGATCCCTGCATCTAAGATCATTCTTGGCAAAGAAAAATCGCACCATCTCTACGGCTGGGATAATGAATATGGCAAGCAAGAGCAGACACTACAAAGCTTCAAACTTTCAAAATATTTGGTGAGCAATAGTGAGTATATGGAGTTTGTTGAAGCGGGTGGCTATGAAAAAGAGGAGTATTGGGATGAAGAGGGCTTGGCTTTTTTAGCACAAAGTAGGGCAAAATATCCTCCGTTTTGGGTCAAAAAAGAGGGCCGTTTTCTCTACCGCACTTTGTGCAGTGAGATAGAGATGCCACTTGATTGGCCTGTGGATGTAAACGCCCTTGAAGCGATGGCATTTTGTCGCTATAAAAGCCAAAAAGAGGGGCGAGAATACACCTTGCCTAGTGAAGCGGAGTATCGTGCGCTTGTAGAGTATTGTGGACTTGAAGACCTCCCTGAGTTTGATGATAGCGCTTTTAATTGCAACTTTGCCCATTACTTTAGCTCTAGCCCTGTTTCGATGTTTATGAAAAAAGGGTTTGGGGATGTAAGTGGCAATGTATGGCAGTGGAGCCGCACGCCGATTCGCCCTTATGAAGGCTTTGAGATACACCCCGCTTATGATGATTTTACTGTGCCCACTTACGATGAAAAGCATGCCATGATCTGTGGTGCTTCATGGGCGAGTAGTGGAAACTTGATAATGAAACATTCACGCTATGCGTTTCGCCGCCATTTCTACCAAAATGCAGGCTTTCGCTACGCGATTACGAGCAACAATGAGGAGTCAAAAATCGAAACAGAAGATATCTATGAGAGCGATGCACTTGTGTCGCAGTATTGTGAATTTCAATATGGCGCAGAGCATTTTGGAGTGCAAAATTTTGCCCTTGCGTGTGCATCACTCGCCACAAAATATGCAAATAAAAAAGCTAAAGCACTTGATCTTGGATGTGCAACAGGTCGTGCGAGTTTTGAACTTGCAAAGAGTTTTGATGCAGTAGAGGGGATCGATTTTTCTGCTCGCTTTATTGGTGTAGGAGTCAAGCTCAAAAATGAGGGGATGATCACATGGAACTGCCTCAAAGAGGGGGAACTAAGTGAGAAGAGATCGATCTTCTTAACAGATCTAGGCTATGAGGATCTCGCACATAAAGTAGATTTTTGGCAAGGGGATGCTTGTAATCTTAAGCCAAATTTCAAGGGATACGATCTGATAATGGCGACGAATCTTATCGACAGACTCTACCAACCGCGCCTCTTTTTAGAAGATGTTGCACAGCGCTTGAACGATGAGGGAGTTTTGATGATAACCTCCCCTTACACTTGGCAAGAGAGTTCGACACAAAAAGAGTTTTGGCTTGGTGGCTATGAAGAAAATGGCAAAGAGGTGCACACCTTAGAGAGTCTCAAAGAGATTTTAAGAACTGAATTTGAACTCATCGCCGTGCAAGATCTAGAGTTTGTCATAGCCGAGACAGCGCGCAAATACCAGCATACGATAGCAGAGGTAAGTATTTGGAAAAAGAAGTAAGTTACAACTTCACCCATGCAGTACCACGTCAAGAGAGTAACGCTGAGAAATATACTTTGCGCAAAAAACTCTTTGGTACCGAAGATGTGTTGCCCGCATGGGTGGCTGATATGGATATCCAAACACCCCCTTTTGTGATCGAGGCGATCCAAAAGAGACTGTTACATCCCATCATGGGCTATGAAGATGTGCCAAGTTCGGCGTATGAGGCGCAGATCGCGTGGGTGAAAAAGCGTCATGGTGTGGAGTTTGAGCTTGACGCGATGCTTCATTCCCACTCGGTGGTGGCCTCGATGAGTGTGGCGATAGAGGCTTTTACGAACGAGGGGGATGGGGTGATCGTACAAACGCCTGTCTATTCGCCCTTTTTTCACTCTGTCTTAGAGCACAAACGAGAGCTTGTAAAAAATTCACTCGTGCAAGATGAAGATGGGATGTACCATTTTGATATTAAAGATCTCAAAGCCAAGATCACGCCACGCACCAAGCTTTTGCTTTTGTGTTCGCCGCATAATCCTGTGGGGCGGGTGTGGAAGCGTGAGGAGTTAGAGCAGATACTTGAAGTTTGTTTGGAGCACAATATCGTGGTATTTGCCGATGAGATCCACTCAGATCTTGTGTATGCACCCAACAAACACACGCCGTTTTGCTCTTTAAGCGCGCAGGCAAAAGAGATCAGTATCACCGCGATGGGTGTGGGCAAGACCTTTAATATGGCAGGTTTGGCGATGAGCTCTGCTTACATCCCAAACAAAGAGCTTCGTGATCGCTTCTTGGCGGTGTATAAAAAAAACCACTTCGCACAGGGAAATATACTCTCACATGTTGCTTTTGAAGCGGCGTATCGTGAGGGAGAAGCGTGGTTGGAAGAACTTTTAGAGCATCTACAAAGCAACTATAAAGAGCTTGAAAAGCTTTGTGCTTGCTACCCTGAGCAAATAAAACTCACCCCGATTGAGGGAACCTATCTCGCATGGCTGGATTGTCGGACGATGGGGCTTAAAGATAAAGAGCTTCGGGAGTTTTTTGTGCAAGAGGCAAAACTTGGGCTCAATGCTGGGATAAGCTTTGGACGTGAGGGGAGTGGCTTTATGCGTCTGAATTTTGCCGTGCCCTCTGATATAATGTCACGCATAATTTTACAACTACAAAACGCTTTACAGATGAGGGCAGGGAACCCATAATGGTCAAGATAAACTGGGAAGATTACAAAGATTTTAAAACAAACGACTATACAAAAAACGGGGATAATTTTGATATTTTACTTGAGTATCTCAGAAGTTATTATAACCTCAAAAACCCTGTAGAGATCTATGAGGTGCTCAGTGAAGATGAGCTTGCAAGGCAGATGCTTGAGAAGCGCTCCATCGCTGATGCTTACGCGCTGAGTGATTATATAGATACGCACTGATGGATACCACACTCGAGAAGATCAACACTTTTTTGCAAAAGCACCACATCCTAAGCCTTGCTTCGTCGGATGGTGAAGGTTTAAGTGCATGTACCCTTTTTTACACCTACATCCCAAGCTATAATATTTTTGTTTTTGCAAGCGATACGAAAACACAACACGCACAAAATTTGCTTGAAAACCCAGAAGTTGCTGGCACCATAGCACTCGAAACAAAAATAGTGGGCAAGATCCAAGGAGTACAGTTTCGAGGTAGATGCAAACTTTTGGAAGAAAAAGAGCTCGCAAAACACTACTACAAAGCCTTTCCCTACGCACTCGCAATGAATCCAACCTTATGGATAATAGAGGTGGAGTATTTTAAATTTACGGATAATACGCTTGGTTTTGGAAAGAAACTTATTTGGCAGGATGCTTCTCAGTAAAAAAATTGCAATCAGTTCCTGTACTTTGAAATACGACTATCGATGGTATTTGTGCGGATTTAAAGCCATAGGCACGGCATCCGTGAGGTTTGCCTGCTTGCCAAGTTACAAAATAGTGCACGCAACGTCTACAGTTTATTCTTTTCATTTTATTTGCTCTTTGGAGTTCTTTGAGGAATTTAAGTGGCGTATTTTATCATATTCGCTAAAATAGCCCAATTTATTTTACAAAGAGATGATTATGGACAAAATATTACTGATGTTACAACTGCAACTCCAACTCAATGATGCGACCAACGGAGAGAAGTGGAGAAATGGTAAGACCAAAACAGGTAACCCTATCAACTGGAAGCGTTGTATCTATATGGAATGTGCAGAGATGATCGATAGTTTTTCGTGGAAACATTGGAAAAATCTCAACCAAGCACCCGATTGGGCAAACTTGCAGATCGAAGTAGTGGATGTATGGCACTTTATCATCTCTTTGGCTCTTGAAGAGTATGCAAAAGAGATGAAAGGGGAGATCGAAGAGCTTGCCTTGAATCTAAGTGCACTTTCTAATTTTGCTGCACTTCACAACAAAAATGTACAACACGGTACACAAAATGAGATAATCACAAAAGTAGAAAACATTATGCTTTTAGCACTTCAAAAAGAGCCTTTTGAGATCGAAGAGATCGTGGCTGAATTTTTTGATCTTGTGCTTTTAAGTGGGCTTGATCTTGATACACTCTATAGACTCTATGTGGGTAAAAATATCCTCAACCAATTCCGTCAAGACCACGGCTACAAAGATGGAAGCTATATCAAAGAGTGGGATGGGCAAGAAGATAATGTAGTGATGAAGCGCCTATGGGATGAAGATGCTGATATGCAGCCAGAAGTACTCTATAAAAAGATGGCAAAAATTTATCTTCCACTGACACAGAGATAGTCTTGCAAAAGGTTCTTGAAGTAGAAAATCTCACTTTTGGCTATACAAAAGAGCAGAGCCTTTTTGAGAACTTTTCGCTTAGCCTTGCCAAAGGGGAGATCAAAGCGATCGTCGGAGAGAGTGGGGCAGGTAAAAGTACCCTTTTTGAACTCATCCTTGGCAATCTCAAACCCTCTAGTGGCACACTTAAAAGTGCTCGGATCTCAGAGGTTTTTCAAGATCCTTATAGCTCTTTTCACCCAAGTTATTCTCTAATCAACCAGATCAAAGATGTCGCGTCTTTGAATGGGATGGAGAATTATCTAGAAAATCTTAATCTCGAATATAAACAACTCCTTAAACTTCCACACGAACTCTCAGGTGGACAACTGCAACGTGCTTCTATTTTGCGAGCGATGCTTATGAAACCTGAGCTGTTACTCCTCGATGAACCTACAAGCGCACTCGATAATGTGATCCAGCTTGAGGTGATGCGCATGTTACTCTCTAAACTCGATGGGATGGGGATGTTACTTATCACACACGATATGGATTTGGCAAAATGGTGCGCAGATGAAGTGATCTTATTATAGTTACTAAAAGAGAGATTAAGTTTAAACAATAACTTTTATCGTTTAAAGATCTATACAGTATAATGGCATTATGAATAATTATACAGATATGTTAAGAGATCATAACTTGAAAGTAACGCCGCAACGTCTTGCCATCGCGCAAGCTTTGGATGTACGCGGGCACATGAGCTTAGATGAGCTCTATCATGTGATGCTTGAAAAGTTTAGTTCTATCTCTTTGGCGACCATTTATAAAAATATCCATATTATGCTCGAGAACACATTTATCCAAGAGGTAAAATTGCCACAGGCAAAATCTGTGTATGAGTTGACAAAGGCTTCTCATGCCCATCTCTCTTGTGAAAAATGTGGAGCAGTGGAAGATATTATGCTTGATATGGATGTACTTGTGAAACAAGCGATGCAGAAAAGTTCGTATAAAATACAAGAGGCAAGTCTAGTTTTAGGCGGGATCTGTAAAAACTGTCAGTAACTCTTTTGTTATTTTAACAACTCCTCAGCACTTTTAGAGTAGAATTGCGACATTAATTTTTCTAAAGGGATTCCATGCGTGGATATAAGATTTTTGCGGGTAGTTCGAGTGTTGAGTTTGCAAAAGAAGTTTGTCAGCTTTTAGATGTTCCATTGGCGAAGGCTGATGTGAAGAGTTTTAGTGATGGTGAGATCTCAGTGCAGATCGCTGAGAGTGTACGTGGACGTGATGTATTTATCGTACAATCAACAGGTGCACCATCCAATGATAATCTTATGGAACTTCTTGTGATGACAGATGCCTTGCGTCGTTCTTCTGCAAATAGTATTACAGCTGTTGTGCCTTATTTTGGATATGCAAGACAAGACAGAAAAGCTGCTCCTCGTGTACCTATTACTGCAAAACTAGTCGCTGATATGTATGAGACTGCAGGGATCGATAGAGTTGTGACTATCGATCTTCACGCTGGTCAGATCCAAGGTTTTTTCAATATCCCAGTGGACAATCTTTATGGATCTATCACGTTTGAGAACTACATCAAAAGTAAAAACCTCAAAAGCCCGATCGTAGCATCTCCTGATATCGGTGGTGTTGCTCGTGCTCGTTATTTTGCAAAGCGTCTAGGACTTGATATGGTGATCGTTGATAAGCGCCGTGAAAAAGCAAACGAGAGCGAAGTGATGAATATCATCGGTGATGTAGCAGGGCATGACGTGATCATGATCGATGATATGGTTGATACAGCGGGCACTATGGTAAAAGCGGCAACAGCTCTTAAAAATAAGGGTGCTACATCGGTAATGGCATGTGCTACGCACGGAGTTCTTAGTGGTAAAGCATACGAGAACCTCGCAAACGGAGAACTCGATGAGCTCATCATCACAAACACCCTTGTGACAAAACCATCAGAAAAGATCGTAGTACTCACAGTCGCTCCACTCTTTGCTGAAGTGATCCGCCGTGTGTATCATAATGAAAGTGTAAACTCACTTTTTATCTAATCTCGCAGCAAAAGAGAATCTTCTCTTTTGCTCTCTAATTTGCCCTTTCCTGTAAGCTTTTTTCCATTAATGGTGGACGCCCCATGTAATGCAAATATTACTCCTAGTACTAACCATATGATTTTCATTAACTAATCCTGTAAAGAATCTCAAATGTATTGGCATGTAAAAGTCGGCACATTTGGTTTTCTCCTTTTTTCAATCTTAGTTTGTGTGCGTTGCGAAGCTTGGAGCTTCGTAGCGAGGAAAAATTTTCTTTTTCATATCAAGGCTCCTTTACCCATTGTGGGGTATCTTTTTCGTCTAAGATATAATCAATTGTTTTAAACAGTTCAATATATTTAGCTTTATATGAAGAGTCATACGGTTCAACTAAAATATAAGTTATAGCACCATGACTTAAATACACAATATATGAATGCCCTTTATCTACATGTTTATTACAAAAAATAATTTCACTAGGGATATCGATTATATTTTGGCTTGGTAGTAATTTTGCTTTATTGAAAATACTCACAACTTCATCTACTTGTTGACAAAAACTAGTGTCAAACCAATGAACATAATCTTGAAAGCTATCATAATTTGTAAATACAATTGCAGATGAAATTTCATCATTTTTATTCCAGACTGGAGATAAAAAAGTCAAATAATCTTCTTTTTTCTTGATAAGAACCCACTCATTTGGTACCTGGAATTCATAATATGAACTTTTTTCATACTTATTTTGAAAAACGCCTAAAAAGGTCTTGAATATTCGGTACTTCAGCCCATTATTTCCATCAGTTAAAAAG
>JAGGTH010000112.1 GCA_021163845.1 Helicobacteraceae bacterium | reverse complement strand
CTCTAAACTAGATGAAATCATCGACTATATGGCAAGTAACAATCTTGTAGCTGCTATAAATTTTTTAAATAAATTAGACAAAAAAATAAACAATCTTACAAATATGCCACTTTAAGTTTAGACAATCAAGCTACTACGAAGATGAAAATATACGAGACTTGACCTTTAAAGGTTATACAATCCCTTATCTAGTGGACAAGAAAAAAGAGCTCGTTGTTATCTTAGATATTTTTAAATGGAGTTATAGAAAAGTTATGAAGTAGAGCGAAGGCAAGAACAATAAGGCATATTTAAGAGCTTTGCATATAGAATGGATCATCATAAGGAGAAATTATGCATACACTCACCAATGGAATCCAAGTCTTTTGCAAGGGAGATACAAATAAACAGCCTCTTATCTTTATCCACGGGTTTCCTTTTGACCATACGCTTTGGGACGAAGTGATAGAACAATTAAAAGATGATTTTTATTGTATTAGTTACGATATTCGAGGCTTTGGCGAGTCTGAAGTTGGTCATGGTCAGTATACGATGGAGAGCTATGTGGATGATCTTGAAGCTATTATCTCCGAGCTTGATCTGAGGCAAGTCATCTTGTGTGGTTTTTCTATGGGAGGCTATATTGCGCTTAGAGCGAACGAGCGGCTTCAAAACTTTAAGGCGCTCATATTAGCAAACACCACCACAACAAGTGATGATGACGAAGCGAAACTCAAGCGTGCAAAAGCGATGCATGATATTGACAAAGAGGGTGTAGAACCTTTTTTAGACAATTTTTTTACCGCGGCATTTACGCAAAATTATCGGCAAGAACAGCAAGAAAAGATCGCTCTTCTCAAAGAGAAGATTTTAGGCTTTGATCCTGTAGGCATCAAAGGTGCGCTCTTAGCAATGATAAGTCGAACCGATACTACGCAAAGTTTAGAGAACACTCCACCAGCCTTACTTATCACGGCAAGTGATGATGCGATCATTGAAGCAAAAACCATGAAAGACCTAGCTTCTAAAATGGAAGATTCCCATTTTGTAGAACTCCAAGAAAGTGGACATGTGAGTATGTTGCAAAAGCCCCAAGAGTTTGCAAAGGCTATGAGGTCATTTCTCATTATTTAGCGCACGTACATTCAGATAAATCGTCCTAATAATACTGCAAAAAATGTGCATTCGTAGAGCTAGAATGTTCTTTGATGAAAAAGCATAGAGAGACTACAAAAGAGATCTCAAAGAGTATAAAGTACAAAATGGTTTTAATATTGCAAATTGCAAAATAAAGAGCTATGGATTTTAATTTTAGGTACATTAACTTTATGAAAAAAGATATCTATGCAAAGATGCAGATTTTAAGCGATAGCGCTAAATACGATGTGAGCTGTAGTTCGAGTGGGAGTGATAGCAACTATAAAACAGGCGAGCTTGGTGCGACACACAATAGTGGAATCTGTCATACATTTTCAGCTGATGGGCGTTGTATCTCACTACTCAAAGTATTGCTGACAAACTACTGTATCTACGACTGTGCCTATTGTGTCAATCGCTCAAGTAACGATATACCTCGTGCAGCTTTTAGTCCACGTGAACTTGCCAATATCACTATTAACTTTTACAAGCGCAACTATATCGAGGGGCTTTTTCTAAGCTCTGGAATCATTGAGAGTGAAAATCACACTATGGAGCTTATCTTGCGTGTGCTCAAGATCTTGCGCTTTGAGCATAAGTTTAACGGTTACATCCATGTCAAGCTTATCCCTGGAAGTGATGAGGCACTGATCGCTGAGGTGGTGCGCTTAGCCTCGCGGGTGAGCTCTAATATCGAGCTGCCAAGTGATAACTCTCTCAAACTCTTAGCACCCAACAAAACAAAAGAAAAGGTGCTCCAACCCCTCAAAATTGCACGTGATCTGAGCCTTGAACGGGATAACAAAGCGATCGGGATGAGTACACAGTTGATCGTGGGTGCAACTCCTGAGAGTGACTTTGATATACTCAAACTTAGCTCTGTATTGTATGACAAAGCACTCTTAAAGAGGGTCTATTACTCCGCCTACATCCCAGTCAATGATGATAAAAACCTTCCTGCAATTCTCACAAAACCCCCACTTGTTCGCGAGCATAGACTCTATCAAGCCGATTGGCTTTTACGTTTTTATGGATTTTCTTACGATGAGATACTTACATCCCAAGCCCCAAATCTTGATGAGGAGCTTGATCCAAAAACGATGTGGGCACTGAGTAACCTGCACCTTTTTCCTATCGAGATCAACCGTGCGAGCAAAGAGGAGCTGATACGCATCCCTGGTATCGGAGTGCGAGGCGCGCACAAGATACTTAAAGCCCGCCGTTTTAAAAAGCTGGGTTTTGATGATCTTAAAGCGCTCAAGATCTCCATCAAACGTGCACAGTATTTTATCACCTGCGAGCGGGAGTTTCAGCGTGAGATCGCACTCTATCCTGAAAATATTCGTGCAGCACTTATAAAGCCTGAGCCAAAAAAACAGCCTAGTCTTTTTGATGTGAGTGGCATTACAGGTGAGCTATGATACTTCGCTATGATGGAACCTTTGAGGGATTTTTGACACTCGTCTATGAGGTGTATCATCAAAAATACAAACCGCAGCTCATAGAAAAACCCTCGCTACATCCCAAGCTCTTTGATGAGGCGATAGAGATAGAGTACGATGGATCAAAAAGCCAAAAAGTACTTGAAGCGATGCGACAAAAATGGAGTAAGCAAGATATCCAGCGTGTGATGCATATCTTTTTGTGCGACACCAAAGCGTTTGAACTCGATCTTTTAAATTATATAAAACTTGGATTTAAAAATGCAAAAGAGCTTCAGAATATCAACAACTCCTCTGTCTTTTTTATCAATAACCTAGAAAAAGAGCTTTTTCGTCACTACCATAGATACAGCGGTTTTTTGCGATTTGAAGAGCTTGAAGATGGTACACTCTATGCCAAGATAGAATCAAAATTTTCACTCGTGTATCTTTTAGGACGCCATTTTAGCAAGCGCTTTAACAATCAAAACTATATTATCCATGATATTGATCGATCACTCGCTTTTGTCAAGATCGGTGATTCTATGGATGTACGCCAAGTCAGCGAGTTTGAAGAGCCTCTACGAAGTGCGAGTGAAGAGAAGTTTCAGCATCTTTGGCAAACTTTTTTTGATTCGATCGCGATAGAGAGTAGGGCAAATGAGAAGCTTCAAAAGAGTCTTGTACCCCTTGTGTATCGAAAATATATGAGTGAATTTGAATAATATATCAAGATATATTGATATATAAAAAGAATTTTGCTACTATTGTGCAATTTTAAAAAAAAGGCTTTGTATGACTCTAGCAGTTTTCATTTTTGCTATTACTCTTGCACTTGTGATCTTTCAGCCTCGTGGACTACAGATCGGTACGAGTGCGATTTTGGGTGCGATTGCCGCACTTGTTTTTGGTGTGGTGAGCTTTGGGGATGTGATTACGGTAACAGAGATCGTCTGGGATGCCACACTAGCATTTATCGGGATCATCATCCTCTCTATGGTGCTCGATGAGATAGGCTTTTTTGAGTGGTGTGCTATAAAGATGGCAAAACTCTCAAAAGGGAACGGGCATTTGATGTTTGTCTACGCGCTCTTGCTTGGCTCTTTTGTCGCGGCTCTTTTTGCAAACGATGGGGCTGCACTTATCCTCACTCCTATTTTGCTAGCAAAGATGAAGATATTAAAGCTCAATGCCAAAACTATCGTAGCTTTTTTACTCGCAGGTGGCTTTATGAGTGATGCTGCATCTTTGCCATTTGTGTTTTCAAACCTTACAAATATTGTCACAGCGAACTATTTTGATATCGGCTTTTTAGAGTATCTGCAAAATATGATCGTTCCTTATATTGTGAGTACTCTCATCACTATTGCGTTTTTATGGCTTGTATTGCGCAAAGATATCCCAAAGAGTGTAGATATCACGCTGCTTAAGAATCCTGATGATGTTTTAAAGAGCAAAACGCTTTTTCTCTTTAGCTGGTTCTTTTTAGCGCTTTTATTGGCAGGGTATTTTATAGGCGATGCCTATGGCTTGCCTGTGAGTGTGTTTGCTCTTGGTGGCGGGCTTTTGTTTTTGGCAATTGCGAGCTATACCAAAAATGCGCGTGCGTGGCTGACGATAAAAACTGCACCGTGGCAAGTGGTGTGGTTTAGTATCGGGCTCTATATTGTGGTGTATGGGCTTAAAAATGCTGGGCTTACCGATTATTTGGCTTCGGTGTTAGTTGAACTTAATACTCAGGGTGATTTTGTAGCGATTGTGGGTACAGGATTTATTGCAGCATTTTTAAGTGCTATTATGAACAATATGCCAACGATTATGATCATGGATATCGCCCTTGTGGATGTAGGTAACTCTGCTTTGGTGTATGCAAATATCATCGGATGTAACCTTGGGCCAAAAATGACCCCTTTTGGAAGTTTGGCGACGCTTTTATGGTTGCATGTGCTCTCACAAAAAGGGGTGAAGATAGGCTTTTGGCAGTATTCAAAGTTCGGACTTTTGGTGACGCCGCCGATTTTATTTGTGGTGCTTGTGGCACTCTATCTGTTTTAGGAGATTATAATGAAAAAAGTATTAGTTTTATGTACAGGAAATTCGTGTAGAAGTATTATGGCTGAAGCCCTCATCAATGCAAACCTAGAGGGCGTAGAAGCAAAAAGTAGCGGTGTGCGTGCAAGTGGCAAGGTAAACCCAACAGCACAAAAGCTCTTAGAAGAAAAAGGGATCTGGAGAGAGGAGTATCACTCAAAAACGCTTGATACACTTATGGATGAGGATTTTGATCTGGTGGTGACAGTATGTGATCATGCGCATGAAACCTGCCCAATGTTCCCACGTCCTATAGAAAAACTTCATATAGGTTTTGAAGATCCATCGGGCAAAGAGGAGGTGGAGTATTACAAAACCTATGAGGAGTTAGAGACTCTTCTTTTGCCAAAAGTAAAAGAGGTGCTTGATGTTTGATTGGCTCGACCAAGCGAGTGCTTGGTTTGTGTTTGATACTTTAGGGATTGCTTCAAAGAGCCATTTTGGTGTAGCGCTACACTTTTTTATCTATGATACGATCAAAATACTCTTGTTACTCCTAAGTATCATCTACATCGTAACACTTGTACGAAGTTATTTTCCTGTTGAAAAAGCACGTGCATATATCAGTGGCAAGCACAAAGTGACAGGGCATGTCTTGGCAGCTGTATTTGGTGTGATCACCCCTTTTTGTTCTTGTAGTGCGATACCGCTCTTCTTAGGTTTTTTGCAAGCGCGTATCCCTTTGGGCGTGACCTTTAGTTATCTGATCTCGGCACCGCTGAGTGATGCTGTGGTGATTGCGCTTTTGCTCTCATTCTTTGGGTGGAAAATCGCACTTTTATATGTGGGAATTGGCTTAATCATTGCTATCATAGCTGGTCTTATTATTGGTGCGATGAATCTCGAATCTGAGGTACTCATCGAGGTAAAGCCACTCGATCATGTAGAGTATGAGGAGCAAGAACTTCTCTTTAAACATAGACTTCACGAAGCGTGGGAGTACACACTCGATATCTTTAAGAAGATATACTTATATGTTTTTATCGGGGTAGGGATAGGTGCTTTTATTCATGGTTATGTGCCTGCTGAGTTTATCAGTAAATATGCAGGTGGCGATGCGTGGTATGCTCCTCTTATCGCGGTTGTGATGGGGATTCCGATGTATAGCAGTGCATCTGGAATATTGCCTCTTGTAGAGGTTTTGACCGATAAAGGGATGCTTCTTGGGACGGCCCTTAGTTTTATGATGGCGGTGGTGGCACTCAGCCTGCCTGAAGCGCTTATTTTAAAGCGTGTGCTTTCATGGAAACTTATCGGGATATTTTTTGGTGTTGTTGGCTTTGGGATACTCCTCACAGGGTATCTTTTTAATATTATTTTATAAAGGAAACAGATGAAATTAGAAGTCTTAGGCACGGGATGTGCAAAGTGTAAAACATTAGAAGAGGTGGCAAAAGAGGCAGTCGCAAAATTTGGTGGTTTTCATGAGGTGAAAAAAGTGGATGATATCATGGATATCATGAACTATGGGGTGATGAGCACACCTGCACTTGCAATAGATGGCAAAGTTGTGAGTAGTGGCAGAAGCCTTAGCGTGGATGAAGTACTTGAATATATGAAGGGTGCTCGCTCCTAATGGAGAGCTACTTTTTAGATCTTTTAGAGTCTACGAACTTTTTTTGGCTCTTTTTAGGAGCTCTAGGAGCTGGCGCGCTCACTTCACTTGCCCCTTGCTCACTTTTGAGTGTGCCCCTTTTGGTTGGGAGTGCTGTAGGACTGAGTAAGGATGTAGATGAGCAAAATAGAGCACGTTTTACTCTGATATTTTCGAGCTTTTTTGCTTTTGGGGTGATGATAAGTTTCTCTATTTTGGCATATTTGGTCGCAAAACTAGGGTTCTTTTTCTCTATCGCTCCTACTTGGGCATATTTTTTGGCAGCAACTTTAGCTATACTCTTTGGTCTGTATTCACTAGGCTATTTAGGTGAAGTCGATAAAACAAAGATGTTCTCACAACTTCTTAAGCTTAAATTTTTAGGGGTGTTTTTAGTTGGTGTTATCTTTGGGCTTGTGAGTACTCCTTGTGCTTCGGCTCCTTTGGTGGCGATCATCTCTTTGGCTTCAAGCTTGGGGAGTGTTGAGGCGTATATGCTCGTGCTTGTATTTGCTTTTGGGCATTCGCTTTTGTTGCTAGTTGCAGGGGCATCGGTTGGCTTTACCCAAAAGGTGGTGAGCAATAGGTTTATCGCTACATTTTCGGCATACATGACGAAGTTTTTTGCGGCGGTACTTTTACTTGTCGGTGTTTATTTATTATATCAAGGATGGTTAGGATTATGAAAAAAATTGTACTGAGTTGTTTGGTGGCTCTGAGTGCCTTTGCTAATGAACTAAGTTATGAGGCTATTATGGCAAAAGTTGGCAAAGAAGCGATGGTACTAGAGATCGGTGCAAGCACGTGTAGAGCATGTAAGAAGATGAAGATTATTATAAATGAGGCAAAATACTCAAAGCCAGATCTCCCAGTGTATGTCATTGATGTGCGTGAAAACAAAGAGGTCGCACAAAAGTTCAAGATACAGATGATCCCTACACAAGTGGTACTTGATGCAGCGGGCAATGAAGTAGATCGTCATATTGGTGGAATCTCGCAAGAGGAGCTTTTGGCGTTTGTACGCAAAGCGCAAGGAAAATAAGATGAAAATCTTTTTCTTGCACTCGTCTAACAACAGCTATTGCTAGTAGAAGAATTTTCCCAAATAAGCCCGTGTGATGCAACAAAAGCTTTTATATCTTCGGTGCAACAGACCCCTTTAGGGTTTGATTTTTCGCAAAAAGACTTGCCACTTGCGATGATCTCTTGGAGTTTTGCACTTATATTTTGCTCACCCGCTTCAAGCATGGCAAAAAAATCTTTTTTTAAAAGTTTTTGGCAATAGCACAAAGGGGTTGTTGGGTCATCATTTTTGATGGTCACTTTCGATTTTATCTCATCTTGAGTGATGAGAATACTTTTGCTATCATCGTAATAGACAAACTTGCATTTTGGATTATTGCAAAAGTTGAAGTTATCTATGTGTGAAGCATAGTATTGTAATGTCTCTTTTTTGAGTTGTGATTTGATAGTATGGGCTGAAACTTTTTTGCCAAGCTCTCCACAAACGGGGCAACTCGCCGATGCATCTTGGCTTGTTGCGCAATCACAACCTTGTGAGCAATCGCAAGAACTTGTGCTAAATTTTTTTAGAATCATAATATTCTCCTGTTATTGATTTCACAAGCTAAGACGCATAAAAGAGAAAAAAGGTTGCAATAGAAGCGATGCAACTATAGTTTATTAAGTAAGGAATACAGATGTTCACGTCACTTTATGAGAAGTTTAGACAGCCTCTTTTACGATATGTCAGATACAAGGTCGGTGATATGCACCTTGGAGAGGATATTGTGCAAGAGGTGTTTATAAAAGCATTTCGATCTATCGATACGCTCAAAGAGACGCAAAAGTTTCAAAGCTGGCTTTATACGATCGCTACCAATACGATCTACGATCATTATCGCAAGCATAATATGAGCCTGACTGATGAGCTTGATAGAGCAGATGAAGAGGAGATAGATGAATCAGTGATGCAAGAGCTAGATTGTTGTCTTTTCTCATTCTTAGAAACACTCTCGCCTGCGCAACATGATGTGCTCCAAGCGCTCTATTTTAAGGAGCTTACTTTAAGCGAATATGCTCAAAAAAATGATCTGAACCTCTCCACCGTAAAATCACATGCTAAGCGTGCTAAAATAGCTTTAAGAGATGTATTGCAGGAGTGTTGTAGCTTTGAAAATAATAGCAGGGGTGAGATGGTGAATTTTTATCAAAAAGAGCCAAAATATAAACTTGCAAGTCATAAAATTGAGCCTGTATGTGAGAGGATAGAAAGTGCAAAAGAGTAAAAAACAAACTTTACAAAAGGTGATATTTTTAAATATCGTTTTGGTCATAGCTGAGATCGCTGCTGGAATCTTTAGTGGTTCTATGGCGCTTATCGCCGATGCATTTCATAACCTAGGGGATGTATTGGCACTCTTCATCTCTCTGGTTGCAATTATTTTTGGAGCAAAAGAGGTCTCTTCTAAGATGACCTTTGGCTATATCAAAGCGGAGATGATGGCAGCGTTCGTGAACTCTTTGTTTTTGGTCATTACCATGCTCTTTATCCTTTTTGAGTCACTCACAAGACTCTATGAGCCACATCCTATCGATGCACCGATCGTGATCATCGCTTCGCTGATCGCACTTTTTGTCAACGGATATAGCACTTATCTTTTGCGACACAATGGAGTAGAACATCACCATCATCACGATGACCATCACCATGAGCATGAAGATCTCAATATGCGTTCAGCTTATCTTCATATGCTCGGTGATGCTATGATATCGCTTAGTGTTGCAATAGCAGGTGTATTTATCTACTTTTTTGGAATTGTCTCGATCGATACGATCTTATCGATCCTCTTTAGTATCTATATCATCAAAGAGACTTTACCTCTTCTTAAAAGATCCTTTTTTGCCTTGATGGATTCGAGTGGTGGTGTGGATGTAGAGGAGATAAAAAATATGATATTGCAAAAGCAGATGGTGAGTTCCGTCCATGATCTACATATCTATACCCCAAATTCAAAAGAAATATATGGAAGTGCGCATCTTGTATTATGCCAAAACCTTTCGCTTGAAGAGATCGAGAGGCTTTTAGAAGATATTAGAGTAGATCTCACAAAGATTGGAGTAAAGCACTTTATCATGCAACCTGAGACGCAGAAATATTCAGATGCAAGTAAACGTTGTGAGGTACATTAGGTAGGCCCCTAATTCAAAATCTTCATTGAATCCTCATAGAGTTTTCCTATACTTTCTAAATATTTACTCAAGAGGTGAGAAAATGAAACGAGAGATTTTCTTGAGTCTATTGGTACTTTTGCTATTAAGTGGCTGTACTCCAACAAATGATTCTGATAGTGACGTTAAGAGTGATAGTGATACTTCTTCGTATGAGCGTGATAATGACGATGATAGTGATGACGATGATGACGACGATGACCATGATGATGACACTACAAATATCTCGCCTACTCAGACGATAACAACTCACAACCAAGGCATAGATTGTTTAAGTTGCCATGCTTACCCTGCTAGAGATGCAGATGGTGAGGATTTTTACTCAGGAGTGACGATCTTTACACAGCTTGATGCAACACAACCCCAAGAGTATGCGTATGGCTACACAATTCGTGTTACACTTAGTAATGGTCAAACTTTTGACTATGAAACAAAAGAGAAACGTGGAACAGGCAATGCATACAGTGAGGATGCTCGCCTCTTATCCTACGATTTTACAGCACATGTTCTTGATCCTTCAGGGACTATTGTTAACAGCTCAATGATAAATTCGCATACTCCATCACGTCTGGCGTGTAATACATGTCATACAGCTAGTGGCAACAATGGAGCACCAGGACGTGTCGCAAGTCAATCTATTGTTAGCCCAGTCAGCAATAGTGATACAACGGATGTGAACGTGACGACTGATTCTTTGACTTTTGTGGATGATGTCTTGCCAATTCTGACAAATAACTGCCAAGTATGTCACAATAGCAATGTTACAACTTATTCTAGTTTGATAAGCTTTGGAGGGATTAATATGACTTATCCTGACTCCTCCTTGTTGCTTCAAAAGGCAAGTGGAAGTGTTTCTCATGTTGCAGGAACTATCTTGACTACTACTTCAAGTGAGTATATGATGCTTCGTGAGTGGATCGTACAGGGTCTCATAGAGGGTACAACACAAGGTGATACAGCGCCACCTATAGAGACAAATACACCAACAACATCCACTCCAACTTTTGCAACAAATGTTTTACCAATTCTCACAACGAATTGCCAAGTATGTCATGGTAGTGATGTCACGAATCATACAAATGTGATGCGCTTTGGTGCTATTGATACAGTGAATCCTACAAGTTCGCTTCTACTTCAAAAAGCGAGTGGAAGTGTTCCTCATACTGCTGGAACCATCTTTTCAAGTGCATCAATACAGTATACAACGATACGTGACTGGATAAGTGCTGGTGCCCAAAATAATTAGGATATCATGGATGATAATTTTCAAAATAATATTGGGATCTATTGCAGCACTCTTTATCTCTGCTTGTGGGAGTGAAGAGGTGTCTGGAGTGGGTTGGCATTTTAATGGTCGTGATTGTTTAGCGTGCCACAATAGTGATCTAGGCGAGGAGAAACATCTTGTGATTGCCGGTACGCTCTATAAGAACAAAGATGTTACAGATACAGATGATCTTACAAATGTTTGTAATGCTGACTTGGTGTTTCATTTAACTGACTTAAGTGGAAATATTGTTTATTCGAGTGCTTCGTATACAGATAGAGACTCCAAAGGTTATAGGGGTGCGGGTAATATCTTTTTACTTGATAGGCTTTTTGATCAAAACCTTAATGGGACATATCATGTTCGAATTGCTGAGCGAACAACAAACAGGGTCTTGGCTGTAGGACTGAATCATCCTTTTAGTGGGGTAGAATATACCCCAAAGAACTCGCAGGATGATTCAAATAGGCTTTCATGCAATGCATGTCATGGAAAAGCTGGTACTCAGGACCCGCTTTATGTACAATTTAGTGCAAATCTAGATGTATGTCAATAGGAGAAAAAAATGAAAAAAATAATAATAATGATGGCAATAAGTGTCGCTCTTTTTGCTGGGATGAAAAGTGGTGATAAAGCAGTTGATTTTGAATTACCAACTCTAGATCAATCTAAGACATATACAATGAAAGAGTTTCGAGGTCAAGTGGTACTTCTCAATCTTTGGGCAAGTTGGTGTAGTGGATGTAAAAAAGAGATGCCTGAATTTTTTAAGCTTCAAAAAGCTTATCCAGAGGGCTTTAAGCTAGTAACTATCAGTCTAGATTCCCAAGCAGAAGAATCGAATGATTATCTTGTTGCGATAGAAGAACTTATTGGGTATAAAACACCTTTTATAACACTTTATGATGCAAAAAAAGAGATAGCTAAGGCTTATGGCGCGCGTGCTATGCCAAGCTCATTTTTGATTGATAAAAATGCAATAATTAGAAAAGTGATCATTGGGAGTTTAGATGAAGAAGATATCGATGAACTTAAAAAAGATATTAACTCTTTAATGAAGTAGTTTAGATGCAAAAAATATCTTTTATTTTCGTATTGTGTTGCTTTTTTTTAAGTGGATGTTCAGAGCATTTGGTGCGAGTTGCAGCATATGAAAAAGGTTATTTTGCAGATCAAAAGATGAGTCTCTCACCGCTTGAACAACGTTTAGAACATGAGGGACATATATTTTTAATTCGTGAATCTTCAGCTGGAGGAGATAGTAGTTTTCAAGGGGGATGTGGATGCAGGTAAAAAGATATTTTCTAGCTGTATGTATGCTTTTTGTACCATGGATCAGTACATCCGCTTCTAATCTTAAAGATAGCGCATCTATGGGGCTTGATACTTATTCTGACAATAATGATGTGCAGGTGTTCTCACCAACACTTTCATTAATGAAAACAGTATCAAAAAATTTTTTGGTGGGGATGAAGATGCGTATTGATGCCATTAGTGCAGCAAGCATCAAAAATGGAGGAGCCCCTACGCGAGTCGATACAGTCGCTGGTGCATCGGCAAGAAATGGGTATGATGAAACACGTTATGCACCTACATTTTTGCTAGCGTACGACGACGGAGAAAATGCGGCAAGTGCAGGTGTTTATTATTCCACTGAAAATGATTATGAGGGCAAAGCAGTTTTTGGAAGTTATGTGCGTCAGTTAAACGAGGAAAATACAGCGCTAGGAATAGGTATTTCCCAATCATTTGATAGATGGAAACCTGTTTTTGATCGAGAACTACCTAAAGACTATAGAGATGAATTTAAAATTGATCTCTCGATAAATCAGCTTTTATCTCCAACATCCTC
This sequence comes from Helicobacteraceae bacterium, assembly GCA_021163845.1. Classification (GTDB taxonomy): domain Bacteria; phylum Campylobacterota; class Campylobacteria; order Campylobacterales; family Sulfurimonadaceae; genus Sulfurimonas. The sequence goes on along the minus strand of JAGGTH010000112.1, from coordinate 3,332 downwards.
TTTGCAATTTGTTTATTCTTATATGAACTCTAAGGGATTCTTATCATCACCGTATCACTATGTACTACAGTCAGATTTTGCTAAGTTTGAAAATTATCCTGCACAGCGAACAGGACATGCATTTGCACTTAAAGGTGTTACACTTCTCAATAATGAAAACAGTATGAACTATAGTTATCGTTACTATGTTGATGATTGGGATATCACTTCACATACACTTAATCTTGAATGGCTACATGATTTTTCTAGTAAAATTATGAGTGGACTTCGTTTACGTTATTACACTCAAGAGGGAGCGAGTTTTGCTAAAAGAGTTGGTACATATACGCTCGAAGATACCTACTTTGCAGCAGACTATCGAATGAGTGCATTTGACTCTTTTGATGTAGGTATACCTTTGGTTTACAAGCAAAGTGTTGTCAGTAGTTTTAAGTACAGTATGAGTATTGATTATTACCAAACAAGCAATAATGATTATATTCAAAATTGGTTTGATCGCCCAAATCTCAAAGCATTTTATACAACTTTTAGGATCGATTATGAGTTTTAAATATGGCTTGGTTTGAAAAAGCACTGAGAGCAAAGGTGATGAGCACGACGATACTTATTCGTGCAAATGTACCAAAAGCAAAACTGTTTCAAGCATATAAAATTGCTCAAGATTTTGAAGAACGCTACAGTGCGTATAGGAAAGATAGCTTTTTAAGTCAAATAAATGCGAATGCAGGAGTTCGTAGAGTAGCGTGTAAGCAAGAAGATCATGAGTTTTTCACACGTGCTCTTGAGGCGTGTAAACTCAGTGAAGGTGTCTTTGATATTACGATAGGTGCTCTTTCTCATGGAGCATACCATTTTGGTTTTGCCAATGAATCTCAAGCATCTCAAGAGGAACTAAGTAAACAAAAAAAGCTTGTGGATTATAGGGAAATAGATATAAACCAAGATGGTATTTTTCTCAAAAAAAAAGGGATGCGTCTTGATGTAGGTGGGATTGGAAAAGGGTATGTAGCAAAAAAAATCATACTCTTTTTACAAGAGTGTGGAGCGACAAAAGCACTTGTGGATGTAGGTGGTGAGATAGTGTGTTTTGGCAAAAATTATACCATTGCCCTAAAAGATCCTTTTAGCAATGGAAATATAGGGGTGATAAAAAGCTCAAAAGAGCCACTCTCTATTGCAACAAGTGGTGATTATGAACGTTTTATTGGTTCACGCCAAAACCACCATATTCTTGATAAAAAGAGTGGGGCGTCAAGTAATTTTTATAGCTCCTTAAGTGTGATACAAAATGGATTTGATATTGATATGCTTGATGTCTTTGCCACAGCCCTGTTTAATCAATCGCTCCCTCATCTAAAAAAGTCTATTGTAAAACAAAAGTTTGCTATGGTGACGATAGATAAAGAGGCAACACTTTCTTTATGGAACTTAAAAGCGCTTCAAATTGAGAAGATGGAATTTTCTTCTTTCTCTTGAGCTTACTTAATATGTTTAATTCAAATTGTAAAATGATTATAATTGCTTTGTGTATAGTAAGCGTATAGTAAAATTTCAGAAAAGTTCTTAAGAGAGGTTTTGTTACAATCCATTTTTACTATAAAGGTCCTATTTGAGTCAAACATATTACGGTGATAGAAAGAAGTGTTACAAGTGCTATAGACCACTGAGTTCGTGCATGTGCTCTTACATCCAAAGCTTGGATACGAAGACGAAGTTTGTTGTATTGATGCATCCAAAAGAGTTTAAAAAGGTCAAGAACAATACGGGGCACTTTACCCACCAAAGTCTGCCAAACTCTGAACTTTTTATCGGTGTCGATTTTTCAGAACATCAACGTATCAATGAGATCATCGAAGAATACCAAAGCTTTATCCTTTTTCCCTCCAAAGAGGCACTCAACCTTACATCCCAAGATCCAAAAGAGCTTTTTATCAAAGAGAAAAAACAGGCGATCTTTGTGATCGATTCGACCTGGGCTTGTACAAAAAAGATGTTTGATGAGAGTGTGAATCTCCAATTACTTCCTCATATAAGCTTTGAGACAAAGCGAACTTCAGAATATAGCATCAAAGAACAGCCACAAGAGAATTATCTCTCCACGATAGAATCTGTGCATGAGATCCTTTCGCTTTTAGATGCTTGGGATGTAGAGGTATTTGAAAAGGGGAGTTTAAAGGGGTTTTTAGAACCATTTTATCAGATGATAGCGTACCAGCAAAAGCTGATACAAAACCCTCAAAGTAATGCTGTACGCTTTAAAAAACGCTCAAACTTTATTTGTTAAACATAACAGACCCAAGACGGATCATATTGGCACCACACTCGATTGCAAGTTCAAAGTCTCCACTCATTCCCATAGAACAGATCGTTGCCCCTTTGAGTTGTTGGTAGATTTTATGTGTTGTGAGAAAACTTTCTCTGATGATGGATTGGTCCTCTGTATGTGCTCCAATGCTCATCACCCCTTTGAGATGGATATTTGGACACTCTTTTTGGATCTCTTCGTAGATCTCAAGTGCATCTTCTGGCATCACACCCTGTTTGCTTTGTTCTTTTGCAGAGTTGATCTGTAAAAGGGCATCAAGAGTCATCTCTTTGACCTCTAGGCGTTTTTGTATCTCACGAGCGAGTTCTAGTGAATCAAGCCCATGAAAAAGAGCAGGGCGAAGATCAAGGAGTTTATTGATCTTGTTTTTTTGAAGGTTTCCAACAAAGTGCCATTCTAGAGGAAGCTCTTCTAATTCTTGCGCTTTTTGCTCGAGGTCTTGTACCTTATTCTCTCCAAAAGCACGTTGTCCAATTTCATAGAGCTCTTTGATCTCTTGGGATGTAGAGTATTTTGAGATTGCTATGATCTTGACGATATGGTGATCGCTCACTTTAAGTCTTGCAGCTTCTACACGTCTAATAATATCATCGATATAAATTTTGTATTGTGTTTGTGTCATTTGGGCTCCATATATGTTTCATTTCTTGTCTATGTAATTGTAGCAAATTTAGCTTTTGTTCAAGAGGTCGAAGCACTCTTAATCTATCGCTCCAAAATAGAAGTCTGCTAGAAATGATATCTGATAGTTCGCTTGAAAATTATTCATTTTATCAAAACTTACAGCAGGGATAACTTCATAGTAAAACCATTTTTTCCATATATTATGTCTCCAACTTAGCTGAGTTTTGTAAGAGTTGATCTTATTATAGTGTACAAGCTCCGAGTTTTTGAAGTATGTGTATTGTGTATTACCTGTAAAAGACTGGGAAAGACCTATAGAGGTTTTTTCTAGGGGTATATAGGTGTAAATAAGTGATGCACTATAATCCATTCCCTCTTGATC
>JAGGTH010000100.1 GCA_021163845.1 Helicobacteraceae bacterium | reverse complement strand
TTGTATAAAATTTTCAAATTTACTCACCTCGTTAAAATTCATCAAAAAATTATCACTTATATATAGTAAATTAAGTTTACTTGGATAAGATTTTCCCTAGTAAAGAGTGCTACGAATGCTTTGCATAAGGGCTTCTTTTGTTACTAATTAACTCAAGTTATAAATCTTAAATTTGCCAATTATTTAGGCTAAAGGAGAATATATGCAATTAGGTTTCCTAGTTGACTTACATCTGTGTATGGGATGTAAAGGGTGTGAAATCGCATGTAAAGTGGAAAATGAAGTTCCACTGAGTACATGGAGACTTCGCGTAAAATATGTAGATGTGGGAACCTTCCCAGAAACAAAAAGAACATTTACGCCTCTTAGATGTAATCACTGTGAGAATGCTCCATGTGAGCGTATCTGCCCAGTATCTGCATTACACTACTTAGATAATGGTATTGTAAATATTGATAAAGAGCGTTGTATCGGCTGTGCAGGTTGTGTTATGGCATGTCCTTATGGAGCGATCTATATCGATCCACAAACACAAACGGCTGACAAGTGTACGTACTGTGCACACCGTGTCGCTTCATCTATGATGCCAGCGTGTGTTGTAGCGTGTCCAGTTCAAGCAAATATCTTTGGTGATTTAGATGATCCGACATCAAATATCTCTAAATACATCCAAACAAACCAAGGGAATGTTCAAGTGCGTAAACCTGAAAAAGGAACAAATCCTCACCACTATTATGTAAATGGAGGAAATGTAACACTTAACCCTCTTGCTTCAGAGAGACCTGATGGGCATTCACTCTTTAACAACATCACAACACTTCCAGTAGGAGGACACCACTAATGGCAGCACATGAAATATTAACAGCGACACAAGCTGTAGTGACTTTAGATGTAGCAATTCCTGGTACAGTTTGGCCTTGGTTAGTTACAGTCAATATGTGGGCGAAGAGTATCGGAACTGGTGTAATTTTCATGCTTTTCTTGTTACTAAGAAAATATCCAGAGCAAGCTGGAAGTCTTAGATTTCCTACTGTAGTAGTTTCTATTATATTTATACATATATTTTTACTATTTACTTTGGCGGATCTTCACCAACCATTTAGAATGTGGCACATATTTTTTCACCCACACTGGACATCTGCGATTACAGTTGGTGCTTGGATGGCTACTCTTTTTGTTGGTTTATTATTTTTACTTGCATTTTTGTCTTATATCAAAAAAGACAATGCAGCATTTGACAAAACATTAACTTGGGTAACAATTTTAGCAATTCCGGTTACACTTTATACTGCAGCGCTTATGTCTCAGTGTACAGCACGTGAACTATGGCAAATGCCTACAGAATCAGCACAAATGATCTTTGCAGCACTTCTTGCAGGTTCAGCGACCATGATTCTTCTTTCTGGTTCAAAACTGGGTTATGAAGCGAAAAAAACATTAGGTGTAGTTCTTGGTCTTAGTGCATTTATGTCATTTACACTTTATATGGCAGAGTATATTTTTGGACCAATGAAAGCAGAAGAAGTAGCAGCTGTATTAGAGTATATCAAAGGTGATGGTGAATATACAGTAATGTTCTGGTTAGGTCAGTGGGTAGCTTACCTTTTACCAATGCTATTTATTTTACTCAGCCGTGCTAGTAAATCAGAATCGATTTTAAAACTTGCAGCGATCTTGGCGCTTGCAGGTCTGTGGATAGTGAAACATGTTTGGCTTATGATTCCACAATTATTACCAATGAGTTAGGGAGAATATTAAATGTATTTACAAAGTAGAAGAACATTTTTAAAAGGTGCTGCATTTACTGTTGCAGGTGCTACAATTGCTAAAGGCGTTTTTACAACAGACGCGCTTGCTGATTCAGTAACACAGAGTAAATTTACGGATACTCCAGATTCATTATCATTTTATCCTCCAATGGAGGAGTGGGCTGATTTTAAAGAGCTTGATGGTGATGACTGGAAAAGAGGTGGTATCTCCCGTAAAGGTGTACGTAGCGAGGAAAATCCAGATGGTATCGAAGTAAATGATTTTATGATCGTACCGACTGCATGTTCAAACTGTGAGGCTTCTTGTGGTTTAACAGCGTGGATCGATAAAAAATCTTTCACAGTAAAAAAATATATGGGGAATCCTCTTCATGGGGCGAGCCGTGGACGTAACTGTGCAAAAGGGTATGCGACTCAGTCACAGATGTATGATCCGGATCGTATAGCATTCCCACTCAAACGTGCAGAGGGTTCTGCTCGTGGTGAGGGAAAATGGATCCGTACAACTTGGGATGAAGCAATGACCACTATCGGTAAAAAGATGGGTGATACGCTTGCAAAAGGTGATGAACTTTCTAAAAAATCTGTAATGTTCCACGTTGGTCGTCCAAATGAGAATGGATTTACAGGAAAAGTTTGGCACACACTTGGAGCAGATTCTTTTAACTCTCATACGAACATCTGTTCATCTAATGGTCGTACTCCGACGATTCAGTGGGCAAATGATGATAGAACATCTCCAGACTGGGCAAATGCGAAGTTAATTTTCCTTAACTCTTCACATGCAGCAGATGCAGGACACTACTTCCAACAATCAGCATCTTTTATCGCTGATGCAAGAGCAAAAGGTGCAAAACTTGTTGTTATGGATCCACGTATGTCTAACTCTGCTGGTATGGCAGATCTTTGGATCGCTGCATGGCCTGGAACTGAGCCAGCTCTTTATCTCTATCTCGTACAAAGAATTCTAAACGAAGACAAAGTAGATAAGAAATTTGTAAAAAAATGGCTTAACTGGGAAGTTTTCTTAGATAACAAAAAATATTTAGAGTTTATGGTTGAAAAAGGGTATATCTCTAAAGTACCTAAAGGAAAAGATTTTGATACTTTCCTAGAAGTACTCAAAGAGCTTTATTCACCTTATACACTTGAGTATACGGTCAAAGAAACTCATGTTCCTGCATATAAACTTGAAGCGCTTTATGATATGTTTATATGGGCTGGTGAATCTGTATCTTCATACTTCTGGCGTGCAACTGCAGCGGGGAACCGTGGTGGATGGATGAGTGGACGTACGGGATATTTACCACTAGCACTTCGCGGGGCTATCGGACCTGAGGGTGGTACTTTCTTTCACCACTGGCATGTTATCTCTGTCGCAGGTAAAGGTGGAAGCTCGACTGTAGGTCAAGGTATGCGTGGTTCAAACATCCCTAAAGTAGACGTTTACAATGAGCTTACTTGGCCACCAGAATGGCCTCTTTCAACGTATGAGCTCTCTTATCTTTTACCACATCTCCTTAGTGATAAAGAGTGGCAAAAGAAATGGAAAGACAAAGGGCTTAATGTTCCTGAAAAACTTGCTGTTTGGATTCCTCGTATGTATAACCCTGTTTGGATCAATCCAGATGGTTTCAGATGGATTGAAACGATCAAAGATGAGTCAAAAATGGAACTTACTATGAACCTCTCACCTGTATGGTCTGAGACAAACTGGTATGTAGACTACATTTTACCTGTTGGACTTGCAGGGGAGCGTCACGATCAACACTCTGAAGCAACAATGCCGGCACGTTGGACATCATTCCGTCAACCTGTTATGCGTGTAGCATTAGAAAAAATGGGATGGAAACCGAAAAACCCTAACCGTGCAACACTTGAAGCACACATCAAAGCGGGTCTTGGTGAAGTTTGGGAAGAGAATGAGTTTTGGTTTGATATGTGTGTGAACTATATCGATCCAACTGGAAAACTTGGTATCAAGAAAATGTGGGAGTCTAAGAAAAACCCGGGCAAACCTGTTACTATTTCTGAGTGGTATGATGCAGCATTTGGTGACAACCTACCAAACCTCAAAGCTACTGCAACAAAAGATGAGAGATATAAAAACTCTGAGTTCCCAGTGTATGAATATATGCGTGATCACGGTGCATGGACAGAAGAGACAAAAATCTACTCTGCACAAGAGCGTGAGATCAAAGATGATGGGAAACACTATATCTCTCATGGTCATAAATATGATAAAGCACATTGTACTACGAACAAACGTACAGGTGTTATCACAGCGAAGAGCCACGGTGAAGAAAAAGCGATCGGTATTGAAATCGATGGCAAAAAGATGGAAGGTTTTGCAACACTTGATAAGAAACTTGACTTCTTCTGTGAATGGCTTGCTGAGGATTGGAAATGGCCTGAATACTCTATCCCGTTCTATCCAAGAACTCAAAAAGAGAAAGAGGCTATGCCACATATCGTTTCACATGTAAACCATATGTATATGAAAGAAGAAAACTCGTATGCGCTTAATACAGTATTCCGTCTTCCATATAACATTCATACACGTTCAGCGAACTCGAAACACCTTATGGAGATTTCGCAAAACCATGATCCTATATGGATCTCAACACCAGATGCTAAGCGTCAAGGGTTTAAACGTGGTGATGCTATCCGTGTAAGAATTGTAGATACTGTATCAGGACTTGATTCTGGTTACTTCGTAGCTATGGCTGTTCCAACTGAGGGTGTATTGCCTGGAACACTCGCTTGTTCACACCATGGTGGTAGATGGAAACTTAAGAACTCTATCACTATTCCAAACGGTGTTACAGATGGAAAAGTAGACGCACAACCGGTTGCTCGTAATATGAACGATCCTAAGTTTATGGCTCACTCACCTGAGAATGCAGGGAAAGATGGTGCACAGATCAAGATCGAGAACTACAACGGTACAGCAGGAATGAATAGCTTTGGTGTTCCAACTGCAGAACTTCAAATGGATGGGAAAGAAGGTAAACTCAAATATGTTGAGGGTATCGTTCCATTCAAATCTGAAAGATTTGCTGATTACAACAAAGACAGCGGAAATATCTGGTGGGATGGACTAAGCGGTTCATGGCAAAATGCCGTAGCACCTGCACATCCAGACCCGATCTCAGGTATGCATTGTTGGCACCAAAAAGTTATTTTAGAGCCCGCACAAGCTGGTGATAAAATAGGTGACATCTATGTGAACTATGAGAATAACTTTAAAACATACCAAGCGTGGAGAGATCAACTCACGCGCGGACTTGATGAGAACTCAACAATTCGTCGTCCAAAACATATTAAACGTCCGTGGGTACCACTCTCAGACAAAGCATATGCTGTAAAAATTACAAAATAATTTTTACTATTTAGAGGGAGTCACGCTTTTACACGTGACTCTCTTACTTCTTTTTACGCCTCCTACTTCTTTTCATTTTTGTTACTGATTCTAAGATAAAATTGCATCTAAATTTATTATGAGGTTTTTTATGCAAGAAAAGATCAAATCACTCGTTGAGTGCGCTAGGTTTCAAAACTTTATTATGTTTCTAATCATCCTCAATGGCATCACAATGGGGCTTGAAACAAGCCAAGAGATCAAAGCAAACTATGGAGGGTTTCTCGCTTCGTTTGATATCTTTGTTATTACTGTTTTTACCATCGAAGTGACACTTCGTATTTATGCACACCGCGGAGCATTTTTTAAAGATAGCTGGAGCCTTTTTGACTTTAGTATCGTGGCTATCTCTCTTGTGCCTTCAAGTGCAGGCTTTGAAATACTGAGAATCCTTAGGGTCTTCAGGCTCTTTCGACTTATCACCGTTGTACCACAGATGCGAAAGATTGTGGCAGCCTTACTTAGTGTTATTCCAGGAATGGCCTCTATTGCAGCACTCATGGTCCTTTTCTTTTATGTCTTTGCAATTATGGCAAATAATCTCTATGGTGCAACATTTCCACAATGGTTTGGAACACTTGGGGAGAGCTTTTATACCCTCTTTCAAGTTATGACATTAGAGTCGTGGTCAATGGGGATTGTACGCCCTATCTTAGAGCAACACCCTTATGCATGGACCTTCTTCATCCCCTTTATCTTCATCGTGACATTTATCATGGTGAATCTGATCGTAGCGATTGTAGTAGATGCGATGAATGAGATGAATAGTAAAGAGGAAGCCCATATCATCGAAGAAGTACAGCATGTAGAAAATGCTACATCCAAAGAGATAACGCTCTTACGTCAAGAGATTCAAGAACTCAAAACTGTTCTTCTCACAAAGCTTAAAGACTAGCCCACCACATCCGAAGCCACAAACCAAAAGTGGATGTATAGCCCACTTCACTAAAGAGCACTTTTTGCTCTTTATCATAAATCAAAGTAGTTGGATAGGCACTAATTGCAAATGTTTTTGCAAAATAATTTTCTTTATCATTCAGTACACGAAAGTTAAGGTTATGCTCATCCAAATACTCTTTTAATTCTTTATCAGACCCTGAGTTTACAGCAATAGTAAGGACTTCATAGTGTTTTGAGATTCGTTCAATATTTGTAGCTTCGAGTTTACACGTTGGGCACCATGTTGCCCAAAAGTGGATGAGGAGTGGTTTTGAAGTATTTAGTGAATAAATACTCTTATCTATCAGCTTTACATCTAAAGCTTTGATTGGTTCTTTATTAATATCCATACTGCGATAAAGACTTATTACATTAGCCAAAACTGTCATCACTATAATAAAAAGTATAATCTCTTTGAGATAATGTTTTATTTTTTCTTTCAAGAAATATCCTTCACTTCTGTACTAAGTAGTTACGAGGATATTGTAACATGGAATCGATTGGGATTAGAGAGTGGATTTAGCCACTTACTACTAATAAACGTAAAGCTAATAAAAATAAAGTTCCAAAAACTAAAACTAAACTAATAAACGTATAAAATAATGCTTTTCTCATCTTTTCTCCTTAAATGATTTTTTATTGTATTTCATTTATAATAATGAATGATTAATAATTTTAGATTTTATAAATTATAAATATTCTATATATGTAATGCAAAATCAAATCTCCATTTAACATGAAATAGAGATAGAAATTGTTAGAATTACAAAACAAAATACTAAAAAGGACATTATATGAAACTACTTTCTCTCTCGATTTTAACGCTCCTCTTTACAGGCTGTGCAATGGACTCACAAAACAAACCAATGCAAAAAGAACAACATAGCATACCTGTTGTAATGTTTCAGACAGTCGATGAAAAAAAAGCGATTTTATTACAAGATGGAAAAGACCATAGATATTGTGTACGTTGCGGAATGGATCTTGTCAAATTTTATAAAACATCACATGCCGCAGAACACGATGGCAAACAACATCAATACTGCTCTATACACTGCCTTGAAGATCATCTAGGTGAAGGTGTAACTCTTAAAAACCCACAAGTAGTTGCTGTTGATACACTCAAATTTATCTCAGTTGTTGATGCTTTTTATGTTGTTGGAAGCAAGAAAAAAGGAACGATGAGTAAAGTAAGTAAATACGCATTTTCTTCCTTAGAAGAAGCAAAAAAGTTTCAGGCTGAATTTGGTGGAGAAATTATGAATTTTAGTGGTGCCTCAAAAAAGGCAAAAGAAGATTTTCAATACTATAAGTAAGCTCTAAGAGCTTACTTACTCTCTTTATTTTGAAAGACGGTGTTTTTGAAACTCTTTCATCTTTTCTAATTGTGTCTTAGCAAAAGAATCAGATTTACTCTCTTGTGCATAAGCACTTGTCGTACTCATAAGTGCCATAGCAGCTACAAAACCTATCATTTTTAATTTTCTCATCACTGACTCCTTTGTCTGTATTTCTCTTATTTTGAAAGACGATGTTTACTTGGTTTTTTCATCTCTTCTAGTTGATTTTTTGCAAAACCATTTGTAGATGCATCTTTTGATGCACAGCCGACAAAAAGCATAGTTATAACTGTTATAGCTACACTTCCCAATACTTTTTTCATAGTATCTCCTTTTTGAATATGAATATTATATGAATTTTTAGACAATGATTAATAAATGAACAATTTTTTTGTCCAAAAGTGAAAAAATTATGTTATAGAGTTTTGAGAAAAAAATAGATTGAACGAGATGAGTATCTTGATAGAGATAAAGTGTTTTGGAGTTTTAGAGGGAGTTTAGAAGCGAGAGCTCAAAAGAGCTCTGCTATATGTAGTGTTTGAAAAAAGTGCTTACTCTATTTCAGCGTCGATAACATCATCGTCATCTTTTTTCTTTTTTGTATCAGCTTGCGCTGTATCATCACCTTGCTCTTGCTTATACATCTGCTCTGCCATTTTATGACTTGCTTCTGTCAGTGCTTTTACTTTCTCTTCGATCTGCTCTTTTGTAGCATTTTCATCTTTGAGAACCTCTTTGAGCTCAGCGATAGCAGTTTCGATTTTTGTTTTCTCTTCTGCTTCAAGTTTATCACCCATCTCTGTCATTGATTTCTCAGTTTGAGCGATAAGTGCGTCTGCTTGGTTTTTAAGATCTACAAGCTCTTTACGTTTTGCATCGTCTGCTTTATGCGCTTCTGCATCTTGTACCATTTTTTCGATCTCTTCTTCACTTAATCCTGAAGATCCAGAGATAGTGATCGATTGAGACTTTCCAGTCCCTTTATCCGTTGAACTTACCGTTAAGATACCATTTGCATCGATATCAAATGTTACCTCAATTTGTGGTACTCCACGTGGAGCTGCAGGGATATCACCAAGCTCAAAAAGACCAAGAGATTTGTTGTCTTTTGCGAACTCACGTTCCCCTTGAACTACGCTGATAGAAACCGCTGGTTGGTTATCTTCTGCTGTTGAGAACACTTGAGATTTCTTCACAGGGATCGTAGTCCCTTTTTCGATGATCTTTGTCGCAACTCCACCTAGAGTCTCGATACCAAGTGAAAGTGGTGTAACGTCAAGCAAAAGAACATCTTTTACATCCCCACGTAATACCCCACCTTGGATCGCAGCACCCGCAGCAACAACCTCATCAGGATTTACACCTTTGTTGAGTTTTTTACCGCCGAAGTATTCACTTACTTTCTCTTGTGCTTTTGGAACACGCGTCGATCCACCAACCATGATGATCTCTTTGATATCACCTTTATCAAGGTCTGCATCTTTCATCGCTGTTTCGATATGAGAGATCGTCTCTTTGATAAGTCCATCGACCATTCCCTCAAATTTCGCACGAGTAAGTTTTACTACTAAGTGTTGTGGTCCAGCTTCTGTCATCGTGATAAATGGAAGGTTGATCTCAGTCTCTGTTGAACTTGAAAGCTCTTTTTTCGCATTTTCTGCTGCATCTTTAAGACGTTGCAGAGCCATTTTATCGTTTTTCAGATCAATTCCGTGAGATGATTTGAACTCATCATTTAAGAAATCAACGATCTTATTATCAAAGTCATCTCCACCTAAAAATGCATTTCCATCAGTTGAAAGAACCTCAAATGTACCATCAGAGATCTCTAACACAGTTACGTCAAACGTCCCGCCCCCAAGGTCATATACAAGTACGTTTTCATCAGATTTACTCTCTAGACCATATGCAAGTGCCGATGCCGTTGGCTCATTGATGATACGTAAAACGTTTAGACCAGCGATCGTACCTGCATCTTTTGTTGCCTTTCTTTGTGCATCATTGAAGTATGCAGGAACCGTAATTACCGCATCTGTAACAGTCTCACCTAAGTAGCTTTCTGCATCTTCTTTAAGTTTGCTAAGGATCTTTGCAGAGATCTCTTGTGGTGTATACACTTTTCCATCAACATTTACTGCAGCCATACCATCTTTGTCTACGATATTGTATGTTACTTTATCGTGAGCCGCTTTTGCGTTCTCTTCGTTCATCATAAGACCCATGATTCTCTTTACTGAAGAGATCGTCTTATTTGGGTTTGTGATCGCTTGACGTTTTGCAGAATCTCCAACTAAAACCTCACCTTTATCTGTAAATGCCACTACAGATGGTGTTGTGTTTTTTCCCTCTTTGTTAGGGATAACTTTTGCCTCTCCACCCTCATATACTGCTACACAAGAGTTTGTTGTTCCTAAGTCGATACCAATTACTTTTGACATGTAAATTCCTTTATTTTTAGTTTTATTAATTTTTTATTTATATTGTCACTTAATTCGCGACAACAACCATTGCTTCACGAAGTGGTCTCTCTTTATATTTATATCCAGTTTGAAATGTCTGAACAATTTGACCACTCTCAACCTCATCACTGTCTACACTTTGTACAGCGTTGTGGATGTTTGGATCAAACGGTTCATCATGAGATACCATCGTCACACCATGTTTTTCCAAAGAGGTTGTAAACTGCTTGAGAGTCAGCTCTATCCCCTCTTTAAGTTTTGCTAAAAGCTCTTTTGGTTCTGCTTGGCTATCCGCCGAAGCATATGCCATCTGCAATGAATCCATCACTGGAATCATATCCTTTGCAAACTTTTCATTTGCGTATTCTACTGCTGTGTATTTTTCTCTCTCTAATCGTTTCTTAATATTATCAAAATCAGCATGAACACGCGCATATTTATCTTTTAACTCAGCAAGCTCAGCTTGAAGTAAATCAAACTCATTCTCAACCGCCTCTGCTTCGGCTTCCGCCTCTTGGCAAGCTGTTTCAAGTTGCTCTTGATTTTCCTCTTCATTCACCTGAGGATCATTTTGGGTTTCTTCTTTAGACATAATAGTTTGTATACTCCTTTTCTTTAAAAGATGACAGTATTATACATATTGAGTGTAACAATGTCAAGTATTAGTTAAATATTTTTATATAACTTAGTTTAGTCTATTAGTATCAAGTATAAACCATACCCAATTGTATCGCTCTGAAACTAAAAAACCATTTAAGTCTATTTTTGTATCATTTTGTACCTGAATAGACACAAGGAAGTTTTATGAAGTATTTTGCATGGCTTGGTGGTGTTTTAGTGACACTTTTTATCGCCGTTTATGTTCTAGCCTTTACCTCATTTGGAAATGGCTTACTCAAACCTATCATCGAGGAGCAGATTCAAGAACAGGCGCAACTGAATGCAAAACTTGAGACTTTTATCCTCAGACTAGGCTCTATAGAGGTTCTTTTAGCTCTTGATACATACAATAAGATCTCTCTCAAGGGTGATTTTTCCCTCTTAGGTCAATCCTTTGACCTGATCTATGATATAACATTCAAGCGCCTCTCTTCACTCTCCAAGCTCGCACAAGCAGATCTAAGTGGTAGCTTTCTCACAAATGGTATCATTATCGGAGATATCGATACCATAACTATTAAAGGAGAGAGCAACATCGCTTCGAGTGATACCCATTATAATATAGATATCCTCTCACTAGAGCCACAATCAGTTCTTGCTACGATCAAAGGACTTCAAGTTGAAGAGCTTTTGAGTATGCTAGGTCAAGAAAAGTATGCTTCTTCACGTTTGGATGTAGAGCTCAAACTCACCTCACTCGATCCTAAAAATCTTTTAGGGGATGCGAAGATCACACTCAAAGAGGGCAAGATCAACACAGCTGTAATGCAAAAGCACTACAATGTCACTCTCCCGCAAACGCAGTTTCATTCCACTTCGGATGTAAAGCTTCAGGGAAAAGATGTCATCTATAAAACAACATTTAACTCCAACCTTGCAATCCTTACATCCCAAGGTACGATCCAGCCTGAAACTCTAAGGATGGATCTGCGCTATGGTGTAGAGATCCAAGAGCTCGCTGTGCTCAAACCTATCACCAATGCAGATATTCGCGGTCCTCTCAATGTCAAAGGTGAGGTCAAAGGAAGTAAAGAAAAACTCACTGTCAACGGAATTAGTGATATCGCAGGATCAGACACCACTTTTCAAGCGATTCTCAAAGAGTTTACACCTCATAAAGTATATGCAAAAATCAAACATCTTCACCTTGATAAAGCACTCTATATGGTACACCAACCACACTATACAGATGGTCTTCTCACAGTTGATATGAAGATCGAAAATGCAAAGATGGGTGCTCTCAATGGTATCATCACGACAAAGATCACGCAAGGCTCACTTGATACAAAGCTCCTTACAAAAATGATGGAATTCAAATCTTCTATGCCCTCTACAAACTACACACTCTCAAGCACAAGTACACTTCGCGGTGATCTTGTGGATTCTATGGTCACACTTGATTCTAGCTTGGCAAGACTTGATATAAAAAGTGCTCTTTTTAACATCAAAGAGGGATCACTCAAAAGTGATTACACAGCCGATATCAAAAGCTTAGAAAAACTCTTCTTTGCCACACAACAGCATATGAGAGGAGGTCTTCTCGCACAAGGGGAGCTCAAAAAAGACAAAGATCTTGATTTTACTATGCATACCAATATCGCAGGTGGAAAGATCGATGCCAAACTTCATAATGATGATTTCAGAGCAGATATCGCATCGGTGCAAACGCTCGATCTTCTTCACATCCTGATCTATCCAGAGATATTCAAATCTTCACTGAGTGCACAACTCAACTACAATCTCGCACAAAGTAAAGGGGATTTTAGAGGAAAGCTCAGTGCTGGAAAATTCACTCAAAATGAGATGCTCACACTGCTCAAACAATACGGCAAGATCGATCTTTATAAAGAGAATTTTGCAGGGGATGTAGCTGCGAATATCCACAAAGAAAATATCCAAGCCTCTTTGGATCTCAAATCAAACACATCAGCAATCACGACCAAAGATACAAAGCTCAATACCCAAACACAAAAGATCGATTCTACGATTACCGTTGTAGCAAATAAACAACCAATCACCGCTACACTCAAGGGGGATATCTCTTCTCCAAAAGTGAGTGTTGATCTGAAAAAATTTATGGAATCAAAAGCAGGTGAGAAAGTAAAAAAAGAGATACAAAGAGGGGCAGAAAAACTATTTAAGAAGCTTTTCTAATTCCTCTAGAGTATCTACAAAATAGATAGCTTCGATCTTTGCATCTTTAAGACTCAAGAGCGTGACATATCTATCCTTATAAGGAAGTGTGAGGTTATATGCCTCATCGTAGCTTAAGAGGATTGGATGACTATAGCGCTTCATCTTTGGCGCAACAAACATCGAAAAGATCCCCGATGGAATCTGTGAAACATCCACGAGCATATTTTGATCTTTCTTTATTTTATGTTTATAAAAATACTCATTGGCAAGTGCCGTTGTCTCTTTATCCCATCCAATGATCCAAAATCCATTTTCTGTTAGCTTGATCTTTTGATCATGTTGGGATGTAAGGTATACACTTTGTACTTTTTCACCCACTTCAAGCATTTTGCCCCACAGAAGAAGTGAAAAGAGGAGTAAAAAAAGAATTTTCATTTGTATCCTTTATCGTTTTTGTTACTTCGCACATCCGCTAGAGCGAGGCAAAATGCCACCTCTTTACCCTCTTGCTCTACCTTTTTTATCGCTGCGCTAAAAGTAAGTCCGGTCGTGATTATATCATCTACAAGTATCAGTTCTTTGTGCGCAAAAGGTTTGAGAGAAAATTTACGTGGATTAAGCAGCCTAAATGCTTTTGATTTTCCCGCATAGCTTACACCACTCTCATCGCGTAAGATATTGCGAAGTACTTTGATATGATCACTCTTAAGTGCTTCATTTAAGATAGCTGTGTGGGAATAGCCACTCTTTGGCGCATCATCTATAGCGATAGAGGCAAAAATCTCATCCTCACGCTCAAGAGCAAAAGATCTTGCAAACTCTCCAAAGCTCTTTTGCGCCAAAAGGCGATAGATGTAATAACCTAAGTCGCTATGTTTGGTATAGAGAAGATCTTTGATCTCAGAGTATTGATAAAAAGTATAAACTTGGGTGTTGTTGATCTTTCTTTTGTAGAGGCTGGGTGTGAGAAATTTCTCTTGACAAGGGGTGCATATGTGCGACAAAGAAAATCTCTCACACAGTATGCATTTCATAACAAAGGGGTTAGTCCATTTTGAGCACAGACATAAATGCCTCTTGAGGCAACTGTACTTTTCCGATAGACTTCATTCTCTTTTTTCCTGCTTTTTGTTTTTCTAAAAGCTTTCTTTTACGAGTAATATCCCCACCATAACATTTTGCAGTTACATTTTTACCCATAGATTTTACTGTTTCGCGCGCGATCACTTTATTGCCCAAAGAGGCTTGAACCGCTACTTCAAAAAGTTGTCTTGGGATTAGCTCTTTCATATTTTTAACGAGTGCGCGTCCGCGTGATTCACTCGAAGTTCGAGGCACGATAACACTCAGAGCATCGACTACATCCCCAGCTACACGTACATCAAGCTTCACCAAATCACCCTCTTGAAATGCACTTGGCTCGTAATCAAAACTCGCATACCCTTTTGAGATCGACTTGAGCGTATCGTAAAAACCTACAACGATCTCATTCATAGGCAGAGAATACTCTAACATCACTCTATCTTCATTGAGATAGGTCATCTTCTCTTGGATTCCACGCTTGTTGACAAGCAAAGTGATAACATTTCCAAGGTACTCACTCGGCGTGATCACCGTCGCTTTGATATAAGGCTCTTCGATTCTATCGATATGGTTGATGGGTGGCAATTCTGAAGGGTTTTGCACCTCCACCATCGTTCCATCGTTCAGATAGACATTATAGATAACCGATGGAGCTGTTGCTATGAGGTCAAGTCCAAATTCACGCTCCAAGCGCTCTTTGATAACTTCCATATGCAACATCCCAAGAAATCCTACACGAAAACCAAAACCAAGAGCGATAGAGGTCTCTGGCTCATACGATAGAGAGCTATCGTTGAGCTTGAGTTTATCAAGTGCATCACGAAGCTCTTCAAACTGATCTGTATCGATCGGGTAGATCCCTGCAAATACAAAAGGTTTTGCAGGTTCATAGCGCCCTACTGGCTCTGCTGTTGGGTTTTTTGCATCCGTGATGGTATCGCCAACATTGACAACACTTACCTCTTTGAGACCAAGGACAACGATCCCGATCTCACCTGTTTGGATCGCTTTTGTTTTTTGCTTTTTGAGTGGATGTGGATACATCAGATCAAGCACTTGGTGTTGCTCGCCATTGCTCATAAGCAAAATATTTTGCCCCTTGGTGATCGCTCCATCAAAAACACGAACAAGTGCGAGTGCTCCTAAATAGGGGTCAAACCAGCTATCATAAATAATAGCTTTTGTCGTTGCATTCGTATCTCCTACAGGAGCAGGTATGCGTTCAACGATCGCATCAATGAGCTCTCGAATCCCCACACCTGTTTTTGCCGATACAAGCACCGCATCGGTTGCATCGATCCCGATACTCGTCTCGATCTCTTCAGCCACCTTATCAGGATCAGCTGCAGGGAGATCTATCTTATTGATAACAGGGATCAATTCAAGATTGTTCTCCATCGCCAAATAAACATTGGCGATCGTTTGTGCTTCGACACCTTGAGCAGCATCAACGATCAAAAGTGCTCCATCACTTGAAGCAAGCGATTTGCTCACCTCATACGAAAAGTCAACGTGACCCGGAGTGTCGATAAGATTGAGGACATAATGCTCCCCATCCTTAACATAGTCAAGACGAACACTCTGTGCCTTGATAGTGATCCCACGCTCTTGTTCGATGTCCATAGTGTCCATCATCTGCTTTTTGAGCTCACGTTCACTTACCGCCCCACACTCTTGGATAATACGGTCTGCTAGGGTGCTTTTCCCATGGTCAATATGTGCAATAATAGAAAAGTTTCTAATGTTTTTCAAAAAATTTTCCTAGTGAAAAAATAATAAGCGAATTATACTCAAATAGTCCTGATAGAGTTGTTAAGGATAATTCTCTACGAGAACCTTTTGTATACCTTAATACTCAACAGTTCAAAAGTAGTGACGATTTTACGTACAGGCAGAGATGTATCGATCTATACATCCAAGAGCTCACGATTATATTCATCAATCACATTAAGTACTCTATACCTTTTTCCATGCCATAGTGTATCTGGCATAAAGTCCATAGACCAAACCTCATTGATACTTTTAAGTACTTTAAGAGATGTTAGTAGGCAATTCTTTGTTTACGGCGATATTCAGGTCTAAGACTTTATAACGTTTATGGCTCCATTTGCATCCCTCTTGTCGGATACGCAAGTAGATATTCGAAGTTATATTATCTCTATTTTTTTGTATTCTTGTCTATTTTATTTGCGTAGCTATATGCGTTTAGACCTTTAAAATCGTATATATCTAAAACACGTACCGTTTTTAAGAAGAAGTTCTATTTGTTGTGCTAGTAATGCAACAAGCTGTTACATTGTTTCATTTAATTATAAAATAAATTAAAAATAATATATAATTATTTATTTAAAA
>JAGGTH010000071.1 GCA_021163845.1 Helicobacteraceae bacterium | reverse complement strand
TTATTTTATAGACTTTATGCTTTAGATCCTGAATCGAGTTCAGGATGACGGTAGGTTTATAATTTTACTTGTCAATCAATAATTGATCAATTTTCCATAGATGCTCTAGTGTATCCATTCGTACCTCATAGAGGCGATTAAGAAAATAATCTCTTGCCACCTCTTTTGCGCCTAGACTTTTGAGATGCTCTGTTGGTACTTGGCAATCTACAAAACTATAACCCCACTCTTTAAGATGTTTAATTAAAACTGCGTAAGCTGCTTTGGATGCATCGCTTTTATGTGAAAACATAGATTCCCCACAAAATACTTTCCCCACAACAACACCATAGAGTCCACCGACAAGTTGATCATTTTGATAGGCTTCTACACTATGAGCCATTCCCATCCCGTGCAAGACGCTGTAAGCTTCAATAATATCTTCTTGGATCCAAGTGCCGTTTTGTCCTTCTCTTGGTGTTGTAGCGCATTTACGCATCACTTCTGTAAAGTTTGTATCAAATGCATAGGTGAATTTTTTCATACTCTTTTTTAAAGAGCGTGAGAGTTTAAAATCATCTATCTCCATTATAAGTCTTGGATCTGGCGACCACCATATAATAGGGTCATTGGCTCCATACCAAGGAAAAATTCCATTTTGATAGGCGCGTAGGAGTCTTGAGGGGTTGAGATCTCCACCCCAAGCGAGGATGCCATCTTCGTTAGCGTCATTGGGATGTGGAAAAACTAATTCGTAGGTGGAGAGTTTTGGTATATTCAACTTTTCTCTTTAAAATCGAGTGTAAGATTATTTTCATCTGTATCGACAAAAACACTTCCACCTTTTTTAAGTACACCAAAGAGCAGAGCATCACTTAGTTTATTAGTAATATTGTCTTGGATGTAGCGCTTGAGTGGTCGTGCACCCATCTCAGGACTATAAGCAGATTCAGCGATAAAACGAGCTGCATTTTCACTGAGCTCTACAGTGACTTTTTTCTTTTTCAAGCTTTTGTTGAGTTCTTGGATGAATTTTCTCACAACACCCTCTACGGTTTGCATATTTAACTGTGAAAACTCTACGATCGCATCGAGTCTATTTCGAAACTCTGGAGTAAAGAATGCTTTGAGCTCTTCATGTTTTGAGAGAGAGGCATCTTTGTTAAATCCCATCACCGCTCTTGCATTTGCCCCAATATTGGATGTCATAATAAGGATGACATTCTGAAAATTTGCTTTGTAGCCGTTGTTGTCTGTAAGGACTGCATTATCCATCACCTGTAAAAGGATATTGATGAGATCTGGATGTGCTTTTTCTATCTCATCGAGAAGTAAAACAGTGTAAGGATGTTTTTTGATAACTTCAGTGAGCAATCCACCTTGCTCATACCCTACATATCCAGGAGGAGCTCCTACTAAGCGACTTAGGGCGTGTTTTTCCATATATTCACTCATATCAAAGCGTTCAAAATGGATATCCAATGTTTGACTCAGAGCAATAGAGAGTTCTGTTTTTCCAACTCCAGTAGGACCTGAAAATAAAAATGAAGCGATAGGTTTATTCTCAGCTCTTAAACCCGCCTTAGAGATCTTAATCGCTTTTGCAACCTCTTGCACAGCTTGATCTTGACCGATCACTCTTGCTTTGAGATCCTCTTCGAGATTCATGAGCGCTGTACTCTCCCCTTTATCAATTTTGGATGTGGATGTCCCTAAAATCGAAGCGATAGTATTTTCGATATCTTTAATACCCACTTTTGTTCTTTGTTTTGATTTGAGGTGAAAAGAAGCGGCGGTCTCATCAATAATATCGATCGCTTTGTCAGGTAAAAAACGATCGGTGATATATCTTTTTGAAAGAGCCACCGCAGCTTTGAGTGCTTTGTCTGTGTAGCTGATCCCATGGTGTTTTTCATATTTTTCTTGTAAACCTTTGAGGATAAGATAGCTTGTTTTCTCTGAGGGCTCATCGACATCTATCTTGCTAAATCTTCTACTTAAGGCTTTATCTTTTTCAAAACCGTTGCGATATTCGGCAAAGGTGGTGGCTCCCATACATTTGAGCTCCCCTGAGGCAAGGGCAGGTTTAAGCTGATTGGCTGCATCCATGGTGCCACTTGTTGCCCCTGCACCAATGAGGGTATGGATCTCATCGATAAAAAGGATGGCATTAGGGTGGAGTTTGAGCTCATCCATCACCCCTTTGAGCCTTTTTTCAAAGTCTCCACGGTATTTCGTTCCTGCAAGAAGTGCGCT
Source organism: Helicobacteraceae bacterium (assembly GCA_021163845.1). GTDB lineage: Bacteria > Campylobacterota > Campylobacteria > Campylobacterales > Sulfurimonadaceae > Sulfurimonas. The sequence goes on along the minus strand of JAGGTH010000071.1, from coordinate 13,961 downwards.
GAGATCAAGCGCATACAGTTCTGCTTCTTTGAGGATCTCTGGAACATCCCCTGCTACAAGATTGAGAGCCAAGCCTTCAGCGATAGCGGTTTTACCCACACCCGCTTCACCTACTAAGATAGGGTTGTTCTTTTTTCTTCTACAAAGTATCTGTGTCACTCTTTTGATCTCAGCATCTCTTCCAATAACAGGATCAATCTTGCCTTTTTGCGCTTTTTTGAGAAGATCTATCGTATATTTTTCAAGATAAGATTCCCCCTCAGCGCTTTGGGTTTTGATGTCGCTATGGGAGATGATCTCTAAAATATCAAGGCGTGAGATCTGATACTCTTCTAAGAGCATACACGCAAAAGTGTGTTCTTCATCATAAAGAGCAGCGAGAAGATCGCCAACATCGGCACTGTTTTGACCAGCACTTTGGATGTGTTTGATCATGCTATCAATAAGGCGTGAGAGTGCGACACTCTCATAAGGATCTTGTTCAACATTTTGAGGGAGTGCTTCTATGTTTTGAGCGATATAATTTTTAAGCATTTCACGCATCTTCTCTATATCCCCGCCACACAATGATATGATATGTTTGCCCTCAGGAGAGCTTAAAAGAATGTAGAAGATATGCTCAATAGTTAAATATTCATGACGTAGCTCTTTAGCAAAGAGAATCGATTTTTGAAATATTTCGTTAAGTGATGGACTTATCATTTATTCCTCTTCCATTGTTGCTTTGAGTGGGAATCCATGTTCGCGTGCGCGTTTATGGACTTGCATCACTTTAGTTTCGGCTATCTCATAGGTGTACACTCCACAGATTCCCCTCTCTTTTTTATGTACTTCAAGCATGATCGCTTCAGCTTCTTCATAGCTTTTGTGAAAGATACTCATAAGAACATCTATCACAAAATCCATAGAACTATAATCATCATTGAGGATGAAAACCTTGTATCTCTTGGGATGTTTCAAAGAGATTTCGTTGATTGTTTCAAGATCGCCATGTGTTGCCATATTTACCTACTTTGCTGATTCTAAAAAATCGTTAATAATATCTTGAGGGCTCTCTAAACCTACAGAGATGCGGATGAGACCCTCGGTGATGCCCAAAAACTCTTTTTCTTTGGCATCAAAGTCTCTATAAATGGTCGATGCCATGTGCAAAGCAAGTGTTCTGCTATCACCAATATTGGCTGTAATGGTAGCGAGTTTTGTGTTATTTAGGAACTTAAATGCTGCCTCTTTGGAACCCATATCAAGGGTAAATAGAGATCCGCAACCATGTTTGAAATCGCTAATATAGCGATTGTGGTGCGGATGTGTCTCTAGGGATGGATGGTTGACTTTCAGTCCGTGGTTATAAAGAGTACGTGCTATAAAATCAACAGAGCTTATAATACGCTCCATGCGTAGTGGAAGTGTCTCAAGTCCGAGCATTGTTTGATAGCTCGCATGGGCTGAAGCACTCATCCCAAAATCTCTGAGAGCTCTTTTTTTTGCATTTGGGATAAGTGCCATCGCCCCAGCACCTTTGATAAACTTTTGTAAAAAGTCATAGCGCTCGGATTTGAGTTTATCCTCCCCTTCGTTCACAGCTCGAAAAACGACACATCCTCCAAGAGCGGAGGCATTTCCTGAGATGATCTTTGTTGTAGAGTAAACAACGATATCTGCTCCAAGGGAAAGAGGCTCTACACTCATCGGTGTGGTTGTATTATCTACTATGAGGATAACGCCCGCATTATTGGCAATGGCAGCGATTGCTTTGATATCTGGTAGGCGCATGTTAGGATTGCCTACACTCTCTAAAAAGATGATTTTTGTTTTTTCACTGATAGCACTTTCTATCTCTTCGAGTGCATCCACATCAAAAAAATCTGTTGTGATTCCAAAACGACTTAGTGTCTCACTGAAAAAAGAGTAAGTACCACCAAAGAGCCCACCAACAGAGATAATTGCATCACCGCTTGAGAGTAATGACATACACGCAAGCGAGGTCGCTCCCATCCCTGAGCTTGTTGCCACAGCACCCACACCACCATCCATATCCGCCATAATAGTTTCTAAGCGCGCAGTGGTAGGATTTCCCATACGGGAATACAAAGGTTTTTTGATACTTCCATCAAAAATGCCTTCACCTATTTCAGGAGTACCATATGCAAAAGATGCAGAACTTGTGATCACAGGGGAGATAGCCCCCTCTTTAGAGCCTACACCCTGAACAAACTTGGTACAAAATTTTTCAAAACTACTCATTTATTTACCCTTTTACATAAGTAAATTATTATAGCAAAGATGTGCTAATTATAGAAGAACTTCTTGTGTATAATATTGCAATTGAATTTTGAGATGGGGAATGGATGAAAAAACGGATCTTTGTAACAGCGACCAATACAGACATAGGAAAAACATATACTACAAAGCTTTTGTTGCAAGAGTTTACTAAGCGTGGTTTGCTGGTGGGGGTGATAAAACCGATAGAAACAGGAGTAATAGATGGCTACGCTGCTGATGGTGAAACCCTTTTGGAAACACTCAAACAGCTCAATCCTAAGCTTTGGTCTTTGGATGTAGAGGATATCGTACCTATCACTTATAAGCTTCCTGCAGCTCCTTTTGTCGCGTCTCATAATACTCCCTTAGATAGAAAGAAAATAGAAAAAACACTCCAAGAGATGGAACAGGTGTGTGATGTGGTGATCATCGAGGGTGCTGGGGGCTTGTATGTGCCCGTAGATGCAGAGACGATGATGATAGATCTGATACAATTTTTTGATGCAAAGGCACTTCTAGTGACCCATTGCTCCTTGGGATGTATCAATGATACCATTCTCAGTCAAAAGGCACTCGAAGCAAAGCAGATCGATTTTGTCACTGCCTTTAATTGTCGTGATAATGATGCAAGTTTTGCACAGATCTCAGAGCCTTACTTTGTACATAGTGAACAAAAAGTTTTAAAAGTAGATCGTGATATTGATATTATATGCGATCTCTTGTATAATCTCTCCTAAAAAAAGAGACCTCTACGATGCAACATTTAATTCGCACAGATGATTTTACAACTCAAGAGATTGAGGCTATTTTAGCCGATGCTAAAAAGTTTAGTGATGGTAGATTTGATAGAATTTTAGAAGATAAGATCATTATTACGCTCTTTTTTGAAAACTCCACACGCACACGTAGCTCTTTTGAGATCGCGGCAAAAAGGTTGGGCGCGAATATTGTCCACCTTGATGTAGCAAAAAGCTCTACCAAAAAAGGGGAAACTCTTGTGGATACGGCGATGAATCTTGATGCGATGGGTCCTCATGCGATGATCGTGCGCCATCAAAATGCAGGGGTTCCAAAGATCCTCTCTAACTATACCAATGCCTCGATCATTAACGCAGGAGATGGCGCGCACGCACATCCAACCCAAGCACTTTTAGATCTCTATACACTTCGCCAACATTTTGGAGATCTTCATGGCAAAAAAATTGCGATAGTGGGAGACATTAAAAATTCTCGCGTTGCAAACTCCAATATAGAACTTTTGACTCGTTTTGGGATGGAAGTGATCTTGGTTGCACCCCCACAATTTTTGCCAAAAACATCACTCAAGACGACCCATTTTTTAGAAGAGATCATCGATGAAGTGGATGCGATCATGAGTTTGCGTACACAAACAGAGCGCCACTCTTCACAAAACTATGCCTCGCTGAAAGATTATGCGAGTGATTTTTGTATCACATCCGAGCTTTTAGGAGAGCGCGATATTATTTTGTTACATCCGGGGCCAGTGCATAGAAATATCGATATTTGTGATGCACTTTTAGCAGATGAGAGATGCAAGGTGCTCGAGCAAGTAAAAAATGGTGTCTCTATTAGAATGGCAGTGCTTAAAAAATTGATATATGATATTTGACACCATCAATACCCTAGGAAAAAAGAAAATACCCTTTCTTTTTGTGAGTGATTTTAAGCTTGAAAATGTGCATGTCATCCCTTTAGATGAGCTTGAAACTTGGGATGTAGAGTACTCTATAGATGAAAATTATACTTACACAAAACATCATCACACTTTACAAAAAGAGCCCTTGAATTTTGAACGCTATCAAAAAAAAATGGTGCAGGTGATAGAGAAGATAAAGTCGGGTGAGACCTATCTTTTAAACCTTACTCAAGCAACCAAAGTAACTCCTTCCGCTTCTTTGCAAGAGATCTTTAAAGATGTTAATGCTCCTTACAAGCTTCGCTATAAAGATCAGTTTCTCTGTTTCTCCCCTGAAAAATTTATCCAGATCAAAAACAATAAAATCCACACTTTTCCTATGAAGGGAACCATCGATGCAGCTCTGCCAAATGCAGCTGAGACTATTTTGTCGAATGAAAAAGAGATGGCAGAACACATTATGGTGGTGGATCTCTTGCGAAATGATCTCTCTATGGTCGCTTCGGATGTAAGAGTACAGCGTTTTCGTTATATTGACACAATAGAAGCGGGTGCAAAAAAGCTTTTGCAGGTGAGCTCTCACATTAGTGGAGATCTAGGGGAGAGCTGGCAAGAGAGACTTGGGAGCATTTTGCATACACTTCTGCCCGCTGGAAGCATTAGCGGAACACCTAAAAAAAGTACGCTAGAGATCATTGATGCAATTGAAGGCTACGAGAGAGGTTATTTTAGTGGTGTGTTTGGGGTTTTTGATGGAGAGAGTTTTGATAGTGGCGTGATGATCCGCTTTTTAGAAAAAACACAAGAGGGATATGTGTATAAAAGTGGAGGAGGGATCACCCTAGAGAGTGATGCTTTAAGCGAGTATCAAGAGCTTTTAGATAAGGTTTATTTGCCTTGAGTTTCAAAGTAGCTCTTTTTGGACTTCTCTTTTTAGACCTTTTCTCACTGCTTTTAATCGGTAAAACTTGGCTTGCTTTTTTTCTTCCACTTTTTTTTCTTTTGTTTATGCTTTTGAGTAAGAGTCCTTGGATAAGCCCTTTTTTACTTTTTTTACAGCATCATATTTTGCTGACACTCTTTAGTGCTCACAGTTATTTGCTCTATTTTATAGGGCTTTTGAGTTTGCTTCTTGTCTTTACAAAATTTCATGCTTTTTTTCAAAAACTCTCTCTTGTGTTGTATTGCATCATTCTCTGTGCACTTAACTTTTTCTTTTATCTCACAAATGAATTTTTCTTTGATCTTTACATCTCTTTAGGCGAGATCGAAAAAGAATATTATTTGAGTTTTGAGGTTTTGATCCTACTCACAATAATGCACATTTTTCTTTTTTTCCTGCTCTTTTTTAAAGGAAGTGTTTTTTTTAAAAAAGATTGAGTTTATTTGAGTTATAATGAACAAAAATTTTAGGATAATAGATGTATTTAGAGGATTTAAAGTTTTCATTGTGGGCTGATTTTATAGAGAGAGATTATCTTGATAATGAGTTCAAAGAGTTAATACAAAAGAAAATCATTAACGGTGCTACATCCAATCCAGCGATATTTAAGAGTGCGATACTTACATCCCAAGCGTATAAAGAACAACTCGCTTCACTAAGTGAGTTAACTCCAAAAGAGAAATACGAAGCACTTGCGATCTATGATATTCAAAAAGCTGCAGATATTCTCAAGCCTTTGCATGACATGGGTGATGATGGCTATGTAAGTATCGAGGTGGATCCATTTTTATGTGATGATGCTAAGGCGACCATAGAAGAGGGAAAAAGACTTTTTGCAAGTATTGGTCGCAAAAATGTGATGATCAAAGTGCCTGCAACATCTGCTGGCTACATTGCGATGGAGGAACTCACAAGTGTTGGGATTCCAGTCAATGCTACACTGATCTTCTCAAGCACGCAAGCGCTTGCATGTGCAAAAGCTTTTGAAGCAGGTGTGAAAAAATTTGGTTCTAAGGTTGATACAGTGATTAGTATCTTTGTGAGCCGCATCGATAGAGCACTGGATGGCAAACTCGCTGAGGTAGGGATCCCAACTGCACTGACAGGTATCTATAACTCTGCTGCGATCTATACACTTATAGAAGATATGGAAGTGCTTGGATGTAGAGCTCTTTTTGCAAGTACGGGAGTCAAAGATGATAGCTTGCCAGCGTACTATTATGTAGACGAACTCCTCGCTTATAATAGTGTCAACACCGCACCTATTGATACGATCAAAGCTTTTCATGAAAATGGCAAAAAAGAGCAAGCTCTGCCAATCGCTCAAGAGGTGATCGTGAGCCATTTTGATGCCATAGAGCAAGCTGGCATCGATTTTGATGCACTTGTGCAAGAGCAAATTCGTGATGGCTTGCAAGCTTTTAAAGATGCATTTGGCGAGATATTGGAGTCCTTATGAGTGTAAGTGCAAACGAAGTAGATGTAAGTAAGTTAACGTTTGAGCAACTAAAAAAGATACGGGGCTATCTTAAAAAGATGATCGAAAATGGGGGAAGTGACCTCCATGTCAAAGCAAATTCTGTGATCCGTGCGAGGATCAATGGAAGTTTGATCCAGTTTTCTGGAGGGATTTTATCCAAAGAGGACGCATTGACATTTGCTAAAGAGCTTCTTAAAGGGCGTTTCTCTGAATTAGTAGAAAATAAAGAGGTCGATTTAGTTTACCCTTTTGATGAGAAAAATCGTTTTCGTGTGAACATCTTTTTTCAAATGGATGGTATCTCTGCAGTATTCCGTGTGATCCCCGTTACGATTCCAAAATTTGAAGCTTTGCATCTTCCGGAAATATTACGTGAGTTTACGAAAAAAGAGAGAGGGCTCGTTTTGGTGACGGGTGTGACCGGAAGTGGTAAATCAACGACACTTGCAACGCTTATCAACGAGATCAATCTTACACAAAAGAAACATATCATCACGATTGAAGATCCGATCGAGTTTGTTCACAAAGATAGAGGGTGTATTATTAATCAACGCTCAGTAGGGCAAGATACCCTCTCTTTTGGAAATGCTCTTCGTGCGGCACTGCGTGAAGATCCAGATATTATTTTGGTTGGGGAGATGCGTGATAGAGAGACGATCAACTTGGCGCTTCATGCTGCAGATACGGGACACCTCGTCTTTTCAACGCTGCATACGATCGATGCAAAAGAGACGATCAACCGTATTATCGCGACCTTTCCTACAGAGGAGCAAAACCGTGTAAGACTCTCATTAGCGGGAGTATTACAAGGTGTCATCTCTCAAAGACTTATTCCTACTGTCGATGGTGGAAGACGCGCAGCGATGGAGATCTTGGTGCGAACACCAACGATAGAAAAACTCATTATGGAAAATAGAGATTATGAGATTCGCGATGCAATTGAAAAAGGGCGTGACCATTATAAATCACAAAGTTTCGATCAGCATATTTTGGATCTTTACCATGAGGGTGTTATCTCTAAAGAAAAAGCAAAAGATTATGCAACCAGCTCTTCAGATATGGAACTGCGCATGAGTGGTCTTACCGGAGGCAAAGTCTCAGAAAATGGCACAAATGGCACAGGAGCAAAAGGTACGAGTGATTCAGGGGATGATATTTTTGATCTTAAATAAAATTTAAAGCTAAAAGCGGTATAATTTCGCCTATTTTTTTATTTAAGGATTCACTATGTTAGAAGGCATAATTAGAAAGAGTACTGGCAAGTCTGAAACAAAGGCTTTACGCCGTGATGGTTATCTAATTGCGAACATTTATGGAAAAGGTCTTGAGAATATCAATGCTGCATTCAAAGAGAATGAATATATCCGTACAGTTCGTAACAAAGATACTTTATCGTTCCCTGTATCAATTGAGGGAAAAGAGATGAAAGTTGTAGTTCAATCATATGAATCTCACCCTGTAACTGCGAAGCTTTTACACGTTGATCTTATGGTAGCACAGCCGGGTGTAGTAACACACTACCACGTGCCAGTTGTACCACAAGGTGAGGCTATCGGTCTTAAAAACAAAGGTCTTGTACACGTTTCAAAACCTCGTTTAAGAGTAAAAGCTGCAATCGAGAACTTACCAGCTACTATCAATGTAGATGTTACAAATATGGATGTAGGTGATTCAAAACTTATCCGTGATCTTGATAAATACGAAAACATCACGTTAACAGATTCTGATCGTGTATCAGTTTTAAGTGTAATCAAAGCGAAGTAATCATGCTTATAGTCGGACTAGGGAACCCTGGCCCGAACTATGAAAAAACACGCCATAATATTGGTTTTATGGTAGTAGATGCGCTCATAGCAAAACACCACGCCACAAAACTTTCCTCCTCATCTTTTAAAGGTGAACTTTATAAATTTTCTGAACATTTTTTACTCAAACCCATGACCTATATGAATCTCTCAGGAGAGTCTATTGCTGCAGTAAAGAATTTTTATAAAATTGATAAAGTACTTGTGATCCATGATGATCTTGATCTCCCTTTTGGAACACTGCGTTTTAAGTTTGGTGGAGGTCATGGTGGGCACAATGGGCTCAAATCGACTGATGAGAAGATCTCTCGTGAGTATATTCGTGTGCGTATGGGGATTGGAAAACCTGAACATAAGGGGGAGGTTGCTTCTTATGTTTTAAGTGATTTTTCTCCCGATGAGGCGACGCATTTACAGGCTTGGATCGAACATACATCCAAAGCTATTGAGGCTTTGCTAGAGAAGTCGCTAGAAGATGTCTCCTCCCAATATAGTATTAAAAAATTTCAGCTAAAATAAGAATTATTTTCACAATCCAAAGGGTGCGCGCCTATGTTGGCTTTTAGATACATCGCTTTTCATTATCTCAAATATTTTTTTATTATTTTAATCGCTCTCGTGCTTTTTTTTGTGGGCTTTGACTATATGGGGCAGGCAGAAAAACTTTCAGATTCTGCTAACTTAGTGCTTATCTATTTGGTGTATAAATCTTTTTTTGCCATTGATACTCTTTTGCCCTTAGCTCTTGTCTTTTCGATGATTACGACTAAAATATTTTTGATACGCTCCAATGCCTTGGTCTCTTTTTATTCTCTTGGCTATTCGCGCATTGATGTACTTAAGCCTTTTGTTGTAGTTGCTAGTGCGATTACGATCCTTTTTATTACGCTTCACAGCTCTTCAAGTTTCTCACGCGCAGAAGAGTTTTCTGGAAATATAAAAAATAATGCAGAGTATCTGAGTCCTACAAGAGATCTCTTTTTTACCTATCAAGATAAATATGTCTATTTTTCAAAAATGCTTCCTCTTCAAGAAAGTGCTCAAGGGATACGTGTCTTTAGTATCAAAGATAACTCTCTCAAAGAGGTGCTTGTTGCATCAAGTGCAGTGTACCGTAATGAAAGCTGGGTGATCGAAAAGGCGAATATTATTACCAAGCCAGATGATATAGGTTTTGATTCTCCTGGAATTCGTGTCGATGAAGCGCACAATCTTCATATTTTAGAGGGCTTTCGACCAAAGATACTCGATCAAGTATATGAGGGGAAAGTGAACTTTACCATCGGTGATGCCTTTGACGCACTCTTTTTACTTAGTGATCAAAATGTCAATACTCGCAATATAAAAGGAGCACTCTATAAAATCTTTATCTATCCATTTTTTGTTCCATGCCTTATAGTGATTATTTTCTTTTTTGTTCCTATCAGTCCCCGTTTTTTAAATGTTTCTCTTTTTAGTTTTGGAGCAATTTTAGCGAGTTTACTTATATGGGGAATCTTCTTTATGCTCATAGAACTTGCAAGCAATAAAACGATACCGAGTGAGGTGGGAGTAATAGCTCCAGTTATCATACTCTTTTTTCTTGCATTGTGGCAATGGAGAAAACATCGTACTGGCAGTGAATAAAATATTAATATAAGTACATTTTTGGTATCATTGCAAAAAATATTTTTAGGATACTTATGATACATTTTAGAGAACTGGCTAATGAGTATAAGACACCTTTGTATGTGTATGATTTTGATTATATGAGTGCACAGTACGAAGCGTTAAAAGAGGCATTTAAAGGGCGTAAGTCGATCCTTGCCTATGCTGTGAAAGCAAACTCGAATTTGAGTGTTGTAAAACATTTTGCAGGTTTGGGAAGTGGAGCTGATTGTGTCTCTATCGGTGAGGTACGTCGCGCGCTTCTCGCAGGCATAGCCCCGTATAAGATCATTTTTTCTGGAGTTGGAAAGAGTGATGATGAGATCCGTGAAGCGATCGAGAGTGATATCCTTTATATCAATGTAGAGAGTGAAGCAGAGCTTTTACGTGTAGAGCTTATTGCAAAAGGGCTTGGTGCCATCTCTCGTATCAGTATCCGTGTCAATCCAAATATCGATCCTAAAACACATCCATATATCTCCACAGGTCTGCATGATAATAAGTTTGGTGTAGATATCCAAAGTGCAAAAAGAATGTATATTCTTGCGAAAAACTCTGAGTATCTTGATCCTGTAGGGATCCATTTTCATATTGGTTCTCAGCTTACTGAACTTGATCCTATTCGCGAAGCAGCAGAGATCGTAGCTGATATGGTGCGCTCGCTCCAAGCGATCGATATTGAGTTAAAGTTCTTTGATATCGGAGGCGGTCTTGGAGTTGTCTATAACGACGAGACAACGATCGCACCTTATGATTATGCACAAGCGATTTTAGGAACACTCAAAGGACTTGACCTTACTGTGATCTGTGAGCCTGGAAGATTCTTAACTGCAAATGCGGGTTATTTCTTGACAAAAGTTTTATACGAAAAACAAAATGGTGAGAAAAAATTTGTGGTAGTCGATGGAGCGATGAACGATCTTTTACGCCCAAGTCTTTATAATGCCTATCATAAGATAGAAGCCCTTACATCCAAAGAGTCAGAGCCAAGAGCTGTGGATGTAGTGGGTCCTGTGTGCGAGAGTGGAGATTTTCTTGCAAAAAATATTATGCTTCCAGAGCTAGAGCATAATGATCTGCTTGTAGTACACAGTGCGGGAGCGTATGGCTTTGGTATGGGAAGCAACTATAACACACGTGGAAGAAGTGCTGAGGTAGCACTTGAAAATGGGAAAGCAAGACTGATTCGCAGACGTGAGAGTTTTGAAGATCTAATCGCTTTAGAGAAAGATCTCTTATAAAGGGGATGATAGCTTGTATTTCATAGATGTTCAGGGAACTTTGATCAGTGATGAGGATAAATCACCTATCCGTGGAAGCAGGGAGTTTATCGCAAAGCTTAATGCAGAAAATATTTCTTACATGGTGATCACAAACAACACAAAAAAAGACTCAAAAGTTTTTTATGATTTTTTACAATCTTTGGGTTTTTCTTTTGCGTATGAGCGTTATCTCGATCCCCTTATGATCTTGGAGAGAAGCGTGCCAAAACAAGCACTCGCAGCCTATGGTTCCGCTGAGTTTTTAGAAGTGCTTCAAAAGATGGGTTATGAGCTAAATTATACAAATCCAAAGACAGTACTCATAGGGATCAAAGAGGATTTCACAAACGAAGAGTTTGCACAGATGATCGACTTTTTACTCGCAGGTGCTTCGCTTGTTGGGATGCATGAGACCTCTATTTATGCTAAAAATGCAAAACGTTATCCTGGTGTGGGAGCGATCCTTAAGATGTTAGAGTTTGCTACATCGACGAAATACACAGTGATCGGCAAGCCAAGTGTCGCTTTTTATGAAGAATCTTTGGAGATGCTACGCGTGCAAAATCCCGAGGCAAGATATGAAGATATCAAGATCATTAGTGATGATGTCAAAGGGGATCTAGGTGGAGCCAAAGAGCTTGGGATGTATACGATCTTTGTAACAAGTGGAAAATACCGTTCAGCAGAGGAGATACTCCCCTCAATAGAAGAAAAACTTAGACCTGATGCAGTTTTTTCTGACATGCAAGCAATTTTGGAGAGATTATGAAGACATTAGAAGAGTGTAGAGAAGCGATCGATGTGATTGATAGCGATATTTTAGAACTTCTTAATAAAAGGATGAAGGTTGTCCATCGCGTCGGAGAGATAAAAAACTCCTCTGGAACAGCCATCTATCGTCCTGAGAGGGAAAAAGCGATTATAGAAAGACTGACGAAGATCTCGCAAGAGAGTGGTGGAGATCTTAATAAAGATGCGATAGAGGCTATCTTTTTGGAGATCTTTGCTGTGGCGAGAAACCTCGAACTTCCTGAACGTATCGCATTCTTAGGACCAGAGGGGAGTTTTACCCACCAAGCAGCAGAGAGTCGTTTTGGAGCGATGAGTGAATATCTTTCCCTTAACTCTATCGATGCTGTTTTTAAAACACTCGAAGCTAGACGTGCTAAGTTTGGTGTTGTACCTATTGAGAACTCCCGTGATGGAATTGTGGGTGAAACCCTTGACCTTTTAGCAAAAAGCTCTATGAAGATCGTTGCAGAGCTTTATATGCCTATTCATATGTCGTTTGCAACAAAAGCGAGAAAATTAGAGGATATTAAGAAGATATACTCTAAAGATAAAGGTTTTGGACAGTGTCGAGAGTTCTTAGCTGAACATGGACTCTCTAATGTTGAACTTATTCCGGTAGAATCAACAGCAAAGGCAGCGATCTTGGCAGCAAAAGAGGCTAATAGTGCGGCTATTTGTTCTCATATCGCAGCAAAGCTTTATGGGGTTCCTCAGATGTTTGATAATATCGAAGATCAACATGATAGCGCGACACGCTTTTTGATTCTGAGTGACTTTAAAAATGCGATAAGTGGTGAAGATAAAACCTCAATCTTAGTGCGCCTCAAAAACGCAGAAGAATCAGGTTCCTTAGTTCATTTCTTGCAAGATTTTGATGCGGCGAAGATCAATCTCTCCAAGATTGAATCCCGTCCTTCAAAAGACAAAAGTGGTTTTGGCTATTGGTTTTTTATAGATTTTTACGGACATATTGACGAAGAATCTATACAAAAGGTTATAAACAAGCATGAGGGTGAAGTCACTTGGCTTGGAAGCTATGTAAAGGGCGACGATGCAATTTAATAAAAACTTAGAAAATATAAAAACCTATGAGGCTGGAAAGCCGATAGAATTAGTAGTGCGTGATTTTGGGATCGATCCAAAAGATATCGTAAAACTGGCAAGTAATGAAAACCCTTTTGGATGTTCAATAAAAGTGCAAGAGAGTGTAAGTAAGATCATCGCTAAGATGGCACTCTATCCAGATGATTCGATGTTTAAGCTCAAAGCCTCTTTGGCAAAGCGTTTTGGACTTGAATCAAATAACGTTATTATTGGTTCTGGAAGCGATCAAGTGATCGAGTTTTTGATCCATGCAAAAGCTTCATCTAGTTCAAAAATATTAATGAACAAGATCACTTTTGCGATGTATGAGATCTATGCGAAACATGTGGGTGCTGAGGTGATACGTACAGATTCTGTGCATCACGATCTTGAGCAGTTCTATACTCTTTATCTTGAGCATAAGCCAGAGATCATCTTTATCTGTACGCCAAATAATCCTACAGGGGATGCTTTGGATGTAGCAGATCTCAAAGCGTTCCTTGACAAGATCGATAAGGAAACTCTTGTGGTGATCGATGGGGCGTATATGGAATACACAGCGCATAAAGATGCGGCAAAAAAAGTAGATCCAAAAGAGCTTATCGAGTCTTATGAAAACCTTATCTATCTAGGAACATTTTCAAAAGCCTATGGTCTTGGTGGAATGCGTGTAGGCTATGGTCTCTCAAATGCAAATATCATCCAAGAACTTTATAAACTTAGACCCCCTTTTAACATTACAACACTCTCCCTAGAAGCGGCAACCGTTGCTCTTGAAGATGAGGACTTTGTGCAAAAAAGTATAGTTGCTAATTTTGATGAGATGAAACGTTATGAAGAGTTTGCAAAAGAGAAAAAAATAGATATAATTGAGAGTTATACAAATTTTATAACTTTAATGTTTCAAAATTCACACAATTCATCTGAGATCTCTGATGCTCTTTTACGCCAAGGGATGATAGTAAGAAATTTAAGTAGTTACGATATGAACGCAATACGTGTGACAATAGGAACAAAAGAACAAAATGAC
>JAGGTH010000087.1 GCA_021163845.1 Helicobacteraceae bacterium | reverse complement strand
AATTTACTCTGTAGTCTCTTTTATAAAAGCACAGAGATCTTCAAAAACAAGAGGCTTGGAATAGTAATAGCCTTGGATCTCGTCACACTCTTGTTCTTGTAAAAAGATCACTTGTTCTTTTGTTTCTACACCCTCAGCTGTGATAAAAAGATCAAAGGTCTTGGCTAGGATGATGATCGCCTTGGCGATAGCGACACTCTCATGAGAGTCTGGGAGGTTGTCGATAAAGGATTTATCGATCTTGAGGCGTGTGACAGGGAGTTTTTGTAGATAACTCATCGAAGAGTATCCCGTTCCAAAATCATCGATCGCAAGTTTAACACCCATAGCACGAAATTTTTCTAAGGTTTCGATCGCATGGATCTCATTGGTCGCGATGTAGCTCTCTGTGATCTCTAGCTCGATATGGTGTGGATCGATCTGTGTTTCTTGGATCGTATTTTGGAGGGTTTGTACCATATCGCTGTAGTTGAGTTGTACGCTAGAGACATTGATACTGATGGTTTCTAAAAGAGGTGAGTGTTTTTGGAGCTTGATAAAATCTTGACACGCTTGCTTGAGGATCCATTTGCCTATTTCTATGATGAGGTGTGTGTCTTCTGCGAGTGAGATAAAATCCCCAGGCATCACAAAGCCAAGAGAGCGGCTATTCCAGCGAACAAGTGCTTCGATCGCGCAGATCCTTTCAGTTTTTGAGTTGATCTTTGGTTGGTACTGGAGTGAAAACTCATCCCCTGAGGCGATCGCTGATTTGAGCGCGCTGATCATCTCAAGGCGCTTCTCGATAAAAGAGGAGAGCTCTTGGGAATAAAATCGAAACTGATTACGTCCACTATCTTTTGCTTGATACATTGCTAGATCGGCATTTTTGATAAGTGTAGTACTATCTTTTCCATCTTCTGGAAAGAGCGCGATCCCCATGCTTATCGTGGTGTGGATCTGATGGTCATTACATTCAAAAGGGGTGTGAAATTCATCCATAAGCTTCATACAAATAGCTTCAACATCCTCATAGTTTTGAATATCTTCGATAAGAAGATTAAATTCATCTCCACCGATTCTTGCTACTGTATCGGTATCACGAAGCTGATGAGATAAGCGTTTGGCGATAGAGATGAGGAGTTCATCACCGATATCATGACCTAAAGAATCATTCACCTGCTTGAAGTTATCAAGGTCGATAAAGATTACAGCAGCCTTTTTGTTGTGTCTTTGCGCACGCTTGATAGCCTCATCGACACGAGAGATAAAGAGGCGTCTATTTGGAAGGTGCGTAAGGGTATCATGACTTGAGAGGTGTTCGAGCTTCTTACGAGAGGTGTTGAGCTGTTTTTCTCTTTGTTTGAGATTTTGGGCGAGATCATTGATATTGCGCGAGATCATCCCTAGTTCATCATCTGTTTGTAAGGGCTTTGAGTTTGAATAATCTCCCAGTTCGATCTTATCAATTTGTGTCATTACCTGATCGAGCGGTTGTGCGAGCCAGCGCTTGAAGACACTTACAAGAACACCTGGAATGATAAGTAATAGGAGAAGTAAAAAGAGGATGAGCTCAAATCTATTTTCTCGTAAAGAGAGGTCTAGATTATATTTGTCCAAAGTGAAGGTGATATAGCGTAAGGAGTCGCTATCTTGTTGAGCACTTGTATGAATTGCCAGAGCTGCTACGTACGCTTCATCTTCTTCGTTGAGCTTGATATCACGCAGGGTCGAACTACCAAAAACACCTAGTGAATAGTTTTGAAAACTCTTATCAGCCGAGAGAGCGATTTTCATATCCAGATCACGTGAGAGTTCTTCAAAATAAAGCGCGTTGAGGCGATGCATTATCTCAACATGAGCGATCTTTTTTCCAAGTGCTTCATCGTATATATCATGGTGGAGTGTAAGTCTGAGATCCCCTTGTTGAGTGTCAAAGAGAAGGACCGCATCTTGGGATGTAGAGTAAAATTGATTATGTTGAAAAGGGATATTTGAGTCTTCTTGGTAGGGAAGAGACTCATATTTATTGTTTGTTTCACTTGCAAAGAGTCGTAGAGGTTTCGCATCTGCATCATAGCTGATGGCATGGAGTGTATAAGTACCATCTAGCTCTCTTTGGATGTAGGCAAGAAGCTGCATATCTTTATCATAGAGGATAATTGCATCAAGTACAGAGAGTTTTGCTGTGTTTAAAAGATGGTTGAGGAGAACTTTTTTCTCTTCATCTATCAAAGAGGTATTGTAGTTATTTTTATCTCCATAGCTATTGATAAAGTTTATAGATGCAAGAAAAGATTCATCTTCTTGAAGATAATTGATATTCTTATAAAGCTCACCTTGGAGTTCTATGAGATCAAAGTATATCTTCTCTGTAGCGTATTGCATCCTTTTTTTCGTATTCTCATAAAAACTTTTTTTGAGGTAGTGGTCAAAGTAGGTTCCATATAGTGCGATCGAGAGAACAATAGTGAGAATGACAACAACTGTGAGCTTGTAAGAGAGTTTGAGATTAGAAAATCGGCTGTACATAAATAGTATTCTCTTTTGTGATAAGTTTTATAGGGTTTGTGATAGTCTTGGGGACTTTTTTCCCATCTAGAAAGTCAAGTGCCACCTGCACACTCTCTTTACCACCCAAAGCAAAAAGGATCGAGGCATCTTGTGTTCCTCGCATTATGGCATCTTTGGCTTCTGATATGTAATCGACCCCAATACTCAGAAGAGCCTCACTATCGAGCTTGTATTTTGTATAAAAGGTGCGTACACCGCTGAGCATACTATCGCTGTGGGAATAGATCGCATCATAGTGAACTCCCTTTTTGTGAAGCTCTTCCATCACTAAAATCGTGTCTTTGCGTAGATAGTTCCCACGTCTTTGGATCACGTTGAAATTTTCGTGTTTGCTAATAGTGTCCATAAATCCGTTCGTACGTTCATTGGCTACATTATTACCCTTAAAACCTTGAAGCATCAAAATAGTGCCACCCTTTTTCATTTGAGAGAGAAGATACTTCGCTGCCATCACACCGATCTGGTAGTTATCTGATTTGATATAACATGTGTATTTATCTGTATTGATCTTTCTATCAAGTACGATGATCCCTATCCCTTTGCTAAACGCTTTTTCTACGCTAGGAACAAGGATATCGGAGTCATTCGTACCTATGATGATGAGATCAACACCCTCAGCGATAAATTTTTCAAGCTGTCGCACGAGAAGAGATTTTTTTGCCCCAGCATCAGAGTAGACAAAACGGATATCCTTATGCTTTTTGACCTCTTCCATCGCTTCATAGACTTGTGCCCTGCGAAAATCGTTGGACATATCGTCTTGAACAAAGGCAATGGTCTTGATAGTGTCTTGCTCTTTGGCTTCACTTAGATTGACAAGCAAAAAGAGAAGAAGAGCAAGACGAAAAAACATTTTACGCCTTTGCTTTGGCTTCGTTTATAAGCGCCATGAGTGCATCTTCATATACTTTGGCTTGCTTTTTGGATGTAGATTCAAAACGGGTAACAAGCACAGGCGTGGTGTTAGAAGCTCGTACAAGCCCCCATCCATCTTCAAAGTTGATACGCACACCATCGACCTCGATAATATCTTTTATCGCCGGAAAATCAGCAGGAGGGTTTTTAAGAAGTTCTTTAATCTTCTCCATAAGAGGAAACTTCTCTTTTTCTGTTGTATGAACTTTGATCTCTTCGGTGGAGAACACTTGTGGAAGTTTTGCAAGTTCTGCATCGAGGTCGATCCCATCGTGGATCAGCTCTAACATCCGAAGTGTTGCATAGATCGCATCATCGTAACCAAAATAACGGTTTTTGAAAAATATGTGCCCACTTACTTCACATGCAAGATCTGCATTCGTCTCTTTCATTTTTACTTTGAGATTGGAGTGCCCTGTTTTGTACATAATAGCTGTAGCACCACGGCGCTCGAGCTCATCATACATCACTTGCGAGCATTTTACCTCTCCGATAACGGTAGGTTTGTCCATGTGCATCGAATATAAAAGCGCCATCATATCGCCTTTGATATTGTTTTTGTGAGTAAGCACAGCGATTCTATCAGCATCACCATCGTAAGCAAAAGCGATATCTCCCTCAGCGGCCAAAAGTGCTTTGACATCTTCGAGGTTATGCTCATCTGATGGGTCTGGATGGTGGTTTGGAAAGCTTCCATCAGGGTCTACATAAAGCCCTTTAGTGTGAAGCTCAAGACCTTTGAAGATCTCTTCTGTAACTACGCCTGCTACACCGTTTCCACAGTCATAAACGATACGTGTAGGCATCCCTTTGAGGTGAGCAAACTCTTTGATTTGAAAATCAATATAACGAGATACTGCATCGATCTTTGTTACATCCCTTGCAGGAGCTTTTGGAAGTGTTTGCATCGCTTCACATTCACGCCCGAGTGCGTAGATCTCTTCTCCAAAAAATGGAGCTTTATCGATAGTTATCTTAAAGCCATTGTACTCACTTGGGTTATGTGAACCTGTGATCATAATAGAAGCGGCAGGCGTGATCCCATCCCACTCTTGGTAGTTTGTAAAGTAGTTCACAGGGGTAGGAACGAGTCCCATATCAAGTACTTTTTTGCCACCCGCATTGAGCCCCGCGACAAGATATTCAAACAAGATCGGAGAGTGGCTACGTGCATCATAACCTACAGCGACATATTCCCCCTGTATCTTACTTGCAAGTGCGTAACCAATACGCGTAACACTTTGCTCATTGAGCTCACTCTCAAAAATACCTCTAATATCATACTCTCTATAAATACTCACATTCACACCTTTTTATTTAATCGTGTTATTTTACACTAAATCTCTTACAACTGGATTACATCCCTAGTTTTCATTGTCTTCTTTGTAGAGATCTAAAAACTCTTCGAGCAAAAACTCAAAAGATTCCATTGTATCGATACGTGGTTCTTTGGTATCAAAGAGATCGTTAAGATGGTAGGTATAAGCGAAGGTCCCTACATCCTCTTTACGTTTTGTGATCACCTCTTCAGCAATTGCGATCTGGGTGTTAATGACATAATTTGTTTGTAGCTTGATCGCTTCAATCTTGAGTATAAGTGTACTTGCATCGACACGATTCATGCGAATCCCTTGTGCTTGAAGCTTGGATGTAACCTTGTCTTTGATGCGTTGTTCTAGCTCTTTATCAAGAAAGGGTGCTTTGTTGACAAAATAGATACGTAGGTTGTTGAGATTTTCAAGAGTGAAAGGTTGCGACGCGAAAAGAGAGATGCTAAAGATGAGAAGAAAGAGAAGTTTTTTCATTTTATACCTCGCATCGTTTCAAGAAACTCAGATTGTTTGAGGTAGCCCATAGATTCAAAAAGAAGCTCTTGTTTTTTAGGTTCAATAAAAAAGACAGTAGGGATCCGTAGTGAATGATACCTTGGAGGATAATGCTCTTTGTCAAGATTTCTATCAACGATCACAGGGATAAAATGATCCTCTACATAGATGGCAACTTCATTCTTTTCTAAAGTCTGTCTCTCAAACTTTCTACACCATGGGCAATAATCACCCACCACCACAAGCATAATAGGCTTGTTTTTCTTTTGTGCCTCAAGCAGTGCTGTATCGTAATCGCGATAATAACCCATCTGTGAAGCAAACTCATCGATATTGGCTCCAAAGAGTGAAGCAGTGAGAAGTAACATGCTTAAAAAAAGTTTCATACAAAGCCTTATACATTAGATTTTCTTATTGTACTTTATTCTAGGTAATAAACGCTTAAGCGGTTTCTCCCCATTTTTTTACTTTCATACAGAGCTTTATCAGCAAGAGTTAAAAGCTGATCTGGGTTTTTGCTCGGAATTGCTCTGCCACAGATCATTCCAAAACTCATTGTGACATAAGGACTTACATCAGAATTGGAGTGCTTAATATGCAGTGCTTGAATTTTTTTTCGTGCATCTTCTACGAGCTTTTGTGCATTCTCTTGGGATGTAGCAGGAAGAATAATAACAAACTCCTCTCCGCCATAGCGTGCGACAATATCGATACGTCTTGTAAAACTTTTTTGGAGTACAGATGCAACTGCCCTAAGAGCATCATCCCCTTTTTGGTGTCCGTAGGTATCATTGTAAGGCTTGAAAAAATCTATATCACACATAATAAGGGCAAAGTCGTTGCCTCCGCGTAGGGCTCTTTCGTACTCGTGTTCAAACACTTCATTAAAATGGCGCCGATTATATAAGCCTGTGAGATCATCTGTTATGGAGAGTCTATCGAGTTGTTTGTTTTTCTCTTGAAGCTCTTTAAGCACGGCTACTCTTTGTGTAATATCAAGCATAGAACCGATCGTTCCATACGCCACATTATTGCTATCAACCAAAATAGAGGCATTGACCTCTACCCATTTAACACTTCCATCTTTGCATAATATCTTGAACTCTTCACGGTATGTTTCAAGCTGGTTGGACATGAAAGCGTTGCATTGACAAAGTCCTTGTGCTTGAGAGTCTTTATGTAAAAGACTCTGCCAATCTAACCCGATAAACTCTTGGGTGCTAAAGCCTGTAAGCGTGGTCCAAGAGGGGCTTAGATAGGTGATCTTTTGCTTGAGATCGGTCTGAAAGATAAGCTCTTGGAGATTTTCTGTGATTGTTTTGTACATCTGCTCTTGATCTGCTTGGATTTTGGCAGGGGCTAAAGGGCTGGATGTAGAGAGTTTTTCCTCTTTATTTACAACAAAAGGAACCTCTTGATGCTCAGCTAAAGGGGATCTCAAAAACTCTTGTTTCTCTTTGTTTAATATATGAGAAAAAAGCTCTATGGTTTGTCCTATCCCGATATGAAGGGAAAAACCTTGGTTTCTTCCATAGCTTTTTGAGCCTAGGATGTAGAAGTTTGGTTCAGGGTTTGTAAGTGTTTCATAACCCAAAGCACTTGGGGTCAAGCGATAGTCTAGTGTGTCTTCGAGCATTGCCGAAGCGAGGTTCATCGGGGAGGCAGAAGCATAACACTCATGGACTTGAAGCTCACTATAAAGAGAGTTGTCAGGTCGAAAACCACAATTTGAGACGATGGTATCGACAAAGAGAGACTCTATTGTATGGTCTTTTTGAGAGATGAGGTGCACCTCAAAGCCTTGCTCTTTTTTTTCGATTTTAAAAACCCCACTTTTTTTGATAACACGTACTTGAGGAGAGCTAGAATCTAAAAGTTCATTGGCAAGGCGGATCGATTCGACGCGACGTGTAAAGATATCATTTTTGAGTTGAGAGATATAAGGCTTGAGTCCTGTTTCATCTACATAGATCAGCTTTGTTTTTGGATTGCAAGTGAGATACTTTTGGAGTTCGTTAAGGCTTTTAGCAGTACAGCAGATCTGCCCTAAGATGAGTGTTGTTTTGGCTTCAAAGTGTTGTGCATTTTCTTTATCGATCGCTTGGTAGAGGATCGAGCTTTGGTTGTGCTCTTCGCCGATAGCTTGTACTCTGCCAACACCTAGTGCAAGAGGTGTATCATAGACGCCACTCGCATCGATAACACTGTAGGCATAGATAAACTCCTTTTTGCCATCTCTTTGACAGAGGATTCGAAAGGGATGCTTCTTTCTATTCTCTCCTGCAAGGTTCGTTTTTGCCAGAGCCGATTTCCCAATTTTGAGTACTTTTGTATTGTAAGATATTACAAGTTTGGCGGTCTTGGCGAGAGGAATGAGGTAATTGTTAAGATACGACTCTGTGGTGTCATAAAGTGCCTTGGGATGTATAAAGAGACCTGCATCTTGAAGTGTTTTGACACCATTTGGAGAGTAGTTGTAATACCAAGGGGAGAACATCCCAAGGTGAGCAAATTTTTTCGCATAAAAGCCTATAGAACTTCCTTGTTCTAAGAGAAGTGTGTCCAAGCCATTTTGTGAAGCGATTGTTGCTGCTTCAATACCAATAGGACCTGCACCAATAATAAGAAAATCATATATTTTTTCTTCAACACAACACTGCATTGACACCCTTTGCTTTACTCTCTTTCATAAAGCGAGTATACAAAAATGAAGTCGCAAAAAGGTCTCAAAAAAGATTAAAAAAGAAGAAATAGACCTAATAAAAGGATAATAAAAAGACTTCCAAACTCAAGAACTTTTTGGAGTGTTGTGTTGCTTTTGATCGCTTTTTTACGGATGGTGACACTCAGTATCGCCGAGATAAAGATGATGCTACTCATCCCTAAGCTCATCACAAAAGCAGAGAGAAATCCAAGGGTGTACATCTCTAAAGACAGAGCAAAGATAAAGAGTGTCACAGTTCCAGGGCAGGGGATGATCCCAGCTGAGAGGATGAGTGCGAGGTCGGTAGAGTTGTTTTCTACTTTGCATGCAGCACATCCACAGCTCGAGACGTGCGGTGGTGTCGTGCTAAAGTTGGCGAAGTTTTTTTGACGTGCCAAAGTTCTGTGAACATTTACTTTTTTATATAAAAGATACACAGCGATCGCAATAATTATAAGTGCTGATATCTTGGTAGTGTAGTAGATGGTATTGTCCATAAATTGCGCTAAAAAACTCTCGACGATAAAGTAGATCACGAGGGTGAGTAAAAAAGCTGAAAAGGTATGAATCACACCAATTGCCAAAGAGATGAAAAGGGCTTTGGAGTAGGACTTATCGTTGGAGAGAAAATAGCTCGCTACGAGTGTTTTTCCATGTCCTGGACCAAGTGCGTGGATCAGTCCGTAGGCAAAAGCAAAGAGCAGTAGTAAAAAGTAGCTATATGGCTTGTCATCATCTTTGATCTCTTCAAAGAGTGTTTTGATCTTGGCGATACTCTCATTGAGAAGACCTTCTTGTTCTAAGGATGGCTCTTCATAGTTTTCTTCTATGATGCCTTCTTCTATGATCTCTTGGGATGGAGCGTATTGCTCTTGGGTTTTTAGAGGTGTTGCGCTAAAGAGTATGGCAGTTGTGTAGAGATAGTTGTTGGTTGAGATGTAAAAATCACTTCCCGCTACATCCACAGCTTGGAGGATAAAACTAAAAAAAGCTTCATCATCTTCAAATTTAAAAGAGAGGACAGATTGATCTTTGAGGGTGAGATCTGCATTGAACTGATAGCTAAAGAGAAGTCTCTCATCGACCACACGCAGATCGAAGTTCTTAAAGCGAGGTATCACTTCATTTTCATTGATATCATCGCCCACCTTCATCGCCATGAGCATATTTTTTGGCTTGAGATAATCCAACTTTGCTTTGAGGATGATGGCAAGTTCCTCTTTGTCGAGCACAAGGTTTCTATTTTTATCGTATTGCTTTGTGATCTCTTGGGTGTAAAGGTCAGAGAAATACCACTCTACATCTGAAGTGGCAAGTTGTTTCTCTTTGATATTGACTTTGAGCGTTACCTCTGCTGTAGGGATCATCAGCTGACACGTCGCACAGGCAAAGAGGCTCTGACTTAGAAAAACAAGAAGAAAGAGGAGTTTTTTCATGATCTTTTTTGCCACAACATAAAAAATAAAAGACTCAAAGCCGCGACCAAAATAATACATGCTCCGGATGTAAGGTCATAGGTATAAGAGAGCCAAAGTCCCACAAGGGTAAAGAGTGTCGCGACAAAGCCTGAGACAAACATCATCGAATAGAGTGTGCTGCACAGATATTGCGCGATGTAGATAGGGATGGTGAGCAGGGCGATCACGAGGATAAGCCCCACCACTTTGATGGCGACGACAACGCTCAGAGCGGAGAGGATCAAGATGATGGTGAAGAAAAGCTTGACATTGATACCGCGTATCGCCGCATATTCACTATCATAAGAGACCGCGAGGATATCTTTGTACCAAAAAGCGAGAACAAAGAGGATGAGGACAAATAGAGCTGCCATAAAATATAGATCTTCATGATCCACCGCCAAGATAGAACCAAAGAGATAACTCATCAGATCGACGTTGTATCCTGGGGTAAGATCGACAAGAATGATCCCTATCGCCATCCCAACAGCCCAAATCAGACCGATAAAGATATCTGTCTTGTCACGCTCTTTGATGGTGATATATGCCATGAAAAGTGCGGCAAGCACGGCAAAAAGAGAGGTGCCTAAAAACAAAGGAATCCCCGTAAAAAGAGCCAGTCCGATCCCGCCATACGCAGCGTGGGCTACACCACCAACAAGAAAGACCATACGATTGGCAACGATGAGTGAACCGATGATCCCTGAGATAAAACTCACAAGGATTCCAGCGATCAAAGCGTTTTGAATAAATTCATACGAGAGTGCTTCTATCATTTGATCTTCCCCAACATCTCTAAGAGTTCCACTTCGCAGATATGCTCTTTTTGCGTATCAAAAGAGCTTTCAAAGGAGCTCATGTCGTGAAACGAGAGTTTTTTGTTGATATGTGCTACTTTTGTAGCGTAGTTCAAGATCACGGAGAGATCATGGCTCACGACGATGATCGTGATCTCTTTGTTGAGCTCTTGTAAGAGATCATAGATCTTGGCTTGCCCCTCAACATCGATGCTTGACGTGGGCTCATCGAGTATAAGTATCTTGGGATGTGCAAAGAGCGCGCGCGCTATCATCACCCTTTGTCTCTGACCACCTGAGAGCGAGCCGATCTTTTGGTGTGCGTATTTTTGCATCCCTACTTGTTCGAGGAGTTTGTTTGCGAGATCAAGATCCTCTTTTGCATACCCAAAAAATGTCTTTTTACTTGCAAAGCCCATCATCACAACCTCGATCACCTTGATAGGAAAGTTGAGGTTGATATTGGTGTTTTGTGGGACATAGCCTATGATGTCGAGCTTATTTGTTGCATCTGCATAGTGGATAGAGATCGTTCCAGATTTACTTGGGTATATCCCCAAGATGAGTTTCAAGAGGGTACTCTTACCCCCACCATTTGGACCGATGATCACTAGAAAATCTTTTTGCTTCACCTCGAGGTTGATATCTTTGAGTATCTCCTCTTTTTTGATGGCATAAGAGAGATGCTTGATATCGATGATAGTTGGGTTATCGTTATTATTTTGCAAGAGCTTGTGCCATTGTGATAAGATTTTTGGACCACTGCCCATTGAGCGGAGATATTTTGAGTACTTTGATACCTGATTCTTTAGCGATGATCTGAGCGCTTTTATCGGAGAACTCTGGTTGAGCGAAGATCACCCTCGCGTTTTCTTCTTTGGCTTCTTGGATAATACGCATGATATCTTTTGGTTTTGGACTTTTCCCATCGACCTCTACCGCGACCTGATTGAGATCATACTCTGCTGCAAAATAGCCCCATGATGGGTGAAAAACAAGAAAAGTACTCTGCGCTGGAAGCTCTTGTAAAAGGGTGCGGATCTGCGCATCTGTTGCCTTGATCTCTGCTAAAAAAAGATCAAGATTCTTTTTGTAAAAGGTTTGGTTTGTAGGATCGAGTTTTGCAAGGGCATTGTAAATATTTTGTGCCATGATCTTCACATTTTTTGGAGATGTCCAAGTATGAGGATCAAGACTCTGCTTCTCTTCGTGGCCATGATGTGCATGATGCTCTTCTTCGTGATGATGTGCACCAATTGCGATCTTTTGAATCCCCTCACTGATGTCGATAAAAGGAAGGGTAGGGTTTTGTGCCTTAAAACGATCGAGCCAAACATTTTCAAACTCTACACCGATACTAAAATAAAGGTCAGCCTTTGAGAGCGCGACCATCTGAGAAGGCTTTGGTTCATACGAGTGTGGCGAGCTCCCCGGCTTGACCATAAGGTGAATATCAACTTTGTCTTGTGCTATCTTTTGGACAAAAGTGTGTTGTGGCAAGATACTCACCAAAACGACAGGTTTTGCAAAAGCAAAAAGTTGTAGAGAAAGGAAAAAAAGAAGAGCTTTTATCATAAAGGAACCTTATAAAATTGAATACATAATTGTACTTGTTAGCCTCTTAAGTGCAACTTAGTCGCAAACTTAGGAATAGTTCAATATATAACATAAAGGAATAGAAGATGCTAAAGTGACATTAAAAAACTAAACAAAGAGGGTAAATGGACTGGATAACAGATTTTAATTTTTCATTGATAAGCGATTTGTTTACAGCAACTCTCTTTACTATAAATGCAGCACAAATCAGTATACTTAAAATATTTATTGCACTTGGGATATTTGTTTTAGGCTTTTTTGTTGGTGGCTTTTATAAAAAACAGATAAAAAGAATGGTGTTAGCAAAATCACGAATTAATTTTTCCACAGGTACTATTATTTCAAATCTTGGGTATTACACTATCATATTAATCTCTTTTTTTAGTGCGCTCAATATTCTTGGTATTGATCTCTCCTCTTTTGCTTTAGTTGCTGGAGCACTCTCTGTAGGGATAGGTTTTGGACTTCAAAATATTGTTTCTAACTTTGTTTCTGGAATTATTTTAATGTTTGAACGGAGTGTAAAAGTAGGTGATTATATTGAAATAAACGATACTTTATTGGGGCATGTTGTTGATATAAAAATGCGTGCTACTATTATCAGAACAAATTCCAATATCAATATCATAATTCCTAATCAAAACTTTATACAAAACAATGTTATCAATTGGACAATGAATGATAATATTAAACGCTTTAATATTCCATTTGGTGTTGCCTATGGAACAGATCCACAAGAAGTTATAGATGTTATCACAGAGGCAGTGAAGCAAAGTGGTTTTAAAGATATATACACTTCAAATGAGCGTTCTACCAGCGTGATAATGACGGGTATGGGAAGAAGTAGTGTTGACTATGAACTCTCTGTATGGATTTATGGAAAAGAAACACTCGCACCTAGACGAACTCTTTCACGTTTTTCTATTCTTATTTATAATGCACTCTATGCTAATGACATAAAGATACCATTTCCACAGCAAGATATTTATATTCGCTCTATCGATAAAAAGTTAAATTTACAATAGATCTAATCTAGTGATTTATACAAAGTATGCTTTAAGTGAATGTTCTTTACAATGAAAATTACTTGTATAGAGAAATAACTTTAAGTTATCTTCAGTTATTCTCATAGAATGATTTCAATAGAGTGAGGCAAAGTATGAAAAAGACAATGACAACTACAGCGGGAAACAAAGTTAGCGATAATCAAAATTCGTTAAGTGCAGGTCCAAGAGGTCCACTTTTAATGCAAGATTATCAGCTTCTTGAAAAACTTGCCCACCAAAATAGAGAGAGGGTCCCTGAGAGAGTCGTCCACGCAAACGGTAGTGGCGCATTTGGTGAGCTTACTATTACTCGTGATATCTCAAAGTATACCAAAGCAAAAGCACTCCAAAAGGGTGCTAAAACGAAAATGCTTGCAAGATTTTCTACCGTAGCGGGTGAGCGCGGGGCTGCTGATGCAGAAAGAGATGTCAGAGGCTTTGCCCTTAAGTTCTACACTACTGAGGGAAACTGGGATCTAGTAGGGAACAACACACCTGTATTTTTTGTCCGCGATCCGTTGAAGTTTCCTGATTTTATTCACACTCAAAAAAGACACCCAAGAACCAATATGCGAAACAATGAAGCAGCATGGGATTTTTGGAGTTTGAGTCCTGAGAGTTTGCACCAAGTGACCATCTTGATGTCAGATCGTGGGCTTCCAAAAGGGTATAGAAACATCAATGGTTATGGTTCTCACACCTACAGCCTCATTAACGAAGAGGGTGAGCGTACATGGGTAAAATTTCATTTCAAAACACAACAAGGGATTGAAAACTTTACTGATGCCGAGGCTGAGAAAGTGGTTGGAAAAGATAGAGAGAGTTCTCAAAAAGATCTTTTTGAAGCTATTGAAGAGAAAAATTATCCAAAGTGGGATTTTCAAATTCAAGTTATGAGTCAAGAACAAGCCAAAAAAGCTTCATTTAATCCTTTTGATCTAACAAAGGTTTGGCCACACGATGAGTATCCAATGATCGATGTGGGTGTTTTAGAGCTTAATGAAAATCCTCAAAACTACTTTCAACAGATAGAACAGGCTTCTTTTAGCCCCTCTAATGTAGTGCCGGGTGTGAGTTGGAGTCCTGACAAAATGCTTCAAGCAAGAGTCTTCTCTTATGCAGATGCACATAGATATAGAGTAGGAACTCACTATGAGATGCTTCCTGTCAACAGACCATTAAGTGAGGTAAATACATATCACATGGATGGAAGTATGAATTTTGAAGAGCCAAATTATAGTGATGCGTACTATGAACCAAATAGTTTTGATGGACCAAAAGAAGATGCTAGTTTTGCAGAGCCACCATTTCCTGTAGATGGAGATGGAGCACGCTATGATCATAGAGAAGGAAATGATGATTTTACTCAGCCAAGAGCACTTTTTGAACTTATGAGTAGTGATCAAAAGCAGCAACTCTTTGGAAATATTGCAAGACACATGCAAGGGACAAACGAAAAAATTATAAACAGACAGCTATCGCTTTTTGAACAGGTCCATCCTGATTATGCCAAAGGTGTTAAAGAGGCTCTAAAGAGTGTATGAGTGAAATAAGCCAAGAGGAGTTAAAGCGTTATGAGGAGTTACAGCTTATGGCGCTTGATCTTGCAAGAGAGGGTGAAGTACCTACATTATTGAGTATGATAGAACATGGACTTAGCCCAAATACTTGCGATCATAAAGGAAATACACTTTTAATGCTTAGTTGCTATAACGGTAATTTTGAGTGTTCTAAAATACTTATAGAGATGGGAGCAGACGTTAATAGTAAAAATGACCATGGTCACTCTATAATTGCAGGAGTTGCTTTTAAAGGTTACCTTGAGATTGTAAAGCTTTTAGTACAAAATGGTGCAAAGATTGAGACTCACCCGATGAAAAACCCTATTGTTTTTGCATCGGTGTTTGGTAGAACCGAGGTAGTGAAGTATCTGCAATCTGTACAAAAAAAAGACTCCAAAACCTCTTCTAAACTCTCTTTAGTATTTGCAGAGTTTGTGTCATTTTTTCGAAAAAAAACTTAACAATGTCTACTTTTTGTCGTTAAATTCGTTTTCAGATTTTTCCCAAGCTTTTTGAAGTGCTTTATACGAATCTGAAAAACCTTTTTTCATATGCTCCCAAGCGTCGGATGAACTGCTCTTCATACTTCCATACCACTCTGCAACCTCATTACGTTGTTTTCGTAATGCTTTAAGGTTTTCTCTGGCCTCTTTTTTTGCCTTTTTGCTCATTTTATTCCAGTTATTGTCAACTTCTGATTCTAGCTGGTCAATGCGCTTATCTACCTTTTGTAGACTTTTTTTAGATTGCTCTAGTGCTTCATCCTTTTTATCACTTCCGTAAGAATTGAGAGTGTGAAGCAACTCTTTTGTCTCTTTTTTAACATCTTGTATAGATGTTTCTTTGCTTTGTTCTTGTGCAAAAACAGTGGTACTTAGTCCTAATGCTGCTACTAAAATAGCCGAAGTTATATATAGTTTCATCTCTATCCTCTTTATCTACGAATTAAATCGTGAAGTTGCTGATTTTACTGCGTTGCTTAAAGAATCCCAGGCATTATCCATACCTGCTTTAAGATCTTCCCAAGCATCATCGCTTGAACTTTTAAGTTCATTAAGCTTTAGTGTCGCTTCCTCTTGAAGGGTTCTGAGTCTTTCTATCTCTTCATAGTATTCCAACTGAACATCAGCTTCTGCCTTATCAGCTTTTGCTTTAAGGGTATCAATTTTGGAACCCCACTCATCCAACTGAGCTTGTAATTTTTGCTCATATGATTCTTTCATTCCCATGAATTCTCCTTTTGAATTACTTTTACAAAACATTGAAGCTCAAAGCTCAACTAAAACCTTTAGAACAATTAACACTACAACAAAGCTCTTAAAATAGTATTAATTTATAATTCACTTAGTAGTATTAAGATATGCTTTTTACCAAAAACGAATAACGCGTAATAGCCAAAAGGTAAAAATCATGCTCTCCAAACATTTTATAATCGTAGCGGTAGTTGCGAGCTTCTTTTTTATAGGATATATTTTTCAAAGCTATTTGATGAGCATAACCGTAGGTGCCATTTTAGCAATTGCTACTCGTCCACTCTATACTGCACTCTATACGAAATGTAATCTCTCTTATAAAAAAATTTTAGTATCAGGCTTCTTGACTTTAACCCTTTTCTTATTTGTATTTTTGCCACTTATCTATTTTGTTGGTTTATCGTATCAATTCATACCAAGCATCAGTGCAGATCAAGCGATGCAATACACACAAAACTTAGTCACTTATCTGAAAAACATTCCAAAACCTTTTGATATTTTTCAAGAATCTATCAATGTTTTTTTAGGAGAATTTGATGTTTATGATATAAACATAGATGCAATCAAATCAATTTTAAACAATGCTGTAGAATTTGTTTGGAAAGTCAATGGTATTGTGTATCAGTTTTTCTT
>JAGGTH010000040.1 GCA_021163845.1 Helicobacteraceae bacterium | reverse complement strand
AAACATTTTTTCATTATAATAATTTCAATTTAAATATAGGTTGAAGTGATGAAAACAGTTTGTTGTGCTACATATGAGGGGATAGAAGCAAAAATAGTTCAGGTGGAATCAACGCTTACTAAGGGACTTCCCTCTTTTTCAATCGTAGGGATGGCATCTGCCTCTATTTCGGAGGCACGTGAACGTGTGAAGTCTGCACTTTTAAGCAATGAATTTACTTTCCCCCCTAAACGAATAACAATCAATCTCTCCCCCAGTGATGTAAAAAAAGAGGGTTCTCAGTTTGACTTGAGTATCGCCCTAATGATAGCACTTGACACAAGTGAAGATGATCTGAGTGAGTGGTTTGTATTTGGGGAGTTGGGGCATTTATGATTAAATAGAAAATAGTCATATTATTTGGTAGTTTTTAGAATTTATGTTTTAATCATAATTAGTATTATTAAGGACTATTATGGCGAGAACAAAAACAACTTCTATACAACTTCCAAGAGGTGCAAAAAAATCTAATGAAATGAGTAAGCTGTCAAATCATTTTGACAATGTGAACTCATTGTTAGCTAATGAACATTACGGTAAATATCTTATTGTCCAGAATAGTAAAAGTGATCCTAGGTCTCATAATCGCCAATATTTTTGCTTTGATTCTATGATAGAATTTATATCAGTTGCTGGAAATAATGGACTAATAAATTCACAAAAAGAACGGGGTATAACAAACGTTCATTTATTGAGCCGTTTTCCTCAACATTCCAAATTCATTAGAGATTCAATCTTTACTTTCATTGAACCTTTTACACCACGTGCTGATACTGGAAATTTATTAAAAGGGTTCGGTCACTTTTTAATGGTGTTAAATAATATTAATTGGGAAACACTCGAAAGCATTAATGGAAATCATCTAAAGATGATTGAACAAGATGCTAAAAAAAATGATTATTCTAAGTCTACACTGGAAAACTGCACAAGATTTTGTAATAAATTAGTATCTGTTTATGATAAAAATTTGAAAGTTCCTAAATACACAAAATATGCTTCTGTGACAAACTCAAAAAATGAGCTCTCTTTAGCCGTTTCATGGCAATGTGATATTTATGCTTGCGAAGAGCTTGATGGGATAATGCATTTGGTCAACGAATATGAAGAATGGATGAATGAACTGAAAGCTATGCAGGAAATATTTAGTAAAGAAGAACTAAGCCTACATGGAGGATTGTTTACTTTAAAGAACCTAATATATACTTACTTTGATAACATCGATCAATTTGGTAGAGTGTCTGGCCCACCTAATCGTGTAATTCGTAGTGCTGCATACTGTTTATATGGCATTAAATTGAACGAATGGAAGAATTCACGAAGATGCACGGAACATGAAGTGTCTTTACGTAAAAAAGGGGAAGGTGGTCTTAATATTAGTATCCAAGATGAACGAATGTTTGCAATATGGCACAAGGTGATTGCTCCAGAATATCCTTTTGTAAGTGACATTCTTCCTCAATACTCTTTTGTACAAAAAAACCTCGGAGAGTGGAGACGTCATGTATCAAAAAAATTCCGTTTCTCGTTGCGAGTCTTTGATAGTCGTGTCTATCCAGATCTAAGGGCTATTTATCCCCTATATTTACTTTCACTCTGTCGTAGTGGGTTAAATCAGCAGCCTGTGAAAGATTGGCGTATATGGAAAGATGAAGATGGAGGTTATCATCTTGGTGAAAATTCAGGTATGGGACGTATTGTTGATGGTTTTAAAGGGCGTGGAAATACGATACAGAGTACAGCTCTCGATCACCAACAGTGCAAGTACGTAGATTTTTGGTGTAAGTATGCAAAACCTTTATTTAACAACTGCGATAACAACTACTTTTTCACGTTTGGGAACAATAATGCTCCTAGAACAGGTAAAATTGAAATTAATGCAATAGACACTTCAGCACTTAGAAGTATGTTCTATAGTAAAACACATTTTTTTTATCAACATAATATTACTGATAGAGTCTATCAAAATGATGGTACATACAAAGAAAAGCGCCTTTATTCCATTAATCACGAAAAAATACGAAAAGTAAAGAATTTAAGTGCGTATCTTGAGGGGAAAGAACAATGGGAACGTCAATTTAGACTTGGACATAAGGATGCAAAGACTGAAATAACTTATCAAAAAGCTAGAGAGTTCCAAGGCTCAAAACAACATCGGATAAGTATTACGATGAACGAGTTACTTGCTTTTTTCAAAGATAAATCCTCAGTGAAAGAGAATCCTAAATTCGAAATATTCACTGGGCCGCTTTCTAATTGTATAAACCCATCAGAGCCAGACTATATTGGAGTTAAAAAGTTGCGTGATGGAGATGTTTGTGTCAATTGGCGCAAATGTCTAACTAAGTGCAGTCAAAGCGATGTAGTCAAAGAAATTCACGGACCTAACATTATGGCTTGGCAGAATGTAATGGAAGAACTACGTTCCTTATATCCGAACGAGGAGTGGGAGAAATTTTTTTTGCTTGATAATATGGCTGCAGAAGCAGCATTGGAAATGTGTAAGTTTACTAATGAAGAGCGAATAGAATGTGAACTCAAGGCTAAGCAAAGTGGACGGGTGGCATTCATCAGAAAAGAGGTTCTCAACTCACAACGTGTACGAAGACTAAGTTTGAAGGAAAAAGACAATGCCTAATGCTTATTTGAAAAAATTGCGAGCATGTGCTCATCCTAATGAAGTATGGAGACTCATGAATGATAAGGTTTACCCAAATAGTGATAGCTCATTATTTAGTAAAAATCTACTAAAAATACGTAAAAATAGCATTTCATTTAAGAATGTTACTCCTCCATCTGGACAGATAGGGTTGGCTTACCGTACTGTAGTTTATCTGGTGCTTGATGGTCAGATGGGTGATGCTCCAAAAAATGAAGGTTGCATATCTAAAGTAGAGTTATTTGAACGATTGATAAGAGAACTAAATATTATCTGTGAACTCTCGATACCTTTTGATATTACTGGGGAATTAATTGATATATACATATGTGAACAACGTGAAAATGGGCTTTTTGAGAGAAGTATTTATAAAAAACTTTATATACTCCTTCAATGGAAGCAACACGAACTTCTATTACCACCTTTTCTTAGACTTCGAAATGATCTTTTTGAGTCAAGTATTCATTGGTCAAGTCTTGTCTATGGCTCTAAGCGAGAGCAACGAGATTATTTATTTGGACTAGGAAGTTCAAAAGAACCTTACCCTTTAGATCAGTTGGCGATCATTATGACTGAGGCAATCGATTATATAGAAACTTATGCTGATGATTGTATTATTGCCGCACAAATATATAAAGATGCGCAGTTGCAAAACTTGCCTTCTGCGACAACTTCTCGTAATATTATTCAAACTTTCCGTACTAATATGCATCAATTTAAAGAGCCTCAATTAAAAAAAGCTCAACAGTATGTCCTTTCTTTGACAACTAATCGATGGATAGCAAGCCCTGAAGTCATTGCACCAATGCAGTCGTGTGTAGACACAATACAGCGACTACAGGCTGTCTGTGTCATTGTAATATTAATGCTAACAGCGATGCGAAAAGGTGAACTGGAAATGATGAATCGCTATCCAAAAATGAAAAAAACATTCCACGGTGAACTTGATAATAGTTTTGAATTAAAACGGCTAATTTACAAGACGGCCAAAACTGAAAATGGAGAGTCTCATTCTATGGCAGTTCCACCTATTGTTATGAGGTCTTTTTATCTACTTTCTTATATTAGTGAAGTAAAGGATGGTAAACAAGAAGGTGTCATAAACTTTACAGCACTTTTTTATGGCGACAAGGAGAACTACTCCGATAGGATAAATTATTTAATAAGTAGTTTCTGTAAAAGTATTGGAATCGTCCCACCTACTTCACACCAATTTCGTCATGCAATGGCTTTTTTAGTGGCTTTTTTAAATGATGACATAGGGATAGAATTAGCCATGGCATTACTAGGTCATAAGTCCATTGAAATGACAAAGAAATACATGGGACACTATAAACATATAATTTTAGAAACTTTTAATGTAATGTTTTATGAAAACCATCAAATACAAGAAGCAGTGACAGAACTTTTGGCGGAGCAATCATCATCTGGACTAGAAAAAATTATTCATGCAGTAGAAGCAGATGAACCGTTGGTTGGTCCAGTAGTAAAAAGACTATTACAAGGTTTCGAGTTTTCAGGTAGTATAACTGATGAAGCTAAGGTTTACTTTGCCAAAAGTCAACGACTATTACTTCAACGAGGTATGCTTGCAGTAGTAGAACATCCAACGCATTTTTGTGTACGTGATTTAACACAATCGGAACAAATGCCTTGCCAAATTGGATTAGACATTAAAGACTTTATCAATGTTCCGATGATTCCATCTCAATGCGAACCTAAGTGTGGCTGTCGGCTTTATACCGAACCTCAAGTAGAAGAGATGAAGCGACTCTCTGAGGAAATGGAAGACGCCTATCCCGATGATCTTATCGAACTAATCAAGGGTAATAGATTTTATATAGCTAATAGTTTCGAGCAAACCTATACTAACGTTATTGAAGAACTTGAACAGATAAAACAGCAAAAAGGAGAACAGCATGCCACGGATAAGTAATTATGAACGTCACACAAAGGCTCAACTACTATGGGATGCCTTTGAAACATTAAAAGAAGAATCTGAGAAACAAGGAAAACTTCTAGTCGAGATGAGTAAAGTCGTAAAGCTTGCTAACGAAGATGAGCGAATGCGTGAGTTTACGGATCCAATCGGCGATAAAAGCGTCTATTCTCAAGCGATAAATTCTGTCTATCCACCTATTGTCAAGGCTGTTAATACCTATATTGAAAATTACAAAAAAGAGGCTAAGAAAGCAAATAAAAGAAGTAAGAATAAACTAAAAAATATAGATGCAAAACTTAAAAGTGTAGAAGCGATAGTTATAGAAC
Source organism: Helicobacteraceae bacterium (assembly GCA_021163845.1). Taxonomy (GTDB): domain Bacteria; phylum Campylobacterota; class Campylobacteria; order Campylobacterales; family Sulfurimonadaceae; genus Sulfurimonas. Next base: position 11,653 of record JAGGTH010000040.1, on the reverse strand, counting down.
AGCAAGAAAAAATCCATGTTCTGATAGCACGCCTTGAAAATAAAGAGCGCATCATCGTACAAACTGAAAAAGAACGTGATGACTATGCCACAGAAGTTTATCGTTTGAGGAAAAAATATGAATATGCCTAAAAAGCGTTATTATGAGACACGACAACTTCAACATCCAACCATCCCTAATCGCAAGATAACACTTGTCTATGTGGATAATGAACTTGATCTTTCATCTCTTTCTTTCCTTGTAGCAGAAGCAAGAAGTGGAGGTCGACAGAATACTATATCTGGAAAGATGACACATATAGGAAGGGCTTACAAGATTATCGAACTATACCGAGAACTTGACTTTTTAGACCTTGATTGGTGGAATGCAGAAGAAGAGGATATTCGTATTATTAGAAATCGTATGCTTTGTTGGGATATGAACGATAAAGAAGATTATAATTATTATAATTATGAGCCTATTGAAAACGATACTATGAACCAAAAATTATCAGTCTGGATGAAATTCTATAAGCATCAGCGTACTATGGGTGAAAACACTCGTATGTCTCTGAGTACTGAGATGGTCAAAGCATGGCTACCAGATGCTTTTTTACAGCATGTTAGTGGAACTCATCATGGTGAGCGTTACAAGATGGTGGAGCGTTGGAAGTTACAAGTTAAATCATCACCAAGAAAGCTTTACTATCCTGCTCTATCCAAACTTGAGTTTGAAGCATTTCGTACACAATTAAGAAAGATCGATATCGTCTATGAGGCAATAGCTCTTCTTATGGTAAGTACAGGTTTACGTATCGATGCTGCACTAGAATTTGATATGAATGCGTTTCAAGGATGGATGAAACATATCACATACGGTGGCAAGACTATTGATGATGAGATTCCCGTCAAATATATCAATAAAGGCGGGGAGACAAAAGAATGTGAGCTACCCATCAAGACAATTCATGAAATTCAAGGATTATACCGTGCGAATCATTACATGAAGCGCCTAGCAAAACATGAACTTGATTGGGAGGGTCAGAGTAAACCACTTTGGTTACGTGAAGATGGAAAGAAGGTACTATATCGCGATGTCCAAAAAGCTTTTAAAGAAGCATCAAAGGCTATGGGAAGAAGTCATAACAACATCACTCCACATCATCTGCGCCATTCCTTCGCGACTTGGCTTGTCATTGAGTTATCCGAGCAGAACAAGATCTCATTGGGTATCATTGGCGCAGAACCACATCCAATGATTATGGGGGAACTTATGCGAAAACTTGGTCACGCAAGCAATACTAGTACTCTTAGATATACAATGACAGCCTATAAATTAGTACCTAAACACAATAAGAAAAATGGTAATATGATTGTTCTTACTCCCCTTGCTATCAAAGAAAATAAAGCCGTTCAAAAGCTACTGATAGAAAAAGCTTTCCAAGAGTATGGAGATGATTTTGATGAAAAAAAATATGATATGATCAGATATGCAAAAAAACATCAGTTTGCAGTAGACTATTAATGCTACTTGTAAGATGTAAAACTTTATAACAACTGTCTCTCAAAAATCTAAAAAACGACTCTTTGCTTGACAGATTAAGCTTCTATAGTTGTAGCGACTCTGACCTATGAAGTTACTGGTGTATAAATTGTGAAATGTCCCCGATAAACTAGACAATTACTAATCCAGTAAAAACCTACTTTTCATATCTTCATTCTGAATATGATATCCGCTCTATATGTGTAACTGGAGCGACACGATACCTTGAAGCGGGGTTTGGAATTTCTCTTGTGATGAAGCTTACAGGACATACAAGTCAAGATATGCTTTTAAATGTCTACAACAAGCTTCAAATAGCGGAAAAAAGGGACTTGCTCTCAACTGCTGTCAAGAAAATCTTTCTTATTGATGGAGAGGATACACCAGACAAACTCCAGAATTTTTTACTAGATGAGATGACTAATAGCTACGATAATAATGAGCCAAATAGCCTAAAACAGGCATTTCGAGCGAATGGTCTCTTCTCTTTAACAAGAAAAAGTTCGTCCGAATCGCAAGATGGCACTCAAATAGACAACGGAACAGAGATAGCACAGAGTTCACATCCATCAACTTGGACCCCTATAATCTTTGGAATATGCCCAGGAACTAAGTGCCCAGATGGAAGGGAAAATAGATGTTCCCTTTATCCATATCCTATTACAGACCGGATCTTTCTTGATGGAGTGATCCATCAAGCGAATCTCAAATTGATTCATTTCTAAAGGCTCTCAAAAGAGATCCATGAAGAGCAAAGTAGTAACTATGAGAATAGTGGTAAAAGTGAGCGTATAGATTTCTTGTTTGAAGAGGTTATGGGATGGATAGAGATTATCAATAAGATTGAGGATGAACTTCGTAAGGATAAAAACTTACCAATAGAATATGGAGCTCACAACAATATTATTGCCACGTCCTTTGAGCCCGTGGATCTCGCTTATCTGAAGACCGCCTACAAAGCTTCACACATGGGTATCGAAAAGGACCATCACGGACTTGCAGTTTATGTCCCAAAAACTACAGGTTGTAGAACTTCAAAAATTTTCATCTACAAAAGTGGAAATATATTATACAATAAATAATTTTATAATATTAGAATTATTTATTGTATAATGAACTAGAAAGAGGAAAACAAACCGATAAGTCATATATGATGATTGCAAGGAGTTAAAATGCCTGATAAAACCAAAAATGTATTTATAAGCCATCATCACAAAGATGATGCCAGTGTTGATGGGATTACAGCCATGGTTGCTGGCAAAGGGTATAAATTACGTAATAGCTCAATTCGAGTTAAACCAGAAAATCAAAAACGCCTGGATCAAAAAAAAGTTAGTGATCAAACTATTAAACGCCTATTACGGATGAAAATGCGATGGGCAAGTCAAGTAATTGTTGTTATTGGGAAAGAAACCCATAAAAGACCATGGGTTAATTGGGAAATAGAAACTGCTTACAGACTTGGTAAGCCAGTCATTGGTGTTTATGAAAATGGGCTAAAAGGAGAAGTAGAGATACCTGAAAAATTAAAAGGCAAATATGGAGCATCAATCGTTGGTTGGAGGTCTGATTCAGTTATTGGAGCCCTAGAAGGAAATGGTCAGTTTCAGAATCCTGATGGGACACCTTTGCCAATGAGAACTGGTGGTCGTGTAGTATGTTAATAGACCCAGGGTCTCATCTTTATGTATATGTCATTTCCAGAGACTTTGGATTTGCTCCTAATCCTTTTCATGGTATTTGTACATTAGCAACTTGTAAGCCGAAAATACGCAATTCAGCCAATGTGGGTGATTGGATTATGGGAGTGGGAGGTAACGCTTTGGGGGAAGCCAAAGGTAAATGTATACTTTTGATGAAAGTATCGGAAAAAATTGGTTTTCAAGACTATTGGAATGATGAACAATATGCATTGAAGAAACCAATAAGAAATGGAAGTGATGTCAGAATGCTTGGTGATAACATTTACCATAAGGATGAAGGAGCTGAATGGATACAAGAAAATTCACATCACAGCAACTCTGATGGCAGTATAAATTATGTGAATATGAAACGTGACACTGGGCAGTCCGAGCGCGTTCTAATCTCAAGGTATTTTTTGTATTTTGGCAGTCAAGCCCAAGAGGTTGATTTAGATTCGATTAACTATAAAAGAGGAATAGGTCATAAGAAAATATGCCTTTCTGATTCAGAAGAAGCTTGCACGCTTATTACGTCAATGTTCCGAAATCACAGAAATGATATAAGTATTATCGTCTCAGATCCTTGTCAATTCGAAGATGCCCATAAGCGTGTAGATCAAGGTAGTGGAAAAATTCTTTGAGAATGGATAATACTCTTAAAGTTAAAAGCATAGAAACATTAAGGATTGTATAAATGAGTAAAATCTATTCACCGCCGCTAGCTATTAATTTCATTTGGCATCCTACGGATTCGGAAGAAGTAAAACCTATCCTTGATGTAATAAAAAAGAGTTTTGCAAGGAATAAAGACAAACCATTTTCAAGAGCACTAAATATCCCTCTATTTTTTTACAGCTCTATCAATAGTAAGATCCCACCTCATGATTATCCTTATGAGCATGCAAAAAACAATTTAGTTTTTATTTTTACAAGTGTTAATACTGTCGGTAAAGCAGAATGGAAAAATTACGTAGAAGGATTTCCACAGTCATCTTCAATAGATATCATACCTATTGCAATTGATAGTTATGGGTATAGTCATGGAGGCACACTGGCAGGATTGAATTCTATCAGAGCTAGCGACTGGTCTCTAGATAATAGAGAACTTCATGCTATGGTCGCTATAGCTCATGAAGTTTATCGATTTAGTTGTAAGGCACTATCTCCCGAAGAAAGAGGCGACCAATCGTCTATGAGTATTTTTTTAAGTCATGCGAAATCAGGTGAAACTGGTAAATGGCATGCGGAAGAAATAAAAAAATTCATTGATAATACAAATATGAACCGTTTTTTTGATGCCAATGAGATATCGCCTGGATATTACTTTGATCAAGAAATTGAAAAGCATATGCAAGATTCGACGTTAATCGCAATAGAAAACGACACATATTCTTCACGGTATTGGTGTCAGCGTGAGATATTGACTGCGAAAAAATACAATTGTCCAATTATCGTCGTAAATTGTCTTGATGATTTTGAAGACCGTATTTTCCCAGCTACCTCAAATGTGCCTTCAGTGCATGTTTCTGCTTCTGTGCCAATTAATGAAAGAGATATTTTACGCGTTCTTTCTTCAGCAATCATCGAATCAATACGTTTTTATTATTCAATACAGTGCCTTGAAGCATATAGTCAAGCGGGATGGATTGAAGAAGATTGTGCATTGTCAGCCCGACCTCCGGAAATACGTCAAGTGCTAAATTTCAAGAAGAATGGAACACAAAAAATCTGTTATCCGGAACCACCTATATATTCTATTGAAGCAGATTGGCACGAAGATTTAGAGATAGAAGCATTTACTCCTCTTTGGCGGTCATCTGAAAAGGACATTCTTTCAGAAGAACGAGTAGGTATATCCATTTCCGATGTTGCTTATGAAACTTTTTCTGAACACCATATTAATGCAGATTCCTTAATCCGTTTGGCACAAGATCTTGGAAGACATTTATTGTCAAGATCAGCCACATTAATCTATGGCGGTGACATGCGTCCTGGAGGTTTTACAGAGTTCATTCTTGATGAAGCTAGTATTCTTAAGGATAGATTGGAAGAAACAGTACCACATGTAGAAAATCATCTGGCATGGCCTTTATATATTTCCGACAAAGAAATTACGGCGTGGAGGGCTAAATACACCCAGGTTATGACTACAATTGAACATGGAATTCCAAGTGATGTAGATGAGGGACTTGATAAGGATACATTTTTAGCGCCCATTAGTCCGCTGAATTCTTACATTTGGTCAAGATGTTTGACGGAAATGCGAAAGCAGTCTATTTCCTCGTCAACTGCCAGAATTTGTGCTGGAGGGAAACAATCTGGATACAAAGGAAAAATGCCTGGCGTTTTAGAGGAGATAGTATTGGCTATTGAAGCAAATAAGCCTATTTTTTTACTTGGAGCTTTTGGTGGTGTTGTTGGCGATGTTTGCAGTCTAATCATGTATGGCGAAGTACCTGAACTATTAACTGAAAAGTGGCAAGTTTTACATAATGAAGGTTATTCCGATTTGCAAAAACTGGCATGTTCCCATGGACATGGTTGCAACTATACGGAAATTATAGGTACCATACAAAATCTTACAGTATATGATCTAGCATCTCGATGTGGTCTTAATGAAAGCGAATATGCGCGACTGATGATATCGCCATTTATTGATGAATGTATCTATTTGATATTAAAGGGCTTGAAAGAATTACATGTATAAAAAATTAAAAGATGATAGAAATCATGAATATTATTAAAAAACCTATACCATCTGCAGCCTATTATCTTTATTGGCATTTTGCACATGAAAGACAACAAGTTTTTTTTAATCGTGTCAATAATCAATTGATTTTGACTAAGGATGAAATATTGCGTACATACAAGTTTACAAATGCTTATAGAGCATCAGACCGTGTTTCGCAATACCTTCTTCACAATGTATTATATGGTCGAGATTGTTATTCGAATGAAGATACGATGTTTAGATTATTATTGTTCAAGATCTTTAATAAAATCGAAACATGGGAATATCTAAAAGAAAATATTGGAGAAATTAGCTGGGGTTCTTTTGATTTTCACAAATATAATAAGTTATTAAATGAGTCAATGGATAGAGGAAATAAAATTTACTCGAATGCATATATGATGCCTCGTCCATCTTTGTCAACCTATCCAAAAAAACATACCAATCATCTTTTGCTTTTAGAGCAGATGATGTTGGATGGCATAACAGAGAAGGTTTTAAATGCAACTAGTTTAGAGGAAGTATATGAAATTTTAAAAACCTATCCTTCAATTGGGAATTTTTTAGCCTTTCAGTATGCAATAGATATAAATTATAGTACCTTGATTGATTTTTCAGAAAATGACTTTGTTGTTGCTGGACCGGGGGCATTGGATGGAATATCTAAGTGTTTTACTAATGCCAATGAATTTTCACCAGAATATATCATTAAGCATATGACAGATATTCAAAAAGAAGAATTTAATCGTTATGGCTATAAGTTTCAAAATTTATGGGGTAGAAATCTACATTTGATTGATTGTCAAAACTTATTTTGTGAGTTTAGCAAATATACTAGGGTCGCTATGCCTGATATTAAAGGCGTAGCCAATAGAACTAGAATTAAGCAAAAATACAAATATAACAATAAATCAATAAACTATTTTTATCCACCAAAATGGGGTATAAATTCATTAGTAGGTGTATCAAATGAAAATATTTGAATCATCATCCGCAACAAATATATGGCGAGAAGCAGCCGATTATTTGTTTCAAAATCATCAAATTCGTGACAGCCGTATTGGTATGACTTTAGATATTGGAAAATGTCTCTTTCTGATTTCTAATCCGCGAGAAAGATGGGTTTTACATCGATTACCTATGATTAGTCCCGCTTTTGCAATAGCTGAAGTTTTTTGGATTTTATCAGGAAGAAATGATGCAAAATTTATAAATACCTGGAACCCAATATTAAAAAAGTTTGCTGGTAATACTGAGCTCTATCATGGTGCATATGGACATCGTTTACGAGTTCACATGGGATTCGATCAAATTGAACGTGCCTACGAATCATTGTTACCTAATCCTCTTTCTAGGCAAGTAGTCATGCAAATTTGGGACTCTAAACTTGATTTGCCACAAGCCAATGGCCATCCAAACTCTGAGGATATACCTTGTAATATAGTTTCCATGTTAAAAATCAACAATGGTTGTTTGGAATGGAGCCAAATAATGCGAAGTAATGATATTTTCCGCGGAACTCCATATAATTTTATTCAGTTTAGTTTATTGCAAGAGATTATTGCTGGTTGGTTAAATGTTGAAATGGGAAGCTTTGTATTATTTGTAGACAGTTTACATGCTTATCAAAATGATCTAAATGCTATGAAGATCCAAGAGTCACGCTTATGTTCCACTAATAGAGATAATTTATTGTTCTCAAAGTCTGAATTTGATCAATTTTTCCCACTTTGTATGGAGATGCTTGATGAAGCATCGGTGACTGGTACAAGCATCAATCTAGCAAATAGACTAAAGACAACTGATGAGATACCACAAGAATACAAAAACTTGGTAGCTATTCCTTTGGCTTATATTGCACTTAAAGAGCAAAATTTCTTAGTTCAAAACGAATTTGAAGATATTTGTTCCAATGAACAGATAAAATATATATGGATGACATGGCTTGAAGAAGTAGGAAAGAAAAAGATTCCAAATACTTTGAATAAAGAGGGCGTATGAAACATTGGGAACAGAAAGCAAATGGTTGGGTTTTTTTATCGCATTCTTCCACAGATTATGAAAATGTCAAAGTAGTAAGAAACTATTTAGAAGAAAATGGATTTAGTGCGTTAATGTTTTATTTGAAATGTTTAGAAGAAAATGATAAAAAAGACAAGATTCAAGAATTATTAAAATGGGAAATTAGTGCTCGAAATATATTTGTTTTATGTGATAGTGAAGCAGCTAAAAAATCCAAGTGGGTAAAATGGGAAACTGATTACGTCAAAAATCAACCTGGAAAAATCTATAAAGAGATAGATATTGACAAGCTCAGATATCAAAAATGCACACAACTATCTATACTAGATGATTTAATGAATAAAGCGACTTTATATTTTTCATATTCAAGTAAAGATCGTACCAAGGTAGAAATAGTATATGAAAAGTTAAACTCAATTGGTTTTCGAATTTTTAAAGATATCCCGGACATGAAAAAAGGGAAAAATAATCAAATTATTCAATCTAAATTGCATGAAGCACTACAAGAGATTAATGGACAAGGAGTTGTCGTAATATTTTTAAGTGAAAATGCGAAATCGTCACCATGGTTTTGGAAAGAAAAAACGGTCGCGCTTGAACAAGAAGCCTTTATCATCCCTATTCGTATAGATAACGTCAGTATAGATGAATTCCCCGCATTTAGAAATTTACAATATATCGATATGAGGGATGGAGTCAGTGACAATCAAATCAATCGTTTAATCAATATTATTAATGAGAGGGACATACGATGAAGTGGAAAGAGTGGACAGAACAAGAATACTTAAGATTATATGACATATATGGGGAAAAGAGTGGTTGGTATACAACCATGAAGACAATTCATCCATTACACTGGCTGATTGGATGAGGAGATAAAATATGCCAAAAAGAAAAGTTTTCATCTCTTACCATCATGATGATCAAAGGGAAGTTGATGAATTTATAAATCGGTTTGCTTATCGTGAAGGAATATTCATTCCTAAGGTATTGGGTACAGGTATGAACGATGATATCATCCAAAGTACGAATCCAGAATATGTGATGAGTCAAATACGTAATCGGTATTTGCAAGACTCCACAGTCACCATTGTTTTATTAGGCAGTTGTACCCATTCAAGACGTTATATTGATTGGGAGCTAAAAGCTTCACTTAGACAAGGTTCATACATCGCGAATGGCCTGATGAGCATTATTTTGCCGAGTGAAGGGTCCTCTTCATTTTTACCACCAAGGCTAGAGGAAAATTGGAATAATGGACATATAGACTGTTATGCTCGTCATTGGGTTTATCCAGACACAGGATGGACCTTGAATCAATGGATTGAAGATGCATTTGCTGCACGTACCAGCCGTGCACACCTAATAAAAAATAGTCAAACTATGATGAAATATAATGCTAAATGTAAGATTCATGGAGCGACACACTAATGGATGCCAACCTATCATTGATCAAATTAACATTTATTGACGGACAAGTTTCATTAGAACTGTCAATTTGGGTAATTCTAGCACTTGTCACGATATTAGTAATTATTTTTTATAGATTCTACAAGCATACAAAAAAATATCGCTTAGTAAAAGTTCGTATAAAACTCGGGGGAGTGGGCAACGCTGAATTTGCTCCAAATGAGGAAGATATTCAGATTGCTCACCAACTATGGACAGAGCTTATAACTCGTAAAGCTGCTATTGAAATCATTCCTGATGAGGAAGTTATTGTTGAAGTATATGATTCTTGGCATGAACTTTTCAAAAAAACAAGAGAACTAATTGCTGCTATTCCTGCATATTCTGTACAAGTTCAAAGCACAAAAGAGTTGATACGAATTTCTACTGAAACTTTAAATAAAGGGCTGAGACCACATTTGACAAAGTGGCAAGCAAAATATAGAAACTGGTACAAACATCAAGAAGAAAACTTGAAAGTAATGTCACCGCAAGAAGTTCAAAGAAAATATCCGGAATATGATGAATTAATGGAAGATATGAAAAAAGTAAATATAGAGCTTATTGAATATGCGAGTCAATTAAAAAAAATTGTACAGGCTGAACAGATTTGATAACGATGTATGCAATATTCAATGCGTTAAATATACAGTGTAAAATATATATTAAGGAGTAGTCGATTGAGTATTTCAATGAAACAAAATGAGGTTACAAGACACCAGAAATCTTTTGCAGATCTGCAAAAAAAGTTTGCTGAAGAATCAAAGAAGGAAGCCTCAAAAAGTGAAGAAATAAATCGTATTGAACGAAGTATTACCCAATCAACATCTCAAAGCACATTAAGGTCTAAACAACAACAAATCACTCGAGCAATGTCTGTAATTGCAGATATTCAGAAAAAGAAGGCTGAGTTAAATAAAAAAATTGCAGATACTAATGGAAAAATACATAAAGCGCAAGAAGCTTTAGTAAAAGAAGAAGAAAAAGAACGCAAAAAAATTCAAGTTGCTGATAAAAGAAGAGAACGAGAACAATTAAATTATCAAAGGGCAATTACTCAGGAGCTACGCTCACAATATGCTTATAAAACGAGTAATACAATAACACCAACTAGGCACGTGCAATATGATGTTTTTGTTTCCCATGCAAGTGAAGATAAGGAAGATTTTGTAAAACCTTTAGTAGAAGTGCTTCAAGCTGCTGGGTATAAAGTTTGGTACGATGAATTTGCTTTGAAAGTTGGGGATAGCTTGCGAAGGAGTATTGACAATGGGCTTAAAAATTCCAGATATGGGATAGTGGTTTTTTCAAACGCTTTCTTTGCTAAGAATTGGACTCAATATGAGCTGGATGGCTTAGTTACGCGGGAAATGGAAGGCCATAAAGTGATCCTTCCTATTTGGCATATGGTTTCAAAAAATCAAGTCCAAAACTATAGTCCAACACTCGCAGACAAAAAGGCTATTAATAGTTCTTTATCGACCATCGATGAAATTGTTGAACAGTTAGCAGAAGTACTGGATGAGAAATAAACATAAGAAAACAGAGGAGCCAATCAGTAACCCGCATGCGGGTTACTGATTGCTCATTTGAAACGTTAAGTTACTAAATTACTTATTTTTGGAACACATAGTGCAGCAATGAGCTTTTTGTGTTCCAAAAAGTATTCGAAAAATGAATTGTACTGATTCTCATAAAGCCTTAGGGCTTTTGGAAAAATAAAAATTGACTTCTTTAAGTCCATCTCTATAATCCTTTTTTATTTTCATCATAGCTGATTTGGAATTTACAGAAATTATTTTACACTACCATTTTTTAGATGCATTTTGAATACCCATATAAAGTAGTTTTAATAGGTGTTATCATTTTGGCAAGCACCCTTAGTAATAAATATTTAGATGAAAAATTACAGCTCTATGTTTTGGTTGCATTTTATTTGACTCTTAAAGTTAGGCAATCAATCTCATGATTTTTTAATTTGTCATTTCTATAATCAACATCAAGCGTATTTTCATATTCAAAACATTTTTTGAACTTAGCTTCGTTGTTGTAGTATATTCTGTAAAGTTTTGTAGGGATAACAATATCATTACCGATTTTATTTGATAAATCATCATATTTAGCAATAGAAATAGAGTTTATATATCCAAGTTTTTGGGCTAAAGTTCTTCCATATCTTTCAACCTTTATCCAGGTCTTTTGATTAACATTAGCTGCTTGTGGTATGATATTTGCCATAGTATATGCT
>JAGGTH010000005.1 GCA_021163845.1 Helicobacteraceae bacterium | reverse complement strand
TATAATAACTATTCAATATTATTATAAAAAATAAAAAGGTATGAAAAATGAAAAAGATAGTATTTGCACTTTTGAGTGTATTGGTGTTCTTGGGATGTAGTTCAAAAAGCGCTTCGGATGTAGCTGTAGAGTCCAAACTTGTTGTGAATAATTCACTTGAAAAACTAGCACTTAGCGATCAACACGCAAAGCCAACGCCAATTACAAAAGAGACACAAAAGATAATTTTTGCATTTTCTAAAGATGTTGGACACGATTGTAACGATTTTCTTGCAACAAAAGATGCAAACTTTTTAGCAGAGCATAACGCGATGTTTGTAGCAGATGTGAGTGCGGCTCCCTCTTTGATTCGTTCTATGTTTATTATGCCTGGTCTTCGTGATTTTAAGCATACGATTTTGGTGATCGATAAAGAGGAGATCTCAAATCAATATAAGATCGCTGATAAAGCAGAGAAAATTGTGCTTGTTTCTTTGGAGAATTTTATCATTACAAAGATAGAATATCTTGACACTGTCCAAGAGATAGAGGCAAATCTACAACAAAAGTAGGGCGAAGAGATGCGATACTTTATGACGATACTCCTCATTGGAGTTGTATTGATAATTATGAAAAGTGCATACGATCAAGCACAAAAGCCAAGTGCAAAAGCAGCGAGACTTGCATGCCACACAAAGAGTGTCGTGTTTGAAAAAGTGCAAGCTCCATCATTTCTCAAAGAGCTTCAAAACGCTCTTAGAAGTGGGGATGTAGCTATTACTACAAAAACACTCGAGGCAAAACATATGCCTACACATCTTTTTGAGTATCTCAAAGCTTCGGATGTAGAGCAAAAAACGCATCAAGAGCTTACAAAACATGCATTTAGTTCCCCTGTGCAAAAAAAAGCAAGCATAGAGATTACCATCTATGAGAATGACAAGCTCGATCCAGGCAAAAAAAATACAGAAGCAAAGCTCTATGCAGGCTATCTCATCTATCAATTCTCGCTTGATACACAACCTGTGTATAAGATCCAGATCGATTTTATGGATCTCAAAGCTTTGGATGTAGATGAAAAGATCGTGTGTGCTATTGACTCTGTTATGAGTTTGTAAATTTGATAGGCTCTATACCTTGGACTCACCGCTTTTACTAAGAGCGTAGTGTGTAAAGATAGGACCAAAAATTTCGTGTATGAACGTTGTGGCTATGACAATATTGAGAATCGTGGGTGCAATAGCATCAAACTCTTCATAGTTTTGCAAGGAGAGAGCTAGACCTATTGCCACACCCGCTTGTGGTATGAGAGCTAGACCCATGTATTTTTTTACCAGATGGCTACTTTGAGCCACAACTGCACCAAGATAAGTTCCAAGTACTTTACCAAATATACGTAAGATAACATAGATCTCAATCGCAATGGGAAGCATGAACAGAGTATCGAGTTTAAGATGCATTGCAGAGAGGATAAAAAAGAGCATAAAGATGATCTCTGTGAGATGGCTATCGATCTCCTCTTCTATAAGGTCAAAGTCTGAAGAGATATTGCTCACAACTATCCCCATTGTCATTGCACTCAAAAGTGGTTCTAGCCCCAAGCTAGCACTCAGACTAAAAAGAACAAAGATAACGCCAAGTGTACTTATCGTCTCCATCCCTTTATGATGAGAAAAAAGTTTTTCAAAAAAAGTGTTTAGCAGACCGGCTAAAATACCTAATCCAATACTCATAATGATGCCAAAGAGTGGATGTAAAAGCATAGAAATTTCAAAATCATTATGCCCAAGAAGTGTGCTAGTAAAACTAAGGGCTAAGATAAACATCAAAAGAGAAACAGCATCGTCTAAAGTTATAATTGCCATAAAAGTAGAAGTGAAACTTCCTTTTGCTTTGAGCTCTTGCACAAGAGCAAGAGGTGCAGCTGTGTCTGTTGCCGTAGCGATAGCAGCGAGTAAAAGAGCGATACAAAGAAGGTGTGTTGGATCGAGTCCTGTGTGAGAGCCTAAAAGATACAAGCCAAAGGCAACGACAACAAATGTGCCAAGGGATTGAAAAAGAGTGATAGAGATCACCTCTTTGATATGTTGCTTTAAAACAGAGAATTTAAGGGTCGCCCCTACTAAAAGAGCGATGATAGACAGAGCAAGGTTGGTAATGATGCTAGATGAGTCAACGAACTCTTGTGGAATTAGAGCAAATACTTCAGGACCAATGAAGAGTCCTAAAAGTAGGTAGCCTACAACTTTTGGCAGATGCAGTTTTGGTGAGAGCCACTCCACACAAGCACCTAAGACAAGGATGATTCCAAGGTAATAGAGTGCGTTCATCTTTATAACTCCAAAAGCACGGTATCGCGCCGTGTGGCTTCAAACTTTTTACATCCACTCTCAAAAGCACCACTCTCACCCACTAAGATACAGCGATGTTTTGCTCGTGTGATCGCAGTATAGATCAGCTTGGTGTTGTGCATGATAAAGTGAGTGAAACTCATCGGGATCACCACAATATCATACTCCATCCCTTGGACCTTGTGGATCGTTAGAGCATAGGAGAGCATCAGATGGCTTTTGAGCTCTTCATATTCATAAACCACCACAAGATCTTCATTAGGGTAAAAAACGAATACTTGTTCATCTTCCTCTTCTATCTTAAAGAGCAAACCGCTCATACCGTTAAATATCCGTCTTTGAGCCGATTCTTCCCCCTCTTTAAACCCATCACCGCTCCATGAGGTCATATTCTCATTTTTGGTGTGTACCACTTTATCCATCAGGCGAAACTCTGCACCTCCCCGTTTGACACATTTTTTAGGGTTGGGGTTAAAATATTCTTGGAGCACTTTGTTGAGGTTGTTTGCACCGAGTATTCCCCCTTTCATTGGGGTGATCACCTGAAAATAGTTGAGATACTCTTTGATCTCTTTATTTTTGAGGCGGTAGCGCGCTTTTTCGATGCTCTCGAGTGCTTTATGGACGATCTCTGCGACGATATCATTGGAGTTTGTTTCGCGTAGATCTTTGAGCTCATTGGCTCCGAGCTGGTTTTTAAGGGCATAATAATTTGCGATGCTTACATCGATAAACTCAAAATCCTCATAATTTGCTTTGTATTGCGGAATATTGCCCAAACGAATGTCGTTGGCGATGAGTGTGATCGCTTGATCTTCACTTTGACGGTAGATCTTAGTGAGTTTGACAATAGGAGCGATTTGCAAAGAAAGTGCATCACTAAGAACATTTCCAGCTCCAATAGGTGGAAGCTGTGCATCATCTCCCACGATAATCAAAATCGCTTTTTTATCGATCTTGCGCACGAGTCGTGCAAAAAGTGAGGAGTTTATCATCGAGGCTTCATCGATAAGTACGACCGAATAGGGAAAAGTGTCGCGCTCTTCAAACTTGACCAAAAGCGATTGGATCGTCGCACTCTCAAAGCCTGTGGTATCAGAGATCCGCTGTGAAGCAATACCACTGAGTGCGCAGGTGATGATCTCTTTGTAGTCGTATTTTGTGTTTAAGAGTTTGAGGATACTTTTGGATGTAGTACTTTTTCCCGTTCCCGCGTAGCCGACCAAAAAGAGAAGCGATGTTCCTTGGTTGATCATCTCTACGGCCTGACGTTGCTCCTCACCAAGATTTAATTCATGCTCCTTTAAAAAAGCATCAAGATCTTTTACAAAACCTCCGCTGTCGTTTTTGGCTCTTTGGGCAAAGTCATCATAGAGAAATTTCTCAGCATCATAAAGGCGTGCAGGGGAGACTCTATCGTTTTTCATCAGCACGATACTTTGCTCTGCCACGCGCTCTATAAGGGTTGCTTCGTAGAGTTTGTGTGCATCAGAGAAGCCTAAGAGTTCATCGAGTTGGGCAAAGAGGATCTCTTTGGCGACACAGGAGTTTCCTTGCTGTTCGCAATAGTTGAGCAAGACATAATCCATCGCTGAGGCGATGCGGTGTTCATCCTCTTTTTCCACTCCCATTTTCAAAGCGAGCTCATCGGCTCTTTTAAAACCTATGGAATTGATAGAGGTGAGGATGTAGGGATTTTCTTTGATCTTGCTGCAGGGCTCATCGACATCTTTCATTGCTGTGGCGATAGTGGTGAGAAGTGCAGGAGAGACATCATAAGGGCTTAAAAACTCCCCCATCTGACGCATCGAGCGAAACTTTTTCCAGCTTGTCTGTATCTTTTTGAGACGTTTCTCTTTGATCCCATTAAACTCCAAAAGACGCTCGATATTATTATCAAGGATATCTACAAGCCCCTCGTTGCCAAAGTGTTCGATAAGTTCTGCTGAGAGCTTTTTGGTGAACCCTTTGATGATCTTGTTCAAAAAGAAAAAGAGTTCATTTTGATTCACCTTGATGGTGTCAAACTTAAAGGTCTTGCCATATTTTTTATGCTCTTCCCAGTAGCCTTTGAGGGTAATTGCAGAGTCTTTGAGGTGGGAAACATCACTCTCAAAATAGGTACCACTGACTTTCTCTCCATTTTTAAGAACAGCAATAAAAAAACCATCCTCTTCAAAGAGAATTTTATCAATTTGACCTATGAGTGTTTGGTGCAAAAGTGTTCCTTGGGATGTAATGAAAGCTAATTATAGTAGGGATGCGCTTAAAAGAGTAAAAGTATTGCATTTTGCAAGCTTCTTCATGCTTACTTCATAATCATTATCTATAATCACTTCTAAAAAAGGAGAAACCTTGAAAAAAATGACACTTTTATTCTTACTCTCGTGTGCACTTTTTGCAAATTCACTCGAATTTGATGCAGACAAAACCTATGTTGTCTCTTTTTTCGCTTCTTGGTGTGGCTCATGTAAAAAAGAGATCCCACAGCTCTCACGTATTGCAAGCGAGAGAAAAGATATTGAGATCATAGGTGTGGATGTAGATAAAGACCCACAAGATGCACAAAAGTTTCAAGAGGAGCTCAGAGAGTATTTTACTTTTCGTGTAATTAATGACAGCTCCAATGAGATCATAAAAGAGTACAAACCTATCGGGATGCCAGCTCTGTATATTGTTCAAAACAAGCAGGCATGTGCAAAGATATTTGGTGCAGTAGATGATTTAAAAGTTTCTATAAATGAAGCACTTCAAGAGTGTAAGGAGTCAAAATGAAATATCTGTTTTTAGTTTTTGTCCTCGTTTTTTTGAGTGGATGTATCAAAGAGGTACAGCCATGGGAAAAAGCAACATTGGCAAAAGATGCGATGAAAGAGGGTGGTTCAAATAAGCTTGTTTCAAAGTTTCATGAACATATCTATTATTCAAAAGAGGCTACTAAAGGTGGCGGAACTATAGGAGGTGGCGGATGCGGATGCAACTAGGAAAACTCTCTCTTGCAGCGAGCATGGTACTTGTGGCGATGAATGCCTCAGCTGAGGATTATATCAACGTAGAGTTTATGCAGTATGATGAAAGTGATTCTCGCGTATCTGTAAGTGCTCCCTCTTTAGAGATCAACAAAGATTTTGGAGCTGATTATACACTGAACGTGGATGTAGTGCTTGATAGTGTGAGTGGAGCAAGTCCAACGTATTATGATGCAGATGCGAGTAGTGGTGCTTCGGCGTATAATAGAAGAAGTAGCTCAAATATCAAGTATGATAACATAGAGTTTGAAGAAAATCGTGTTGCTGGAAGTGCTACTCTCACCACTCGTTTTGAAAATCGTGATGAACTCAATATTGGAGTCAGCTACAGCTCAGAGAGTGACTTTTACTCTTATGAGGGGAGTGCTTCGTATCTGCACTATTTGGACAGTTCACACAACCAAAGCCTTTCGTTTGGAGGATCGTACCAAAGTAATGAAGTGCTTATAAAAAATTGTATGGACAATTCAAACTGTGTGGATGCTTCGAGTGGAGCGAGTCAAAAGATGACCAACGATGCGTATAATCTTCAGCTGGCTTTTTCACAGGTGATCGATGAGACGAGTGTGGCGAATATAGGGCTTTTTTATACAGCGGAGTCGGGCTATTTGAGTAGTCCGTATCATAATATAGTACGCAATGGCAATTTTATCGAAGCAGAGAAAAAGCCTGAGGATAGAGCAGGATATGGACTCAAACTGAGTTATCAAAAAGCGCTGAGCGATACACTCTATGGGCAACTGAGTTACAAATACTATATTGATGATTGGGATATAAATTCCCATACGATCGATTCGCATCTTTATTATGAGATAGGAGATTCCTTGCGTTTGGGTGCTGGTCTGCGTTATTACAATCAAAGCGAGGCGGAGTTTTACGCTGAAGGATTTACGACAGAGGTATTTGCTTCGAGCGATTTCAGGGTGAGTTCTTTTGATGCGTTTACCTATAAAGCTTCACTCGATTATGAGATCACAAAAGATTTGAGCTATAATCTCGGAGCCAATTATTACGACCAAAGTACAGGTCTGAGTGCGACATTTTTTACCACAGGGATAAAATATAAGTTTTGATAAAAAATATTTTTCAATTTGAGGCGATGAGTACTCCTTGTGAGCTACTTATCTATGCCCCAAGCAAAGAGGCAGCTCGCACGGTTGCCAAAGAGATCCTACTCCAAACAAAAGAGCTGGAAAAAAAGTACAACTATTTTGATCCAGCCTCTTTAGTCTCACATATCAATGCACGAAAGACGCAAGAACTTGATGCACAAAGCAAAGATATCCTTTCTCGTGCAAAAATCTTCTATGAAGAGACCAAAGGGATTTTTGATATCACGCTCGCCACCATCAAGCCACTTTACAAATTAGATTCTCTTGAACTTTTTGAAAAAGAGAAAGAAAGACTTCTTTCTTACGTGGGATGTGAACATTTTACGATCAAAAAAAATAAGATCTTCTTTGACAATCCATATACGATGATAGATCTCGGTGGAATGGTCAAAGAATATGCTGTAGATAAAGCGGTGATGCTTTTAAAAAAACGAAAGATACAAAGTGCTTTGGTCAACTTTGGTGGAGATATCTATGCCTTGGGATGTAAGCCAGATGGCAGAGCCTTTAAGATAGGGATCAAAAATCCAAAAGAGCCAAAAGAGCATCTTTTGTATGTAGATCTGCAAAACGCAGCACTCACTACATCGGCAAGCTATGAGCGCAATACGACCATCGAAGGGAAAAGTTTTTCCCACATTCTCTCAAAGGGGGAGGTGAAAAATGGTATCCTTTCTTCGAGCGTACTCTCAAATTCTGCACTTATTAGTGGTGTGTTCTCAACCGCGCTGAATATTGATAGCACCTTAAAGTCAAAATATAAAACAATAAAAATAGATCAAAATTTGGAGATATATTATGAAAATTTTGATAGTTGAAGATGATACAAAGATCGCTTCTTTTTTGAGTAAAGGGCTCATAGAGGAGAATTTTTGCGTTGATACCACACCGAGTGGAGAAGAAGCTGTCTATCTTGCTACGACCAATCTTTACGATGTGATCATTCTTGATATTATGCTTGCAAGCCTTGATGGTTATGAGGTGTGCAAAAGAGTGCGTGCGGCAAAGATATTGACCCCTATTATTATGCTCAGTGCCAAAAGCGGGATAGAGGATAAGGTGGAGTTTCTCAACCTAGGTGCAGATGATTATCTCACAAAGCCTTTTAGTTTTGATGAACTTTTAGCACGTATTCGTGTACAGTTACGCAAGACAACACAAAAAGATGATCTGCTCTCCATAGCAGATCTTCAGCTCAATACCCTTACAAAGATTCTCACTCGTGCAGGGAATAAGATAAATCTTACATCCAAAGAGTATCTTATATTAGAATATCTCCTGCGTCACCAAAATGCCATCATCGATGAAAAGACACTCTTGGAGAACACCTTGGATGTAGATACTCATTTACAAAGTAATGTGATCAATGTCTATATCTATAGACTGCGTAACAAGATCGACAAAGGGCACGAGAAAAAGCTGATCCATACCTATCGCGGGCTTGGATTTATGATCGGTGAGACACGATGATCCGGGTGATCCCAAACTTGAAGTTTCGTCTTTTAGGCGGGCTTTTTATCTTTTTGTTTGTGATATTTACCCTCTTTTATTTTCTACTTATTAGCTCAGTAAGGATGCAATATACTCAAAGCGTCGAAGCTAAACTCTCTGCCGCTATGAAAAATCTTGAATACGACAAGCTCTTTGCAAAAGAGCAAAGTTATAGTTTTGAACATGTTAAAGATGAATTTGGGATCACAACACTTTTTGGACAACTTATCCTGATCGAGGGGGAAGAGACAAAACTGGTTTTGAAATCTCGTGATCTTGGAGAAGATCTTTTACTTATCGATAAAAAAATTGTAAATAAACTCGATGCAGACGAACTGATCTTTACTACATTGTACGATACACATCTCTCGAAAAAGCCATTGAAAGTTGGCTATTTACTTGTTGAAAAGCAAGAGAGTAGAGTGCTTCTTTTAGAATGTGCGACTCCATATGCCCCTACCACACAAGAGATAGAGACGATTCGCCATCTGCTTATGATCGGGCTTGGGATGTTGCTCTTGATTATTCTTTTTTTGGTGAACCTAATCATCTCACGCTCGCTCGCTGAGACCAAAAATGTAGTAAATGAGGTGCGCAGTATCAAGATCGATGGCAAAAAACACAGCATTAAAAAAACGGGCATCTCCAAGTGTATCGATGAACTTATAGAGACCTTTAACATCCTTATCGATCAGCTCCAAACATCGTA
Source organism: Helicobacteraceae bacterium (assembly GCA_021163845.1). Classification (GTDB taxonomy): domain Bacteria; phylum Campylobacterota; class Campylobacteria; order Campylobacterales; family Sulfurimonadaceae; genus Sulfurimonas. The sequence continues at coordinate 8,006 of JAGGTH010000005.1, read as the reverse complement.
CAAAAAGACTAAAGAGTTTGGGCAAAACGCTTCGCATGAGCTTAAAACTCCTCTGACTATCTTGCGTGGAGAGATAGAAGTGGGGCTTCGAAAAGAGCGAAGTGCAGATGAGTACAAAGAGATTTTGGGTTCCTCACTCGTAGAGATCGATAGACTCCAAGATATTATAGAGAAGATCCTTTTTCTCTCTAATAGTGCCGATATGCAGATCAAAGAGGGGTTTGAGCTAATCTATATCGATGAGATCCTCGATGAGGTGATTGAGCAAAAAAGAGCTTTTGCAAAAACAAAAAACATTGAGCTGAGACTGTTAGAATCCCAAACCCTTACACGCGAGGGAAATCCAACTCTCATAGGTCTGGTGATCGCTAATATTTTAGATAATGCGATCAAATTTTCCCATGAGTGGGGAGCGATTGAGATCGCTTTGCTAGAAGATCGCCTTCGTGTCGTAGATCATGGCATTGGAGTGAGGCAAGAGGATATTGCAAAGATCTTTGATAAGTTTTACCGTGTCAATCAAAATAAAGAGGGCTCAGGCTTGGGGCTTGCTCTAGTAGAGAGTATTTTGAGTCTTCATGGTTTTGAGATACGATTTGAGAGTGTTTATGGTGAGGGAACGAGCGTAGAGATCATCTTTTCAGATAAAGCGTGAGTGCTTTTTTGGTCATTGAAGAGATAGGCGCGCGCTCTATTTCATAGAGGGAGATATACTCTACATCCAAAGGTTCCTCTTCAAGCTCGTAAAGAGAGATACTTAGACGATATTTTGTCACTGAGTGTTTAAACGTCCCAATATAGCCACTCTCTTGAAACTCGATACGAGGGAGTTCGAGCATATCCTTATACATCCCCTCTCTACTTTTTCGAAACGCGAGTTTCTCTTTTTTGCGGTATATCCCAAAGTAAAGATCTTGGTCGATATACTCTTTGGATGTGGTTTTTGTAAAGAGGTGGAGATTCTCTTTTGCCTTACATCCGAACAAGAGTGGACACATATCACAGAGGGGATTTTTAGGCAGACACACCAAAGAACCCAAGTCCATAAGAGCGAGGTTATGACTACGCACCTCCTTGGGATGTAACAACGAATCCGCCGCAGACCAAAGCTCTTTTTCTTTTGGATCACGAAGCCCCAAATAGCGTGTAAGCACCCGCGCGATATTAGTATCGACCACACTTATTTTTTGATTATAGCCAAAACTGCAAATCGCACTTGCGGTATAACGTCCGATTCCAGGAAGGGCTAAAAGTTCTTTACTTGTTGTAGGAAGTGCAGGCGCACAAAGCTGTGCTGTGGCATGAAGATTTCTTGCACGTCTATAATACCCAAGCCCACTCCAAAGGGAAAACACATCATCTAAAGGTGCGGATGCAAGTGTTTCGAGTGTAGGGAAACGCTCTAAAAATTGAAAATAATACTCTTCTAAGACGCGTTTTACTTGGGTTTGTTGCAACATCACTTCGCTGACATACACATGGTATACATCCGAAGTATTACGCCACGGCAGATCGTGTCTACCGTGTTTTTCGTACCATGAGAGAAGTTTGGTGTGCATAAAAGGGGAAAATTTTAGGCTTTGACTCTCTCGAGTCTCTCCGCCTCTTGGGCTTTGTAAAGTTCGGCACACCCTTTGGAGAGTTCACGGATCTTTAGGATGTAGTTTTGGCGTTCTGTTTGGCTGATCGCTTTACGTGCATCAAGGACGTTAAAGGTATTTGCTGCCATCATACATAGATCATAGGCAGGTAGAGGTAAGCCCGCTTCAAGCGTACGTAAACACTCCTCACTTTTTGCATTGAATTCAGCAAAAAGCATCGCTGTGTCGGCTACTTCAAAGTTGTATTTACTAAACTCGATCTCTGCTTCTTTATGCACATCACGGTAGTAAGTTTTGCCATGCTCATTCTCACCCCACACGATATCAAAAACAGTGTCAACACCTTGAAGATACATCGCCAAACGCTCCGTACCATAGGTGATCTCAACAGCGACAGGGCTACACTCTATACCACCCACTTGTTGAAAATAGGTAAACTGAGTCACTTCCATTCCATTGAGCCAAACTTCCCAGCCTAGACCCCAAGCTCCAAGAGTTGGAGATTCCCAGTTGTCTTCTACAAAACGGATATCATGCTGCGATACATCCAATCCTAAATACTCTAAAGATTTAAGGTAGAGCTCTTGGATATTGTCAGGAGATGGTTTGATAAGTGCTTGAAACTGGTAGTAGCTCCCAAGGCGGTTTGGGTTTTCACCATAGCGACCATCTGTAGGACGACGGCTTGGTGCAACATAGGCAGTTGCCCATGGAGTAGAATCGAGTGAGCGTAAAAAAGTAGCAGGGTGGAATGTTCCCGCACCTGCAGGGATATCGTAAGGCTGAACGATATTGCACCCTTGCATCATCCAAAATTCTTGAAGTTTGAGTAGCATTTGGCTAAAAGTGATCATAAAAAACCTCTGTAAAAAATTAGTGCAATTATAGCTAAGAGTAGATTTGAGGAGCTTAAAATGAAAAGCTTAGCGCATCTTGCAGATGATATCACCTACATTTTTACCCAAAGAGCGTGCGACCACATCACATTTTACCTTGAGTAAAAAGCATAGATCTCTGCGATGGGTGTCACTGAGACATTCATAGTTTCCCATCCCTTTGGTGATCACTACATCCGAAGCATCAAAGAGTTGCTTCGCTTGGGATGTAGCACGCTCATACACAAAGCCAGGGGTATTGACACCACTATCTACAAGATTGCAAATTGTATCAAAGCCCGCTTCTTTTGCCTCTTTGAGAGTGACATCATTGATGATGGGATTGCCTCGTACCATATAGCTGATATGAAGTTTTGGATAGAGCTCTTTGAGAGTCTCTACAAAAAGTTTGTCAAAGATGTGTTCCCCTACATTATCACCGATGATTAGAAGCGTTTTTGCCTCCTCTAGCTTTTTTTGCAAAAGGGTAAAATTGTTATGAGCGAACTCTGTCTCAAAGATCTTCTCCAGCTCTTCATGTAGGTCAAACTCCACTTGAGCGGCGAGATCGATTACATTTCCTGCGACGGCTATTTTTGTGGCTGTGAGAAGTTTATCGCTTGAGTTTGTAAGTTTCTCTTCTAAAAGGGGAATAAACTCGAGTGCTTTTTTTGTGGAGAGGGCTTTAACTTCATCATAAAGGTCTGTTCTATTTGCAAGGAGTGCCATCTTTTCATACACATCAGCTGCAACTTCAGGAGGATTTTGCTGATGTGAGAACTCTTTGCTCATATCTTCTACTGTGGAAGTAAGTGTAGAACTCAGCTCAGCGGATGCACCGATCGCTTTTGCCACGCGACGGCTTTGGTTGATGATGCACTCTACGCACTCTTTGTCTAGGAGCATTAATTCGTATGTTCTTCGATCGCTTTGTTCCACATAAGTTTGTATTTACGACGCATAAACTCTACCTCTTGTTGGGAGAGTTTAAGTTGCTCTTGAAGGGTGTGGATCGTTGTTCGATCTTCATCATAAAGTTCTTGAAGAGAAGCAAGTGCTTCACGCAAAAAGGTGTTTTCTGCGCGTACGGCTTCGAGTGTCTCATCTTTGGCATCAAGAACTTTCTCATGAAGATTGATAATCGTCCCAATTGTCTTTTCGACGAATTGGGGCTGGACAAGCATCTCTGAAGTGTTGCGTGCTGAGAGTTCACGTAGCTTTGCAGGGACAACATCCGCAGAGCCTTTGGATGGATCGATATAGCGAATACCGTCTTCCACTTTGATAGTAAGTTTTCCTCGCTCTATGAGATCCTCTATTGCTGTGATATCGAGCCCTGTAAGCTCCATATACTCTTCATCACTCATCCACTTCATATCTACTCCTGTTCATTGAGGAAAAACTCTATTTGATGATAGTCTCTATCTCTAAAGAATCCATCTCCACTTTTTTTGCTTTTGCAATACGATCCTCTTTGAGCTTGATACTTAACTCTTCGTTGTCAAGTGCCAAGATCTGCATCGCTAAGTATGCAGAGTTGATCGCTCCAGCTTTTCCTATCGCTACTGTAGCAACTGGCATTCCAGCTGGCATCTGTACCGTAGATAAAAGTGCATCGATCCCACTTAGAGCAGAAGCACTCATAGGGACACCAATGATAGGTTTTACAGTTTTTGATGAAAGAACACCCGCTAAGTGCGCAGCCATACCAGCAGCAGCGATGAATACTTGTGCACCTTTTTTCTCGGCAGTTTCAATATATTCTTTTGTTCTTTCAGGGGAACGGTGTGCAGAAGAGATAACCATCTCATAGTTTACACCAAAAGCCTCTAGCGTGTCTGAACAAGATTTCATAATCTCGTAATCACTCTTACTACCAATAACAATAGATACAAACTTCATCTATAACTTCCTTCATTTTTGGGTTTTGAAATTATAGCATCTCTTTGTTTATATCTTAGCTTAGAAGCGCTTAGTTTTCCAAAAGCGCTTCGTATTCTTTATCGGTTAATAAGTGCAAAAATGCTTCAAGTGCATCTAGCTCAGATTCACTTAGTTCTTGTATTACTAAGAGATCATGATTCACAGTTTGGGCTATTTGAGGCTCCCCCCACGTTGCATTAGTTTCTGGATTAAGTGGGTTAGTTCCGTTGGTACTCATATGATTATAAAATGCTAATACTGTGCGTAGCTTTTTAAATACACCATTGTGCATATAGGGTGCAGTTATGGCAATATTACGTAGGGTAGGCACTTTGACTTTTCCATAATGATTGCTGTCATTAATATCGCTACGCCCACCGAGTCCTAGGTCGATATGTTGTGTATTCCCATCACGTTCTATAAGGGCATCGAGATTTTTCGGCGTACCAATATTTTCATATTTATAATTTGTAAAAAGTTCTTTTTCCCCTTCAGATTCGGAGTTGATAGAGTGACACAACACACAGTTGGTACGCTGGGTATTGAAAAACAGTTCATAGCCTTGTTGTTCTAGAACACTCATAGCATAATAATCTGGGTCATTTGCATCAAGTTTACTACGATCGTATTTTGAGCTAAACGGAGCGAAAGTATCTGTTTTTTCAAATGTTGCAATTGATTCAGCTATGGCATCGTAAGCGATATCTATGCTAGCAAATACACTCTCCCCATACAGGGTTTTTAAATCGTGCACATAATCGACATTTTGCATTACACGTTCAACTACTGCTGCAGCACTTGGCATCATCATCTCAGCAGGATCTAAAAATGGACCTTTTGCTTGCACCTTCAGTGTGGCTGCACGCCCATCGTGAAACTGTCCACCGACATATTCCCCTTGAGCATTTTGAGTAAAGGTAGGTGCAAATTGTGCGTACATAGCTGTTGGAGCATTGCGTCCGCCAAGTGTTACTCCATCATCACCCACCGAGAGAGCTCCTTCTACAGAGTTAGTGCTAACTGGCTGTTTATAACGAGCGTCGATAAAAGCGTTGCCTGGGTTATGGCAGGAGGAGCATGAGATCGTTTTTCTAAGCGAAAGGTTAGTGTCAAAAAAGAGGCGATTTCCTAAGCTCGCTTTGCTGAGTGAGGGAGTAGCGCTACACTCTTGGGCAAATTCAACATCGGGATTATCACGAATTACACTTAAATATTCGGCAATTAATTCACGTTGAACTGAGGAGATCTGTTCCCCTAGATTGAGCTCGCGCATATTGACAACTTCCTCCATCGCAGTGTCAATAGCTGCCTTGCTTGCCCCTCGTATATCAAATAATCCCGACTTAGCATCTGATGCGTGGCACACTTTACAATGATCATTGTAGAGCGCTTGTCCCTGCATTACCTCCTCTGAGTAACTATTTTGGCATGTGGAAGCATTGTCTTCTAGCGATGGTATTGTTTCGTTGTTATCATCGCTAGTTGTTGTATTTGTCTCTTCAGGGTCTGTTGTATTGTTATTTGGAGTATTCTCATCTTGATGCTCATTTTGCTGAGTTGGTGTATCGATTGTATTCTCAGCAGAATCATCCCCAGAACTACCACAACCGCTGAGGCTTAGTAGGAGAATGAACGTTAAAAGATATTTCATTATTGTATCCTCTGAGTTTGTGACCAGTCGAGGCGAATATCCCACTTATACTGCTTGTCTGGTGGTAGTACAGGTGCATTTGGTTCAATCTGCTTGTAGACATTTTCTACAGGTTTGGCATTGCCATCACGACCATGGATGAAATCTTGTGATTCAACAAGAACTTTATAGGCTTTGTTCATAGTGAGTGCAGATTCGTGTGTAGGAGTAATAAGCTCATACACATTTTTTGCAGCTTTTACTTTTTCTTCATTGAGTGTACCGTTTTCATAAAATTTTGCATGGACATCGTTGGTAATTCTAAATTCATTACCTCCACCAACACGTTTAAAATAAGTCAGTATCTCACCCTCATCTTCACCGATATTAGGTGTATCTACCATTTTACGTAGGTCAATATATCCCCAACCTTGCGCTCCGTCAGGTTTTCTTGCGAATGCAAAGGTTTGATCTATAGTGGATCCAATTGTTGTGTGGCATCCCATACAAAAAAATGTCTCTTCATAAGTCTGTGGTCGAAGCTCTCCATTGGCATCCTCTATAAATCCTTGAAGCCACCAACCGTAGTTGTTATCGATCCCTTTTTCTAAAAGTGAACTGTATTGGGGTAGCCATCCTTTAGATTTCTCTTGCCACTCAAGATCATATAAAATGGAGAGTTCCATTTTATCAAGAGGTGAACTTTCATGATACGATTTGTTTTTGATCATATAACGCAACTCTTTCATACGTGGCGCATTGTAAATCTCTCCCCCCTCAGTGCTACCAATATAGCGCACTGTATGTAAAAATTCGGTATATTGCGGATATAAAAAAGTCTCCACTGGAACATTGTTTGCTCCACCCACATAAAAATGGGGACGATTAATTTCTTGTACTACACCTAGTGTTCCATCCCCATTGAGATCAACTCCTACACTGTTTTCATCAAGGTCATCCACACTAATTTGCTCAAGATTCTTAATGGTCGCTTCAACAATTGCAAGATTAAATTTGTAGGCGCTTACACTCATCTCTCCATTACTATTTTGACGAAATGGTTTATCAAGACGAATCAAAACATCATCAGTGCTTCCGTTGACAGGCCAAAAAGTACTCGGAAGAGGCTTGTAATTAAACGCAACCCATCCACTGCCATCTTTGGCAAAACCATCAGCATTAAAAGCATCAGCACCAAGATGATAATTTGCTAGATCGGGGATATAGCCAGAAAAGTTATTGTCAAGCAACATCGGTTTTAGATCGGTATAGTTTTGAGTATTTATATATTCGCTAATCTGCTCATCGCTAATTTGGGCTATTTTTTCTGTTCGGTCAATAAAGAGATTATCCCATTGATTTGTCATTCCAATATCAGAAAATGCATATTCGTTTTGCAACTCTCCATCATGCATATAATTTGCTCGTCCATCCTCTTTTTTATCTTGGTGACAAACGTAACAAGGATTGTATTGCTGTTCATGTTTAGTGTAGCACATGGAGGTGACGACTGCTTCATGGTTTTCCATCTTTTGTGAACTTCCGAGATCAAAATTAGAGGTGGGTTTATATACGTGCATACGCTCGTGATACTCTGAGACATTTTTAAGAGTGCTTGGATTTTGTGTTAGAGTATTGTCTTCATCAGTGATAGGTGGCTTACTTGAATTTGAATCACTATCGTTACAGGCAACTAAAAATAAAGCACAAAGTGCAACACTAAAATACCAAATTGGCTTCATAGGGTACTCCTACTTTTAAGGGGATGTTATTAAACTTGATTGATTTTATAGTCTTATTGTTTCAGTATTGTTACAGCTTATGATAAAGTTAAGAATATGTTAATTGTAAGCGTGGCGTATAAAAAGTAGTTAAAACTACTCGGCAGGATGCCGAGTAGAAAAGAGGATTAGTTCGTAAACTTAAACCCTTCAATCACGATAATATCATCAGTTCCATAACCATCAACAAGTTCAA
>JAGGTH010000051.1 GCA_021163845.1 Helicobacteraceae bacterium | reverse complement strand
ATATAAAATATAAATATTGGATGTAGCAAGATAGGTGACAATAAGTGAACTCACCAAAAAAGAGCTCAAACGAGAGATATGAGATCCCACTTTTTTGAATGTTAAGGGGCAATTATAAGCCATAAACGCTTCTTTATAAATAAAATAATGACCGAATTTTAATGACATTTACTTAAAGAAGTATTATAGAATTTTCTTATACACGTTTTTAGAGGAAATTTAATATTACTCTTTATATTATATGCATTAATTATATTAAAGTAAAATTGATGTTATAATTCTAGCTTAAAATTATTATCAATTTTGGAGTGAAAGCAGATGAAAAAAATACTCTCTCTTTTGTGTGGTGCCACCCTTTTTCTCAATGCTTATGATATCACTGTATCAAAAGCATTGACGCTTAATGAAGCACTCAATTTACTCAAAGCAAATAACCTCGAGATACAAAATAGCAACTATGATCTTGCGATCTCCAAAGCAGATGCTAATGGTGCTTTTGGGATGCACTTTGGAAAGCTCGACTTTATCCAAGACTTTGCGCGTTCCAATGATGCAGGCAATGTATTTGGTTTTAAACTCGCAGGGCGCGAAGCTGCTTTTGGTGATTTTGGATTTAGTGATTTCTTAACGCAAATGCCTACTCTTTTATCAAATCCTAATGATCCAAGTATTGGACAGACACTTCTTGCAACACAACCCAATGATCTCAACTACCCAGGTTATCGAAACTTCTTCCAAGCCAAGCTAAAGTATGAAATTCCCCTCTTTACAGGTTTTGCTATAAGTAGCTATGTCTCAATTATGGATGCGATGACAAAGATGAAGGGCTTAGAAAAAGAGCAGCTTATCAACGAACAGATCTATCAGCTACGCAAAAGTTTTTACGACATGGCGCTTTTAAAAGAAGCTGTGCGTAACCTCAATACGATCCTCACCAATATCAAAACACTCGAAGATATTACAAAAGAGATGATAGATGTTGGCTACGCAAAAAAAGTCGATCTTTTGGAAGTACAAGCAAAAAAGGGAAATGTACAAAGATTTATCTTGCAGATGGAGTCCAACCAAGAGCTTTTGTACCACTACATCAGTTTTTTACTTAATACCAAGGTAGACAATATCGTCACTCCCTCTTTCTATGTAGCGATGCCACAGATCGATACACAAGATATACTCGATAAAAATATTGATATCAAAAGAGCAAAAACAGGACTTGAGATACGTGAGAATATGCTCAGTGCCGCACAAGCATCGTATTATCCGACACTTGGCGCCTTTGCAGAAGTATCAACAGCAGATGATACCTTTATGGGTGATGCAGAAGATCATAAATCCTACACGATCGGTGCAAGACTCTCTTGGAATCTTTTTCAAGGGGGAAGCGATAGTGCTGCGATTGAAAAATCAAAGATCGAGCGTCTCAAAACAAGAACACAAATAGAGCTAGCAAAAAAAGGGATCGCACTCAAAGTAGATGAGATCCAAACAGAGATCAAGACTTTTGATGCAGAGATAGCTTCTTTAGAAAAAGAGCTTCTTTTGGCAAATGAGATCTATGAGAACTATGAGAGTCGCTACAAAGAGCAGCTTGCTTCTATGAGTGATGTTATCATCAAACAGTCTGAACAGATTGAAAAGATACTCGAACTACAAATGGTCAAAAACAAAAGAAACGAAAGAATTTTCGCACTTGAAAAACTAGCAAACGGAGAATTTTAAATGAAAAAGATAATCTTACTTTTAAGCTTGAGTCTCGCGCTCATTGCAGAAACTCTTACACTCTCAGGAAGTGTCATCTCAGACAATCAGAAGATGATCACGAGTCGCTTTATGGGCTTTGTTACGAATGTAAATGTCTCAGAGGGTGAGTATGTCAAAAAAGGGGATCTGCTCTATAGTATCGACTCGCGTGAGATCGACTCTGCGAAACGTCAGGCAGAATCGGCTCTACAGATGTATGAAAACCAATATACAAATGTGCGTCTCAATCTTGATCGTCACAAAAGACTTTTTGAAAAAGATATGGTTGCTAAATATAAAGTTGAAGAGCTTGAACTTGCTGCAAAAAACCTTGAAAATATGACAAATATTGCAAAAGCAAGACTCACTGAAGTCAAAAATCAATACCGCTATCTCAATATCAAAGCACCAAATGATGGTGTAGTGATCGCAAAAAATATCAAAGTGGGTGAGATGGCGATGCCTGGAATGCCAGCGATCATCCTCTCTGATCTTACAAACCTAAAGATAGAAGCAGAGATAGCTGAGGGGAACCTCACACTTATCAAACATGGAAAAAAGGTCACTGTCAATATCCCATCACTCGGTATCACACAGATAGGAAAAATAAGTGCAATTATCCCAAGCTCAAACCCAATGACACACACTTTTAAGATCAAGGTCTCATTTAATAACAAGAACAATTCCGTATACCCAGGGATGTATGCAACGATACAGATAGACTAAAGGGAGAAATATGAGTACTACGCACAGCTATCAACCAAAGGATATCTCAGGAAAGCTCGCTTTTGCTTTCTTGAAAAATCCTCTGACCATCGTTCTTGGAATATCTCTTCTTGCTATTGGATATATATCTCTTATGGTGATGCCACGTGAGGAAAACCCGCAAATGGTCGTGAGTGGATCGACTGTGATCGTTGCACTTCCAGGGGCGAGTGCTGCAGAGATCGAAAAAGTGATCGTCAAACCTCTTGAACGCAAACTCAAAGAGGTCAAAGGGGTTGAACACATCCAAAGTATGGCAATGGACAATGTGGGTGTGGTGAATGCTGCTTTTTACATCGGTGAGGAAAAAGAGGATTCAAACCTTAAGATCTATGATAAGATCATGCAAAATGCAGATATCCTTCCTAAAGGAGCGATGGAACCTATCATCAAGCCTTTAGATATTGATGTTGACATCCCCATCGTATCGGTTGCTTTTTATTCCAATGATGCAAAGATAGAAAATACAGAACTCTATGATAGGGTCAAAGATATTCAACACCATATTAACGGGCTTGAAAACGTCGCCGTAACGGAACTCAAGGGTGGCAATCGCCATCAATTCAATATAGAGGTGGATCTCCATAAACTCTCAGGCTATAACATCTCTATGGGGCAAATTCATCAAGCTGTTCAAGCACTCTCTTATAGTGTTCCCGCGGTTAAGAACAGAACAAGAGAGAATGAGATCGTGATGGTAGGGGTCAAAAATGCAATAGAGAGTGCAAAGGATGTCGGAGATATTATGGTAGCTCAATACATGGGCTCTCCAATTTATCTCAAACAAATTGCGAAGATCTCTGACTCTTACGATATCCAAAACTTCAAATCAGCTTCGATTAGTATACAAAAAAAGGATGGCTCTTTTACTCCACTTCAAGAACAAGTTACACTCACGATCTCCAAGCTTCAAGGCACCAATGCTGTTGTGATCGCAGATGCGGTCAAAACAGAGCTTGAAAGCTATAGAAAAGTACTTGCAGAAAATGGGATCAATTATGTTATCACGCGTAATGATGGAGAAAGAGCCAATGAAGCGGTCAACGAACTTGTATTCCACCTAGTTTTATCGATCATTATTATCGCGATCTTGCTTATCTTTGTGCTTGGTTGGAGAGAATCTCTTATTGTGACCTTTACAGTTCCTGCGATCTTAGCTATCACCCTCTTTGTAGCCTATCTCAGTGGGCAGACGATCAATCGCATCACCCTTTTTGCTTTTTTACTCTCCCTTGGACTCTTAGTCGATGCAGCAATCATTGTGATAGAGAATATCCACAGACATTTTCACTCCATCGAGTCACAAACTGAGACAACAGAAGAGCTTATGGTCAAAGCAACCGATGAGATCGGACCACCAACAAATATCGCAACGCTTGCGATTATTATGACGATGGTGCCTATGGCGTTTGTGGGACAAATGATGGGACAGTTTATGAAGCCGATTCCTGCAAATGTTCCCGTTGCACTTATCGCATCACTCTTTGTCGCTTATATATTCACACCCTATTTAGCACTTCGTATGCTCAAAAAACCAGATCATAAAGAGGGAGAAAAACACTAATGTTTCAAAAATTTGAAAATTTTCTTTTGACCGTTATCAAGAGTTCGACGAAACGTAAACTTATTCTTTTTGGAACGCTTATCGCGTTTATCCTCTCAGTACTCATGATCGCGCCAAGTAAGATGGTACTCGCAAAGATGCTTCCAGGAAAGAACAATGACACTTTTAATATCTATACATCCCTTGCCAATGGAAGTTCTATAGAGCAAACAAAGCAGGTTACAGACTGTGTCGTTGGCTTTATCCAAAGGGAAAAAGAGGTCTTGGATACCGAGGTCTTTTTAGGGATGGGTGCACCTCTAGATTTTGCAGGGCTTATTAAAGGCTCACACTTTAAAAACTCTGAGAACGAAGCTGAGATCGTTGTCAATCTCACAAAAAAACATGATAGAGAAGAGCCATCCTATTTTATGGTACAAAGAATCCGTCCGATGATCGTGCAAAGTTGCGAGAATATCTATCCAAATACCAATATCTCTTTTGTCGAACCTCCTGCTGGTCCTCCAGTTCTCGCTGCCATCGTCGCTGAGATTTATGGAAGTGATAGTGAGGGCTTACGAAAACTCTCTACAAAAATAGCAGATATCTTTAGAAATACTTCGGGACTTGTGGATGTAGATATTATGCAAGATGATATCTATGATACTTTTGAGATTCGTGTAAATAGTGTGAAAGCTGCAAAATCTGGCATCAATGTAAAACAACTCAATGACATTATCTACCTCGCTTTTGAAGGGATGCAGATCGCTGTAAAAAATTCTGACCTTTACAATGATCAGATCCCAATTTTTCTGACACTCAGTACTGAAACAAAAAAGTTTTCTAACAAAGATAAAAGAGCTATAGAGATGAAACTCTCCTCGCTCAAACTTATGAATCCATCAGGGATGATGATCCCTCTGACTGAACTTGTCACCTTGGTGGCAAAAAAATCAAACCCTATGATTATGAGTAAGAACCTACATAAAATGACAAATGTTGTTGCAGAAACGGATATGGTTTCTCAGGTGTATCCTCTCATGCAAGCGCGTGATACTATCTTAGAGTCTCTCTCAGAGCACTACGATATCCGTAAAACTGGCTTATTTAATCTCGAATTCAAAGAGAAACAAAATAATGAGATATATCAGCTCAAGTGGGATGGGGAGATGGAAGTAACACTGGACACTTTCGTAGAACTCGGAGCTGCATTTATTGCTGCACTTATTCTCATCTTTTTACTTATGGTAGTGTATTATAAAAGTTATACACTCAGTGGAATTATTTTACTTGGTTCCTTTTTATCTATCATCGGAGTTATTGTAGGACACTGGATCATGGATCTTTTCACACATGATACATTTTTCCTCACAGCGACTTCACTCATAGGTTTTATTGCTCTTATTGGGATTAGTTCAAGAAACTCCCTCTTACTTATTGACTTTACAAAGTCACTGATGTGCGACAAAGGGATGTACAAAGCAGAAGCTATCGCTTATGCGGCCACAACACGTGCAAAACCTATCTTCTTAACAGCTGCAGCGATCATCCTTGCTTCGACCCTCCTTGCAGGAGATGCGGTATTTGGAGGACTTGGTGTGGCTCTTATTTTTGGAACAGTTGCAGCGGTTATCGCTTCGCTCATTGTTGTGCCTGTTCTTTTGTATAATGCAGATCTAGAACGCCACTTTGATTTTCATGATAAAGAGAAAGTCTCTATCTACGAACCATAAACCCTCTACATCCTTGGGATGTAGAGTTAAAAAATATCCTCTGTTTCATCATCGCTGCAGAGTCTATTTCTTCCTCCATTTTTAGCCTTATATAAAAGTATATCAAGACGTTTAAAAAGTTCTTTGATCTCTTCACCCTCTCTGTATTCAATAAGCCCCAAACTGATCGTGAGTTTTCCTATAATCTTAAAGGAATGATTTTGCACAACAAGACGAATACGATGAGCAAACTCTTTTGCTTCCTCTCGTGAAGTATTTGGCATAATGATCAAAAATTCCTCCCCACCATAGCGTCCTAAAAAATCTATTTCACGGCAATTTTGATTGACAAGTTGAGTCAAAGCGATCAAGATATCATCCCCCACATCATGCCCATAGGTATCATTGATATCTTTAAAATGATCGATATCATACATCACAACAGAGAGCTTGGTCTTATATCTTTTTGCTCGATCTATCTCAGATTCAAGAGTCTTCATAATCGAATATCGGTTCTCGATAGATGTAAGAGAATCTTTGTGTGCCAGCTCTTGGAGTTGCTTGGTACTCTCTTCTAACTCTTTTGTGCGAGACTGTACTTTTGCTTCTAAACTTTGATTGAGTTTTCTAAGAGCCTTTTGTTTAGCAAGAATATCTATCTCATAGCGCTGTAAAATCTTTTTAATATAGATATGCAATATATAAGATACTACAAAAGAGATCAGAATAAAAAAAGCACTCAAAACAAGAAGATAACGCGTCTCTTTATTATATTCTCCCTCAAGAGTTTTAATTTGAATTTTAGCAACTGTTTGAATCTCTGAGGCGTAAAATCCACTCCCTATTATCCAGCCATCTTTTTGGACTCTTTGGATGTAGGAGTATTTTTGTTCTTGTTTTTGTGTTACTGGATTGATCCATTCATATTCTATAAAGCCAGACTCTTGTTTTGCCAAAAGGGTCTCGATCTTCTTTAAAACATTTTGTGTATTAGCGTGGGGAGTTTTATTTATGGATGTATTGAGCAAAATACTCAAATCACTATCCAAGACAAAGATATAAGAGCTTCCATGTTCACCAATTTTTTGGATCGAATTCAAAAGTTCTTTATCTGATATCTGTGCAGCAGTTTGAAGATATTCTCCCGATCCCATATACCAGTTATAATCATCAAAAGCTTTAAGATATACCAACTGTTCATGTTGTTGCATAGTGGGATCATTGGGTTTTGTGAAGGTATTCCAAAAAAAGCCCTCTTGGTGAGCTTGGCAAAAAGCGATCTCCTCTTGGATAACGTACTCCCCAGATGCGCCCTGAATATCTATCCACGATCTTCCCTCAAGATGTCTTAAATACTCGGGCGCTAAATAAGAGACCCCTTGAAAATCTAGAATCCAAATAAAACTCTCTGCATTATTCCAGATCAGGGGCCTTAGAGCACTTACTATAAGCTTTTTTATCTCTTCATCTGACTTTTTACCTTTAAATTGTTGATGTATTGAATGTGCCACGTTATAAGCGGTATAAACACGATCTTTAACTCTATTTTTAAGCTCCTCTTTGATAATAGATTGGCGATATTTAACAAGATCGATCACACTCTCTACCTTCGCTTGTACCTTTTTTTTCTCTACAACAATAAGATCTTTTTGAAGGCTCTTTATTGTTGTTTGAAAATTATCGTGATTACGAGTTAAAATAAAATATGCAATCAAAAAGGCAATGAAAGGAACGGTGATAAGAGGAGCAAAAACAATAAACTTGAGTATATTCTTTTCAGTAAGAATCATGAGTTACCTTTGATATATAACTCAATGGTAACGAATTGATTCTTAAGAGACACCACAGGGTGTCTCAAATTTTGTTATAAACGTGCGTAGTTTACGCTAAGGCAAGCTTCAAGAGAGGAGAGTTCTTTCAGTGTTTTTTCATTCACACCACTGTCAACTAAAATCACAGCGAGTGCTTGTGACTTATCATTGCGCGCAAGTGAGAAGTCTGCAATATTCACATTATTATTAGCTAATATTGTTCCTACACTTCCAATGACACCCGGAACATCTGTATTCTTAAAGAATATCATATGCCCTTTGAGCCCTACTTCAATATCAAAACCATTAATATCTACAATTCTTTGGATATTATCATCAAAGATTGTAGCAGATATAGTTGTTGCACCCTCTGCAGTTGTAAGCTTTATCGTAATAAGATTTTTAAACACAGAAGACTCAACAAGAGATTCTGACTCTATCTTGATCCCTTTTTCTTGAGCAATAAAATCAGCATTGACATAGTTGATCGTGTCACCGCTTGTCTCACTCATTGCACCCACTGCAACAAAAGTTGAGAGAGAATCTACATACTCAGAGATAGCACCCTGTCCACTCACTTTAATAGCCAAGATTTGAGATTTATTGATCTGAGATGCTAAGAAACCGATCTTTTGCCCCATCTCCAAAAATGGTTTTACAAAAGAAGGTATTTTACTCTCATCAATTGGTAAATTCATCGCGTGTGGATATGCTATCCCTTTTGCCGCCTCAATCGCATTTTGCGCTGCTTGTGTTCCGATATTGTATTGAGACTCAAACGTATTTGCTCCAAGGTGAGGAGAAACTGTCACATTATCAAGATCTAAGAGTGGATGATCTGTTGCTGGTTCTTTGTTAAAAACATCGATCCCTGCAAAACGGATCTTTCCTGATGTAAGCCCATTATAAAGTGCTTCTTCATCATAAAGACCACCACGAGCACAGTTGATAAGAACTACACCATCTTTCATCTTTGCGATCTCAGCCTCACCGATCATACCAATAGTCTCTTGGTTTTTTGGTGTATGGATCGTGATGATATCACATGCTAAAATATCTTCAAAGTTCTTTGTGTACGTCATATCAAGATCAGTTACTTTTGATGGATTGATATATGGATCATACGCTACGATATCCATCTCAAAAGCTTTTGCTCGTTTTGCAACACGGCTTCCAATATTACCAAAACCGATCACACCAAGCTTTTTACCTTTCATCTCATACCCATACCATTTTTCTCTTTTCCAGATACGTTGATTTTTGAGATGATCGTGAGAGTATGGGAACATTCTCATACAAGAGAGCATATGTGCCATTGTAAGTTCTACCGCTGCGATTGTATTTGCAGTTGGTACGTTCATTACGATGATTCCCTCTTTTGAACATCCTGGGATATCCACATTGTCTACACCTACACCTGCACGAACGATAGCTTTCATATTTTTTGCCGCAGCAATAAATTTTTCATCTACATCCGTTGAACTTCTCGTGATTGCTACATCCGCATCAGCGATAATATCTAACAACTTTACTTTATCTTCATCTGCTGCCATAATGAAGTTAATATTTTCATCATTACGAAGCATTTCAAGACCAGCTTCATGAATATGGTCACATACTACAACTGTGTGTTTTTGCATTATACATCCTCTTTATACGGCTTTATTGTTGCCAAAATTTGATAATTTTTCAATACTTTAACTAATGAATTCAACTTGTTAATATCTTTTGAAAAAATAAGTAACTCGACCGATTTTTCCTCACGTTTGAGAAAGTATTTTAACCCATGATGGCTTAGTTCCTCTTTTAAACAAAACAGCTGGTAGGGGTCTAAAATCGGGGCAGATAGCTTATAGGTAGTCTTTTTAATTATTTTTTCATCAAGGTCAAGTTTCACATAAACTTCGTTGACTGGATAAAAATAGCCTAATCTTTCAGATTGAGAAAAATGGCTCAACCAATTTGTCTTTGGTGCACCTTGAACAACATCTGTTTTTAGCACAAGTGGTTTTGGATCTTCTATACGCTCATGAGAGTTTATAGAGATAATAAAAAAGATAATAAAAATAGCTACTCCAAGTGCGAGCACTGGAGTGAACCATTTTAGTATCTTTTGCATTTTATTTACTTAAATTTATCTTTGATCAAATCACCTAAAGAGTGTGATGCAGTATCATTGATCTCTTCAAGAAGTGCTTGATTTTTAATGTAGTCTAACTTTTTCACAGAAAGACGAATTCGATCACGTTTTGTATCAATTACAGCGATAGCAGCTTCGATCTCTTGACCTGGCTCTAACTCCTCTTTTACAAGTGGTGCTAAATCTTCATCACGGATCAATGCATCTACACCATCTTCAAGTGATACGAATACACCAAACTCTTTAATATCACGGATAGTTCCTTTGATAACTGAGTTTATTTTATGTTTCGTAGCGAATGTATCAATTGGGCTCTCTAAAAGTGTTTTACGGTTTAAAGAGATCTTTTGATCCTCTTTATTGATCTTCGCAATTTTTACTTCTACTTCATCACCAACATTTAAGATATCTTTTGATTTTACAGCTTTATCCCAAGATACATCTTGATTATGTAAAAGACCTTCTACACCGTCAATTTTTACGAATGCACCAAAATCAGTAAGGGATGTAACCGTACCAGTTACAACGTCACCTTCATTATGTTTTTTCATAAACTCATCAAATGGTTTTGGTAAAAGTCTTTTTAAAGATACACGGAGTTTGTGTGTTTTAGGATTGATCTCGATCACTTCTACATCGATCTCTTGACCTACAGTTAAATAATCGTTTGGATTTTTAACGTTTTTGTCCCAAGTGATCTCAGAAATATGTAAGAAACCTTCGATATCGTTTCCAAGATCAACAAATACACCGTATGCTTCGATATTTGAAACAGTAACTGTGATCGTATCACCCTCATCCAATTCGCTCTCTACTTCTTCCCAAGGATCCTCTTGAACCGCTTTGATTGAAAGTGAAAGATGTCTTTTGTCTTTATCATAAGAGATCGCTTTTACTGTTACAGTATCACCCTCTTTGTAAAGTTTAGAAGGATTTACTGGACCTTTGTAGCTGATCTCATTGTAGTGTACGAGACCATCAACACCACCAACATCTACAAACATACCATAGCTTGTGATCTTCTTGATAGTTCCCTCGATGATTGCATCATCTTCCATCAATTTATCGATGATCTCTTTTTTCTTTTTACGCTCTTCGTTAAAAAGTTTACGACGAGAAACTACGATTGAATTTTCCGCTTCATCGATCTTGATAACTTGTGCTTTGATCTTGCGACCGATCACATCGTCTGTGTCTTTGAAAGCTGCAAGTGAACGTGGCATAAAGAAAGCAATATCATCTGCTTCTACCACATATCCACCACGATTTTTCTTTGTGATAACACCCTCAATAATCAATTCTTCGAAGTTGTCTTTATGCGCATCTATAAAATCAATAGTTTTTTGTTGCTCTAAAACTTTTTTGTATGAAATTTTAGGACGCTCATTATAGTACCCCATTGTCATAACTTTAATTTTATCACCAGTATTAAACTTTAGTTCTCCGTTTTCATCACGAATCTCATCTAAACTAATAATACCTTCTAGCTTATCGCCAATACCTACTAATGCTCTATTCTCATCCGCTTGGATCTCAACAATCTCACCCTCTACGATGCGACTTGTTTCCTGCTGTTTTTCGCTTTCTGCAAACAGCTCTGCAAAACTCTCTTCTTCAAATGATTCGTTATCGAACGCCATTACCTATCCTCTTGTTACATAAAAATTGTGGCAATTGTACCTAAATATTGATTATTTTTAGATTAATCTACCCTTCAATTTTGAATTAGACAGTTTTCTTGGATCGCTTTGATAACATTTTGAATAATCCAATCAGGTGTAGAAGCTCCCGCACTGATGCCACATAAAGATTTACCCTCAAACCATGCACAATCCAAATCTTTTTCATCTTCTATATGATAACTATCTACGCAATTATCTTGAGAGATACTAAAGAGTTGCTTTGTATTAGAAGAGTTTTTCCCACCAATAATGATCATTACATCCGCTTCTTTGGAAAGTTTTTTTACGGCGTCTTGATTCTCAAAAGTAGCGTTACAGATCGTATTAAAAATGCGTACCTCTTTATGACGTGCGATCAAATAAGATGCTACATCCATATATTCATCTATTTTTCGCGTTGTTTGTGCCACAAGTGCCACTTTTTCAGAAAGCTTGATATCTTCAAGATCTTTTGCGGAGGAAACAACATGAGCACCATGAGTTGCGTAACTTTTTACACCTTTGATCTCTGGATGTGTATCATCTCCAAAAATCACGATATCGTATCCAGCCTCACTCATCTCTTGGCAGATCTGTTGGGGCTTTGTCACATAAGGACACGTTGCATCAACTACATCCACACCATTTTTGTGCAAAGCTTCAAGTTCATTTTTGGGGATTCCATGGGTACGAATAACAGCTTTATCCCCTTTAGCAAAGGTTCTAAAATCATCTGTGAGACCCACTTTAAAATCTTTTTCAAGACGCTCGATCTCTTTGGAGTTATGGATCAGTGGACCATAAGTTGAAGAGTTTTTGTTCTCTTCAGCGATCTTGATCGCACGCTTAACACCAAAACAAAATCCGTAATTTTCAGCAAGCTGTATTTTCATATCTACTCAAACTTTGTAAGTTGTGAAAGGATCTCAAAAAAGTTTGGAAAAGATGTATTGATACACTCAACATCGTTTACTTCCATACCACAGCGAAGACCCGCGATAAGAAAACTCATCGCTATTCTATGGTCTCCATGACTCTCGATCACAGCTGGTTGAAGCTCTGATCCTATTACTGAATAGCCATCATTCACCTCATCAACCTCTATGCCACAAGCACGAAGACCATTGACCACAGTAGAGATTCTATCACTCTCTTTGACTCGAAGCTCTTCGGCATTTTTAACAACACTTGTACCACTCGCACATGCAAAAGCGATCGAGAGTGCAGGAAGCTCATCGATAAGCCAAGAGATATTTTCCTCTACAGTGATCGCATGAAGTGGTGCATATTTTACATGAATATCACCCACAGGCTCATATTTATCCTCTTTGAGCTCATACACTATATCCGCACCCATACGCTCGAGCGCTTTAAAAGCTTCGATACGTGTAGGGTTGAGTGTCACCCCTTGAAGTACTACATCCGAAGCAGGCGTGATCGCCGCAGCAACAGCAAAGAAAAAAGCACTTGAAGGATCTGCTGGTACGCGTATATGCAAGGGTGAGAGAAGTTCTTTAAGTGGAGTGATCGTTGTTTTGAGACCCTCTACTTTAATATCTGCACCCATCCCATGTAACATCCGCTCTGTATGATCACGACTGAGTTCTGGCTCACGGTACGTACAAACACCATCTGCACGTAGTGCTGCAAGGATCATAGCACTCTTTACTTGAGCGGATGCGATCTTGCTCTCATAATCAAAAGCACGCAAAGATGCTCCACGAATACTCAGAGGGGCGAGATCTCCATGTGCGCGACCATCAAGTTTTGCACCGATATCTTGCAGAGGAGCGGTAACACGCTTCATCGGACGACGACGAAGATATTCATCTCCAGTGAGCACAAAATGACCATTTGCAGAGCTTAAAAGTCCACAAAAAAGGCGCATACCCGTTCCAGAGTTACCACAATCAAGCACTTCAAAACTCTCTTGTATCCCCTCTGAACTGATACGGATCGTCTCCCCATCATCTTCTACTTTTGCACCAAGATTTTTGACGATATTAAGTGTATTCATCGTATCTTCAGCACGTAAAAAGTTTGTTACAACACTCTCACCTGAAGCCAACATCGCAAACATTGCAGAGCGGTGTGAGATCGACTTATCACTTGCAATATCTGCAATAGTGATATGAAACGAACTACAAGGCGATACTTTTACATTTTTCATCTCAGACCTACACCTAAGTTTGTTTTGAATGCTTCTAAAATTGCATCCATAGTAGAGGTTATATCCTCCTCTTGCAATGTTTTTTCTTGCGATTGAAGTACAAAACGGATCGAAAGACTTATATTTTCGCCAAGACTTGCATCGGTGTATCTATCCACTGGATAGTATCGAATAAGTTCTTCATTCTCTAGAGCATCGATCACAGCTTGAAGCTGAGAAAAACGCATCTCTCTTGGAATGATGACACTCAGATCTCTAAAAGAAGCTTGGTATTTTGAATAGCTTTTTGCTTTTTTAAGCGTAAATGGTATCTTTGTAAAATCAAGCTCACAAATATAGGTCGCTTCAAGGTCATAACTCTCTTCAACATTTGGGTGAAGTCTAAAAAGCTCCCCTGCCACTTCTCCAGCGATAAGAATTTGCGCCGATTGATACGGATGTGAGAGTGAATGTTTTGTCTCATACTCTTGGAGTTCAAAATCACCAATAACATCCGCTACTTTTTGTACAAAGGTTCCAAAATCGATCAAAGAAGGCTTTCCACCATTTAAAAGAGACTCTTGTTCCTTGTCTCCACTAAAGAGTAAGCCCATTTTTAAACTCTCCTCTCTTAAAGGGGAGAACACCGAACCCACTTCAAAAAGTCTGACACTTGCATAGCCATTCTTTTTGTTTTGAGACGCCGCTTTGAGTAAACCTGTAATCAATGTTGGTCGAAGTGTATCGAGTGTATTGACGATCGGATTAAGAAGTTCCAAATCTTCTTGTGTTGTTTCAAAACCAAAGCCATTGAGCACTTTTTTCTCATCAAATACAAAATGAACACTCTCAAAAAAACCACAGCTTGCAGCTTTGTGTCGAAAGAAGCGCTTTTTCTTAAAGAGAAAATAATCATCTTCAAATCTATTTGCTTCTGTAAATACAAAAGGTTTTGAGGGGATATTATCGATCCCGATCATACGTACGATCTCTTCAATAATATCTTGCTTATTGACAATGTCGTGACGAAATCTAGGTACTGTGATCACAAAAGTATCTGCCTGAGATTTTGAAGTATTAAACCCGAGATTTTTGAGTATCTTCGTGATCTTTGCTTTTTCTATCGTCGCACCGATGATCGCATCGATCTCTTTTTTTGTAACACTTACAACTTTTTCATCGTAACTATCACTGATTTCGATCGTTCCACCATAGATTGAAGACTCAGAGTTCTCTTCTAAGACATTGAGACAAAAGTCAAGTCCTTGATTGAGTTCAGGTTCACTTCCACGAGATGTTCTATAGTACATTGGTCCAGAAGGTATTTTGTTCACAAACATCTGTTTGGAGATAATATCAGGTGGAATATAACTCGCTTCAATAAGAACTGTACCCTTATCATATTTGACTTTTGAATCATCCTCTTGAATGATCCCTATCGTAGAAGCTTTCTCTTTTGAACCGATGATCGCATAACCATTTTCATCTTCACTGAGTTCCACTTTTGCCATCGTTTCCTCTTTATCACAGAAGAAACTATAATCATAAGCACGTAAAATCACCCCGCTACTGTGCGTTGCATAAAGCATAAGAGACTCTATATCTGTTTCTCTTTTCTCCTCGATCTGTGCTAAACGTAGTTTTACAACAAATGGAAGTGAGAGATTCTCAAGATCTACTGCTTTGTAGCGAAGATTGACATGGAGATCTTTCTCGTGTGTCAAGGAGAGGATTCGCCCAATTCCGATACGTCTATCATCATTGCTATCTTCAGTATTTCTCTCTTTAAGGTCCCGTCCAAGTGCAGCACTGAGATCTCTTGCAATCCCGCGAATACTAAGACAGTCTCCACGGTTTGCAGTAAGCTCGATCTCGATAAGGTCATCATTAAAAGTAGGGTTAGTGCAAAGTTCTTGGCCAAGTTCGTAAGAACCAACACTTTTATCAAGTTCGATGATACCGCTTTGGCAATCTTCTAGTCCAATCTCACTCGCTGAACAGATCATCCCCTCGCTCTCAACACCACGAAGTTTGACAGGTTTGATTACAAGTCCACTTGGCATTACAGCACCAATCGTTGCAACCACTACATCCAAGCCTGTGCGAACATTCGATGCTCCACAAACGATCTGGCGCACACTTGTTCCGATATCTACTTTACAGACATTTAACTTGTCCGCATCAGGGTGTTTTTCACAATCAAGTACACGCCCAAAGATGATCTTCGCAGGGATCTCATACTTGTGTACACGATCTACTTCAAGACCAATAGAGTTGAGTGTTTTTACAAGGTCATCTGTTGTGATACCGCTAAGATCGATCCATTCACTCAGCCAGCTTCTAGTAACTATCATTGAAACTGCTCCAGTAATTTTATATCACCCTCAAAGAGTGAGCGCAAGTCACCAATATGATGAATCAACATTGCAAACCTTTCTACACCTAAACCAAACGCATACCCGCTTACATTTTTATATCCAACAGCGTCAAATACATTTGGATCTACGATTCCACATCCCAAGACCTCTAACCAGCCTGTCTTAGAACATACACGACAACCATCACCCTTACAAAAAACACAAGAGATATCTACCTCAGCAGATGGCTCTGTAAAAGGGAAAAATGAAGGGCGAAAACGCACCTCTACATCCCCAAACATATATTTTAAAAAGTCTTCTAAAATGAATTTGAGATTTGCAAAAGAGACTTTTCCCTCTTCATCCACGAGCAGACCCTCAACTTGGTGAAACATCGGTGTATGGGTCAAGTCATAATCACGACGAAACACAGCACCAGGAGCGATCATACGGATCGGTGGCTTATTCGCCATCATCGTACGGATCTGCACCGGAGAGGTGTGTGTACGAAGTAACATCTCATCTTTAAAGTAAAAAGTATCTTGCATATCACGAGCTGGATGGTACTTTGGTAGATTGAGTGCTTCAAAATTGTTAAAATCATCTTCGAGCATGTTTCCAGTTTTGACAGCAAAGTTCATCGCTACAAAGTACTCGATAATCCTATCCATCGTCTCCATTACGGGGTGAAGCCCACCTGATTGACACTTTGCGCGATAAAGAGAAACATCGATCGCTTCTGCTTTCATATTCGCTTCTAACTCTAAGGTTTGAAGAACTACTTTTCTTTGTGTCAATTCATCCGTCAAGGCCGCTTTATGTGTATTGAGTTCTTTTGCGAGTTGTGCTTTTTCTTCATTCACTGCACTTTTCATCTTTGCAAATTCAGCTGCTAAAACACCTTTTTTTCCAAACACAGAGATACGAATCTCTTCAAGTTTTTCAACACTCTGTGCTTCTTTAATTGCATCATACCACTCTTTCAAATAGAGTCTCCATTCTTTAGAATATACCTAACAAAAATTATTTTGTAGGATTTTAAGCTAGGCGATTATAGTCAATTATTATTTATATATAGCTTCATTTACAATCATAAATTCAATTTTCTATGATACAATTATCCAAAAACAAGGAAAATATATGTGCTTATTTTGCAAATTGGTCAACAAAAAGATCCCTTCAAATATTGTTTTAGAAAATGATGATTTTCTTGCGTTTCATGATATCAATCCAAAGGCTCCTGTCCATATCTTAGT
>JAGGTH010000026.1 GCA_021163845.1 Helicobacteraceae bacterium | reverse complement strand
GACATTGTTTGATCCTTATTTTGAAATATTTTCTGACATATTGCAACTTTAGTTCTATAAAATTTAAAATAAAGGTGTAAAATATCTCTTTAAAAAATAAGGAGAAATTATTATGAGAATCGTACTGTTTTTACTGACAAACTTAGCCGTGATGGCAGTTTTACTTTTGACCACAAAACTTTTGGGGCTTGACCATACAATGGGGAGTGGTTACTCTTCGCTCTTTGGTTTTGCTCTTCTCATTGGGATGGGTGGGAGTCTCTTTTCACTCTTTATCTCCAAATGGATGGCAAAAAAATCGATGGGTGTGCGCATTGTAGATCCAAAGGATATTCATGATAAAGAGATCCAATGGCTCTATCAAAAAGTCTCTGAGATCAGTTATAAAGCGGGGATCAAAACACCTGAGTTTGGGATCTATGAGGGCACACCCAACGCTTTTGCAACAGGATGGAATAAAAACGATGCCCTTGTAGCAGTCTCAACAGGGCTGATGCAAGTGATGAGTCATGATGAGATAGAAGGGGTGCTCGCACACGAGATAGGGCATGTCGCAAATGGGGATATGGTGACACTCTCACTCATTCAAGGGGTGATCAATGCCCTGGTGATCTTCTTGGCACGTATTGTTGGAAATATTGTCGATAAAGCAGTATTTAAATCGCGTAATGGTTATGGCATAGGATATTATGCTGCAGTTTTTATCGCTGAGATGGTTTTAGGAGTTTTAGCAAGTATCATTGTGATGTGGTTTAGCCGCTATCGTGAGTTTCGCGCTGATGAGGCGAGTGCGCATCTTGTAGGGACACATAAAATGGTAGCAGCCCTGCAAAGACTTCAGAGCCTCAAAGATAATCCACCCCTCCCAAAAGAGATGGCAGCCTTTGGGATCAGCGGAGGTGGAGTGATGGAGCTTTTTAGCTCCCATCCACCACTTCAAAAAAGGATAGAGAATCTTCTTAAATAAGCGAGTTTACGATGCGATATTCGTATACGCATAACTTGAAGAGATGCTTCGTAGTCTCTCCACCGCTTTTGTAAATACCTCGATCGTGTAGTCGATCTCATCTTCTGTTGTGAAGCGTGAGAGGCTTAGACGCATCGCTGTATGGGCAAGCTCTGGACCTTTCCCTATAGCGGTCATAATAGGGTTAGCTTCGAGTGACTCTGATGCACATGCACTCCCAGTTGAAGCGGCAATACCTGCACGATTCAAGTCCCAAAGCATCGATTCGCCCTCTATACCACGTAGAGAAACGAGGATCGTATTGGGTGTACGTTTTGCGCGCTCTCCTACGATGATAGTATCAGGAATCTTCGCGATCGCATCTTCGAGCTTATCTCGTAGAGCTCGCACTTTTGTATCCATCACCTCTACGTGGTTTGCCGCTTGCTTCATTGCAAGCCCCATCCCCACTATATAGGCGACATTGAGCGTTCCTGCACGTTTGCCACCCATCTGTTCTCCACCATGAAGGAGATTTGGAAGGCTTTTACCTTTTTTGACATAAAGCCCACCGATCCCTTTTGGTCCATGAAACTTATGTGCTGAGAATGTGAGATAATCTACATCCACATCACTGAGATCAACCTTGAGTTTTCCTATCGCTTGTACAGCGTCGCTATGAAATAAAATTCCCTTCTCTTTAGCGATCTCGCTCACCTCTTTGATAGGAAAGATCATCCCCGTTTCATTATTCGCCCACATCATTGAGATCAAGATAGTTTTATCTGTGATCGCATTTTTGATAGCTTCTGGGCTTATCCCTCCATCTTCATCCACATCCACAAAAGTGACATCCACACCATACTCTTGCAAGAATAAAAGGGTGTCTAAAATGGCAGGGTGCTCTACAGCGGTAGTGACAATATGGTTTTTCTCAGGGTTGTTCAAAATATATTTGAAAAAGATCCCTTTGAGTACGGCATTGTTACTCTCTGTCGCACAGGATGTGATGATGATGTCATCTTCATCGGGTGCATTTAAGGCATCATACATACTTCCAAGTGCCTCGTTGAGGGCAGGGCGCACCTCTATTCCATACTGATGGAGTGAGTTTGGATTTCCATACAGATCCTCAAAAAATGGTTGCATCTTTACTTTTACTAAGGGATCGATCTTTGTTGTAGCATTGTTATCTAAATAGACTCTCATTGGGCATCCTTTGTTGTTTTTGTTTTTTTCTTTTTTTTGTAGCTGAGTATCGCTTTGTTTTTTGGGTCTTTGACAAGTGCTTCGGTGATGATGCATCGTTCTAGATTTTCCTCTGAAGGACAGCTAAATTGAAGTGGAAGCATGATCTCTTCGAGTATCCCGCGAAGACCTCTGGCGCCTACTCCTTTTTCTATCGCTGTAGCCGCTATCTCTTCGAGTGCTTTGTCTTCAAACTCTAGGGCAATTCCGTCCATCTCAAAGAGAGCTTGAAACTGTTTGATAAGGGCATTATCAGGCTCTTTGAGTATTTTTACCATCTGTTCAAGGTTAAGTTCACGAAGCTGTGCGATCACAGGGATACGCCCGATAAATTCAGGGATGATTCCATAATGCACGAGTGCTTTTTGATCGATCTTTTTCTCTTGCAGTTCTGCTTTTGTGACCGAGTCAAACCCAACCTTATTTGTCTTTTTGGTATGTTTATCAGCCACAAGCCCCACAAAAGCCCCACCACACACAAAAAGAACATGCTTGGTATCAAAGAGCACCGTCTCGGTTGTAGAGTTTTTGCGGCTCCCTTTGAGTGGCACGTACACCTCGGCACCCTCTAATATCTTGAGTAAGCCTTGTTGCACCCCCTCACCAGAGACATCACGCCCCATGGTCGAAGATTCCGCTTTTCGCGCTATTTTGTCTATCTCATCAATATATACGATCCCTCTTTGAGCAAGCTCAAGATCATAGTTCGCCGCGGCCAAGAGACGCGAGAGAATACTCTCTACATCCTCACCCACATAGCCTGCTTCGGTCAGAGCTGTGGCATCAGCGATCGCAAAAGGGACATGCATGATGCGCGCAAGTGATTTTGCGAGGAGGGTTTTTCCGCTTCCTGTAGGTCCGAGTAATAAAATGTTACTCTTTTCAAGCTCTACACCATTATATATAGGACTTTCTATCCGCTTATAGTGGTTGTAAAGAGCGACAGAGAGCACTTTTTTCGCATCCTCTTGCCCTATGATATATTTGTCTAAAAATTCTACAATTTTGTCAGGCTTTGGCAACTCTTGGTGGAGTTGTTCGTTTTGTTCATAACGCAGCTCTTTTTGTAAGATATTGCCGCAGGTCGTGACACATTCGTTACAGATATGGGTGAGTTCTGAAGAGAACATCTTTTTGACTTCACTTTGTTTACGCCCACAAAAAGAGCACTGTTTCTCTTGACTCATTGCGCATCCTTTTTCTCTATGATCTTGTCTGCCAGCCCAAACTCTATTGCCTCTTTGGCTTCAAAATAGTTGTCTCTATCGCTTTGTTTCTCTATAGTGCGTACATGTTGTCCTGTTGCTTTTGAGAGGATCTTATAGAGTCGTTTTTTGAGTGAGAGTATGTGTTGAGCTTGGATCTCGATATCGCTTGCTTGCCCACTTGTACCACCTAAAGGTTGGTGGATCATGATCTCTGCATTGGGCATAATATAGCGATGCCCTTTTTCTCCACATGTAAAGAGCACTGCCGCCATCGATGCGACCATCCCCATCGCATAGGTATGCACAGGCGCATTGATAAGTGCCATCGTGTCTAAAATTGCAAGCCCCGCCATGACAGAGCCACCTGGAGAACTGATATAGACATGAATAGGCTCAGAGCTATCCTCAGCTTCGAGATAAAGCAACTGTGAGACGATCACACCCATCATATGATCATCAATCGGTTCGGTGATCATAATAACACGATCGTTGAGAAGTTTTGAAAAAAGATCAAAGTAACGCTCACCTCTAGGGGAGCGGTCTTTGACGGTTGGAATTATTGGCATAGCATAGTCCTTTATTTATGAGATAAACGCTTCACAAAACGCTTCGAGTGAGAGAGGAATGAGTTCTAGATTATGTTTTTCAACAAACTTTTTCTCTTTTTTGCCGAGCTCTTGATCGCTAATGAAATAGCCACCTTCGAGATCCATTGTGAGCTCATTGGCGACCATTCTGTCGGTATCTCTATCAAAGTAGGTTCCCATAAAGAGATATTTTTTCGCCTTTCGGTAGCTTTTGAGTATTGGAGGTACGGCAAATCCACCCATCGCTTCGGTGAGCCAATCGACATAATCTGCATCAGAGATGATAAAGTTAGGCTCAGGGAGAGTTGAACCCATAGGCTTAAAGAGAATTTTCTTCGCTTCACCAAGTACTTCATCATCGACGAGGAAGTATTTTTTGTTTTCAAGATCCCACTCATAGACCTCATAGCGGTTTTTATCTGCCATGATACGTGCCTTACCAAGGATGATACAGTGCTCTTCATAGGCTAAAAGCTCTTGGAGTTTTGGATCGCGGTTGGTATCTATGATGTAGCGCGGTTGCATATCGAGTATCGCTTTTTGTAGGGCTGTAGGCTCATACTCTTTTGTATAGATATGATTAGTGAGCTGGGTGATATACTCGACCCCGCGACGCTGTTCAAGGTGCATCGCAGCACGTGAATACTCAAACATCAACCTCTGGCTCATCTCTCTACCGTTGTTCATCATAAGTATCATCGAGTCAGAGTCATACGGCATCTGCTCACCCTCTTTGGTTTTAGTATCATAAAAGATCCCTAGCCCAAAGTAGGGCACAGTGCTTTGGTTTCGTAGCTCTTTTTTAATCGTCTGGATAGTCTCTTGGATAGATTGTGTTTGCATCACAAAACCTTTTAATTATTAGTTAAAAGGTGTTTTGCATAAAGTGTTCTAAGAAGGTCTTATTAAAACCCTAATGACACCCCGACCCCGTATAACAGTTTTGTGCAGCGGCTATTTTTAGATAGAGTTTGTCAAGGTCAAAGCTATCTAGGAGATCTTGGCAGATCTCATCATAAAAGAGGGCACCGTCTTTTGATATGAGAGTGATCGTTTTTGCAAGCGCACTATCAAAAGGTTCACCACAAAGGCGAAAGGCATACATATCGCCAAACTCCCCCTCACTATCAATAGCGATACGTATCTTTTCAAACTCTACACTCTCTTGGGGTGGATGTGCGAGAATAAGTGTCGTTTGCACTTCATGCTCACCCCCTTGTGGTAGAAGGGCATCTATCTTTTGAAGCTCTTCTATCGTGTCACTATTGAGAAACGGTAGGCTGATGAGAAGTTGGGTCGCACCATTGTGTCCACCTACATCCAAAGCTTTTGCATCGAGTGTAGAGAGGGTGATTTTCTCTGACATATAGCCTACATCCAAAGGAATATCTTCAAGCTCCATTGTGTATGTTTGATATTTTACTTGCATATTTTGCTCCGATTAAAAAATTTTTGAGGGCGCTCTCTGCTTGCTTGATGATGGTGGGTATTTGAAATACTTCTATACCACCATTTTTGAGTGCATTAGAGGTGTTTTGACAATATTTGACGGCTAAGAGATACTTACATCCGCTGATGATCTCTAAAAGTGAGTAGTGCTCACAGATATGATCAAAGCAATTTACTTCTGCTTCAAGGCAATTGCAGTCGATCTGAGTATTTGCAAATGTTGTTTTTGCAAGGGTGTGTTTGGGGTTTTCGATGATGGTGTCGATGCTATAGTGGAGAGAATCGCGATCCCCTTCAATACGGTAGATGGCAAATTGTGGCGCTGTATAAGGGTTTTGCATATAGAGCGTATTGTCTGAATCTACAGGGATAGCTACCTTCATCATCTTCCTTTTATAATATTTATTACACATATATATGCAAAAACTATTCTTGGGATGTAGCATCGATTTTAGTCTCTATCTTGTGAGTAGAGAATGACAAAAATGTGAGAACAGACTTTTACTTCTACTAGAACACCTTATGCATCTTGGGATGTAATAGATGATTGTCGCTACATGTCGCAAGATCATCAATATTCCTAAATGCCAAAAACTAAAGGAGCCAAGATGAGCTGTAGTTCTAGTAATCCTGCCGAGGCTTTTATGCCTCAAGATATTCAAGATAAGATTCACAACCACCCATGTTATAGTGAGGGGGCACACCACCATTATGCACGTATACATGTAGCGGTCGCACCTGCGTGTAATATTCAGTGTAACTACTGTAACCGTAAATATGATTGTTCTAATGAAAGCCGCCCAGGGGTGACAAGTGAGAGACTTACCCCTGAAGAGAGTGCAAAAAAAGTGATGTATGTAGGCGGTGAGGTTGAGCGTCTAAGTGTGCTTGGTATTGCAGGTCCAGGGGATGCTTTGGCAAATCCAGAAAAAACATTTAAGACCTTTGAACTTGTACGCGAGAGAGCAAGTGATCTCAAACTTTGTCTCTCTACAAACGGGCTAGAACTTCCAAAATATGTTGATGAGATGGTGAAATACAATATAGATCATGTCACAGTAACTATCAATAGTGTCGATACAACAGGGGAGATCGGTTCAAAGATCTATCCGTGGATCTTTTATAATAACAAGCGCTATTATGGTAAAGAAGCGGCACAGATCCTCTTGGAGAGACAACTAGAGGGGATGAAGAAGTGTGTTGAAAATGGGATCCTCATCAAAGCAAACTCGGTGCTTATCCCTGGTATCAATGACAAACACCTCCCAGAAGTTTCTAAAAAGCTCAAAGAGATAGGGGTGTTCTTACACAACATCATGCCTATCATCTCAGAACCAGAACATGGAACTGCCTTTGGTTTAGCAGGGGTTCCTAGTGCGACCGATCAAGAGCAGATGGCTGTACAAGAAGCGTGTGGAATGGATATGAAACTGATGCAACATTGCCGCCAGTGTCGTGCTGATGCGGTAGGGCTTATCGGTGAAGATAGAGGACAAGAGTTTACCAAAGATGTATTTAGTTCTATGAGTTTTGAAGAGCTCGATGAGCACTATAACATCAAAGCACGCCAAGATGCTCAGGCGAAAATAGAAGAGTTTCGTTTCTTCTTAGATCGTGCAAACGAACGTGTTCGCAAAGAAAAAGAGGAGCTAAGTAGCGATGGGCAGACAATTTTGGTCGCTGTTACAACTGCAGGCGAGGGGATGATCAACCAGCACTTTGGATCTGTAAGAGAGTTCTTGATCTACGAAGCGGGGGATAGAGGGATACGATTTATCCACCATAGAAAACTTGATTACGAGTACTGTGCGGGTCCTGATGGCGCGAATCCTATGGAGCCGATACTTGAAAAACTCAAAGATGTGAAGCTGATACTCACTGCAAAAATTGGTGGTTGCCCACAAGATGACCTTAGTGGGGCAGGGATCATCGCCGATCAAAGCTATGCATTTCAACCTATAGAAGCATCGGTGCTTAAAGCGACTCGTAAATATTTCAATCTTTCTGAAGAGTTAGAAGGAAACTAAGATGGCACGCATCAACGACACCACACTTAGAGATGGCGAGCAAGCACCTTTTGTAGCGTTTAATACGCAAGAAAAGATCGAGATCGCCAAAGGACTTGTGGCGTGTGGTGCCGATGAGTTAGAGATTGGGATCCCTGCGATGGGGGCAGCGGAAAAAGCAGATATCAAAGAGCTTCTCGCCCTCGATCTTGGGGTACAGATGATGACGTGGAACCGCGCACGCATAAGTGATCTCGAAGCTTCATTAGAGTGTGGTGCCAAAGCGGTAGATCTCTCTATCCCTGTCTCAGACATCTTGATAGATGTGAAGTTCGGCGGTGATAGAGAAAAGATGTTGCGTCAACTCTGTGAGGTGATAAGCCTTGCCAAAAGAGAAGGGCTATTTGTGTGTATCGGAGCAGAGGATAGTTCGCGCGCATCTTTAGAGTTTATTGCCGAGGTGATGACTCTTGGCAAAGAGCTAGGAGCTGATAGGTTTCGCTACTGTGATACGGTAGGGATACTTACCCCGACACAAACTTACAATGATATACAAACCCTTACATCCCAAGACCTTTTACCTATTGAGATGCACACCCATAACGATTTTGGGCTTGCAAATGCCAATGCACTCAGTGGGCTTGATGCCGGAGCAGTGAGTGTCAATACGACGGTGATTGGACTTGGTGAGCGTGCGGGCAATGCAAGCTTTGAACAGATCTCTATGGCGCTCAAACACCTCTATGGGCAAAAGCGTTTGGTGGATAGTCTTGGGATGTGTAGGCTTGCAAGCACTGTTGCACATGCTGCTGGAGTCTCACTCGCACCCTCTGCACCAATTGTAGGGAGTAATATCTTTGCCCATGAGAGTGGTATCCATGCCGATGGGATGATGAAGAACTCAAGTGCTTATGAGCCTTTTGACGCGAGTGAAGTGGGCTTGCAGCGACTCTTTCCTATAGGCAAGCATTCAGGAACAGGAACGATAGCGTATCATCTCAAAGCTATAGGGATTCAAGCAGAAAAGATTGCCTTGCAAGGGCTACTACCAAAGATTCGTGAGATGGTGACTGCGCGTAAGAAGGTGCTTGAGACGACAGAACTTGTCAAACTTTATAGGGATCATCTATGTTTATAGGCTGGTTGAAGTTTCGTGATGTGAGTCGACTCGTCGAGATCGCCGAGAGTGTAGGGTGGCTTGTGGATGGATATCACATGAAGCTGATGATGATGCACTCGCCTCATCTTTGTTATGGTGCATATGAGGGTGAAAAACTTGTAGGTGCTGTTATGGCGATAGAGTTTGAGAATTCTACAATGATAAAACATTTCTCAGTAAGCCAAGAGTACCAAAAACAAGGGATCGGTAAACGTCTTTTTGAGACACTTTTGGGTGCCCTCAAATGTGAATATCAAAGTATCTATCTCCATGCACATCCCAAGATGGTCCCCTTTTTTGAACGCTATGATTTTACAGCACAGATGCGCGTAGGGCGTTTTGTGAATGTAGGAAAAGTGCCCCCTTTTAGTTTTACCAATGCACATGCCAAAGAACTAGATGGAGAAAACTTTGAGTCGGTGATATCCCAGATTGATAAAGAGAGCTTTGGTGAAGATCGAACCGCATTTTTGTTTGATGAGATGGATCGTAATAGCTCACTCAAGTTTACTTTGCCAAATGGTTTTCAGCACTCAAGCGTGGTCAATTCGCGTCATGTTTATCTTGGACCGTGGCAGGTGAGAGCAGGGCATGAAGATGAAGCTGAAAAGATGATGCGAGGTGTGCTCTATTTTCGAGGACTCAAAAAAGTGGTTGCTGATATCCCTTTGGATGTAGCACACGTAGTCGAGCTGTACAAAAGATATCACTTTGAACAAAGGGCTGAGTTCGTGCATATGGCGCGTGGTACAACGCAAAAAGTAAAGTTTGAGAATATTTATGCCTTTTCTTTGTAGTTAACAAAGGAACCAATGGCAAGCTATGGCATAAAAATAAGGAGCCAATGGCTTGCCTTTGGCAGAAAGTGGGCTTGGGATGTAAGGCTTTCATGACAGCCAAGAGCGAAGGCAAGCCATCGCTTCCAAAGAGTGGAGAGTGAAGAAGAATGAAATATGC
This sequence comes from Helicobacteraceae bacterium, assembly GCA_021163845.1. GTDB lineage: Bacteria > Campylobacterota > Campylobacteria > Campylobacterales > Sulfurimonadaceae > Sulfurimonas. The sequence goes on along the minus strand of JAGGTH010000026.1, from coordinate 7,586 downwards.
ATAGTATCAAACAAAACTGTAGGAGAAAAGTATGAGCCAAGAGCAAAAAGAGTTAAAAAAAGAGTTAGCAAAACGTAAGAGAATGGCGATGGAGATCGCTTCTGAGATCCATGATATCGTAGAAGATACTGTTTGGACAGATCACGTAAAGCTTCCAGAACTTAGCCAAAAACTTGTAGCTGCTGTAGAAGAGGTACATAGTTTTCAAGAGGCAAATTCTCTTTAGTTATGAAAACAAAAGAGGAGATCCTCGCGATGGAAGTATGCGAGTGTGGCGAGAAAAGTGTGGCACAAGCTATTGAGGTTTTTGAAAATAGCTCACTTCCATTTAAAAAATCAAAAAAATTAGTCACAGAATGCAATAAAAGTTGCTGCCGTGGGGCACTGTTGAAAATTCATGATATGAGTTTGTATGGTCGCTACGATTATGAAGAGATCGCCTTTGTGATCGAGCAACGCCAAGAAAGGCTAAAGCGGCTGAACGAAGGGAATGAATAATGTATGATTATGAGTGGGACAGGCTTCGTGTATGGCTTGAACAATATGGCGCAATCCCTGAGAGTGTCACAAAAAAAGAGGAACTCACACGCCTAGATCTGAGCAAAAACAACCTCAAAGAGCTCCCCCAAGAGATAGGGATACTCTCAAATCTTGTGGTCTTAAATCTTGCCAATAATAAACTTACAAAGCTTCCAGAGTCATTTGCAAAGCTCAAAGCATTGAGTAATCTTGATCTTCGTCGCAACACTTTTGAAAATATTCCAGAATCTTTATTCTCTTTAGAGTTACGCTCTTTAAATCTTAGTTCCAACAGACTTGACTCTTTAGCATTTCTAGAGCACTTCAAAGAGCTACGGGTGATCGATCTGAGTCATAATAATATTGAGAAGGTCGATCTTTCACTTGAGCCAAACAATCAGCTCCGCACACTCAATCTCTCTCACAATTTTCTCAGAGATATTGCAGCACTTTTTGAGAGTGTACCCCATTTAGAAAGGTTAGTGCTTAGTACCAACTTTTTGCAAAGTATTCCAGAAAGTATCGGATGTATGAGGGCTCTAGAAGAGCTTGATATCTCAGACAATCATCTCACATCGATCGATCCTGTGTTCTTTACCTTGAATATCGAGCGCTTGGTACTCAGTGGCAATCAATTTGGCGAGCTAAAATTAGAGGGATTAGAGCTTTTAGAGTCTCTCTCTTTGGATGAAAACCCACTCAAATATCTCGAGATCAAAGAGAACTTCGCTCCTTATTTACAAGAGTTTTCTTGTGATAGTTGTGAGCTTGATTCTCTTGTTTTGCCACCTTCGATCTATCTGCGATCTTTGTGCTATGCATCCAATCATATCAAAGAGCTTCCAGCTGAGATAGAGCATTATGCGGTGCTCCAAGAGCTCGACCTAGAAGCAAATGAGATCGTATCGCTCCCAGACACATTGGCAAATATGAACTCTTTACATACGCTCTATATCAAGGACAACCCATTGAATCAAGATGCAAAAAAGGTGATCGAAGTACTAGACCCCCAGATCTGTGATATTCGTATGAAAACAGGGGTAGAGATACAAAAGGCTACATCCGAGGATCTCGAAGCGATGGCAAAACTCTTAGCTGTTCTTTTTGCGATAGAGAGTGATTTTGAGATCGATGAGCAAAAACAATATATGGGGATCAAAAGACTCTATGAAGATGAACGCAGCGATCTGCTTGTCGCCAAGCATGAGGGTAAAGTAGTTGGGATGGTCACCATGCAACGTCTTATCTCGAGTGCTGAGGGTGACAATGTGGGTCAGATAGAAGATCTTGTCGTAGAAGAAGGGTACCGAAAAATGGGGATAGGGAGTCGTCTTATCAATCGTATGCGCTCTTTAGCACATCAACACGGATACAAACGTATTCAACTCGCAGCCGATATCCACAATGATAATGCACTTGCATTTTACACACGTCGTGGCTTTCGTAAAACGCATCTCAACGTCTATCATTACAAAGTTCAAGAAAATTAATTTTTGTGTTACACTTAAGAACTTCAAAATCAAAGGAGTTTCTTATGAAGAAGTATAAATGTCCGTTTTGTGGTTATGTCTATGACCCAGAAAAAGAGGGTACACCCTTTGAAGATCTTCCAGAGGATTGGAGATGTCCTTCGTGTGGAGCTGAAAAAGAGTACTTTGTACCTCTAGAGGATGAATAATCTCATCCTCCCTCTCTCGCTTTTTTTGTTTCCTTTTTATTCTGCATAATCCATTCTTACATATTTGTCATCCTTTTGTCACTTTCTTGTCTCTTTGTACTTTTTGTCTGTTTTTACCCCTGTAAATGTTGAGAATAGTATCTGCATTAACTGGGATGAAGTAACTAGATACCTCAAAAAAGGTATTTAAACTCAAGGAGAAAAAAATGGCTCAACTTCGTCAAATTGCGTTTTATGGAAAAGGTGGGATTGGTAAATCTACTACATCTCAAAATACGTTGGCTTCTATGGCTCATTACTTTGATAAAAATATATTAATTGTTGGGTGTGATCCTAAAGCGGATTCTACTCGTCTTATTTTACATGAAAAAGCTCAAAATACTATTTTACAACTTGCTGCAGAGATGGGTACAGTTGAAGATTTAGAGCTTGAAGATGCATGTAAACCCGGTGCTGGGATATTTTCTCCAGACACATCAGGTGGTTGGATTAACTGTACTGAGTCTGGTGGACCAGAGCCAGGAGTTGGTTGTGCAGGTCGTGGTGTAATTACAGCGATCAACTTTCTTGAAGAAGAGGGTGCTTATGAAGAAGAAGGTTTAGATTTCGTATCTTACGACGTACTTGGTGACGTTGTTTGTGGTGGATTTGCTATGCCGATTCGTGAAGGGAAAGCTCAAGAGATCTATATCGTTATGTCTGGTGAGATGATGGCAATGTATGCTGCGAACAATATCTCTAAAGGGATCTTGAAGTATGCAAATACTGGTGGTGTACGTCTTGCAGGTCTTATCTGTAACGCTCGTATGACGGACCGTGAGTATGACCTTGCTTGGGCACTTGCTCGTGAGCTTGGAACACAAATGATCCACTTTGTACCACGTAACAATATCGTACAACACGCTGAGCTTCGTCGTATGACGGTTGTAGAATACAGCCCATCTTCAGACCAAGCACAAGAGTATAAAGAGCTTGCAAGAAAGATCATTGCAAATGATATGAAAATTATTCCAACTCCACTAGAGATGGATGATCTTGAAGATCTACTTATGGAATTTGGTCTTGAAGAAGAAGTTCTTGAAGAAGAGATCGGTAAATCAGCTGAGCTCTAAGAGATCCTGAATCGAGTTCAGGATGACGTTTTGCGTTGTTTTGAAGCCCAAGTGTGCTGATGAGAGCACCAAGGTGCGAGGGCTCTCCGCCGAGGAGAACCCAGTGTTAACGTAACTCCAGAGGCTTTGCCACTGGAGTGTATTCTCAATAATGAAAAGAAAATAATAGACAAAGAAGGAGAATTACAATGTTTATTTTAGGTTTCCACTTCCCAGCTGATATGGGAAATAACGTTCCAGATGAAAAAGTTGTTGAAAAACTAGATAACTCAGGTGTTGATTTTGACTCTGTAAATGAGATCAAAATGGTAAGCGAATCACACGGTGTAAAAGAGGAACTTTCTTATACAAAGAAAGATACTTTTATGTTTAAAGCTCTTGTACACTATGTCAAAGCGGTCGCTTCAACTGACTATATGATCTATACAAACCGTTACCAGATCTCTGAGCTTGCAAAAAGACTTGATAGTGATGATGAGACGATGGCACTTTGTAAAAAATTCGACTCTATGGCGCAGTTTAAAATAGTAGCAGCGTAAGCAAAAATTTAAAAAATGAAATAGAGGAGATTACAATGGGTCCAGAATCATTAGAAGAGAGACAAAAAGCAGCCGTCGAGGAAGTGCTCAAAGCCTATCCTGAAAAAGCTGCAAAGAACCGTGCAAAACACTTAGGTGTTGGCGGTCCTGAGGATGAAAGTCAAAAAACATGTGGAAATGTTCGTTCTAACAAGAAAACAGTTCCAGGTGTAATGAGTCAGCGTGGATGTGCATACGCTGGGAGTAAAGGGGTTGTTTGGGGTCCTGTAAAAGATATGGTTCATATCAGCCACGGTCCTATCGGATGTGGTCAGTACAGCCGTGCAGGTCGTCGTAACTACTACATCGGTACAACTGGTGTTGATACATTTGTAACAATGAACTTTTCTTCAGACTTTCAAGAGAAAGATATCGTATTTGGTGGGGATAAAAAACTCACAAAATGTTTAGAAGAGATCGATGCTTTATTTCCTCTAAACAACGGTATCACAGTACAGTCTGAATGTCCAATCGGACTTATTGGAGATGATATTAATGCAACTTCAAAACAGTATGCAAAACAAACAGGACAAACTATTGTACCTGTAAACTGTGAAGGTTTCCGTGGGGTTTCTCAATCACTTGGGCACCACATCGCAAACGATACTGTACGTGATTATGTATTTGATGGCGCTCCAAAAGTTTTGGGTGAATCAATCGAGCCAACAGAGTATGATGTGGCAATTATCGGGGATTACAACATTGGTGGTGATGCTTGGTCAAGCCGTATTTTACTCGAAGAGATGGGTCTACGTGTAGTAGCTCAGTGGTCTGGTGATGCAACGCTTAAAGAGATGGCACAAACGACAAAAGTGAAATTGAACTTACTTCACTGTTACCGTTCAATGAACTATATTTCACGTCATATGGAAAAAGAGTACGGGATCCCTTGGATTGAGTACAACTTTTTTGGTCCGACACAAACGATCAAGTCACTTCGCAAAATTGCAGCGTTCTTTGATGAGGGTGTGCAAGCTAAATGTGAAGAGGTTATTGCAAAATACCAACCAATGGTAGATGCTGTAACAAACAAATATCGCCCTCGTTTAGAAGGTAAACAAGTAATGTTGTTTGTTGGTGGTCTTCGCCCACGTCACGTTATCGGTGCGTATGAAGATCTTGGTATGGAAGTTATCGGTACTGGTTATGAGTTCGCTCATGATGATGATTACAAACGTACAAAAGATGAGATCTTCCGTTCTACTGTGATCTATGATGACGTAAACGAATATGAGCTTGAAGCGTTTGTGAAAAAACTTCAACCAGATTTAGTTGCTTCAGGGATCAAAGAGAAATATGTATTCCAAAAAATGGGTCTTCCATATCGTCAGATGCACTCATGGGATTACAGTGGACCGTATCATGGATATGACGGTTTTGCAATCTTTGCAAAAGATATGGATCTTGCTATTAACTCTCCAGTTTGGGGTCATAGTAAAGCACCATGGGAAAGTGAAGGAGAAGCGTAATGCAAGAAGTTGAAAATATAGTCAATGGTCAGAAACTCTTTTTAAGAGAAGAATACCAAGAAGTACTTGAAAATAAAAAACAGTTCGAAGGCGGTATGGGTGCTATTAACCCAGAGAAAGTTGAAGAAGTTGCTGAGTGGACAAAGTCTTGGGATTATCGTGAGAAAAACCTTGCACGTGAAGCTATTACAGTCAACCCTGCAAAAGCGTGTCAACCACTTGGTGCTGTAATGGTAGCTCTTGGTTTTGAGAATACTATGCCTTATGTGCATGGTTCTCATGGATGTGTAGCGTATTTTCGTTCATACTTTACACGTCACTTTAAAGAGCCAACACCTTGTGTATCTGACTCTATGACAGAAGATGCGGCGGTTTTTGGTGGTCTTTCAAACATGAAAGATGGTCTAAAAAACTGTGCGGCACTTTATAAACCTGAGATGATCGCAGTGTCTACTACGTGTATGGCTGAGGTTATCGGTGATGACCTTTTTGCTTTTGCTGAAGCTGCAAAAGAGGAAGATGGCGGAGAGTTCCTTCCTGAGGGATATCCGATCACGTATGCACATACACCATCATTTACAGGGAGTCATATTACTGGTTATGATAATATGATGCACGGTATTATGTCTCAACTTACAGAGGGTAAAAAGGGTGAGAAAAATGGCAAGATCAATATCATCCCAGGTTTTGAAACGTATATCGGTTCAATCCGCTCTGTAAAAGCTATCGTAGAAGCGTTTGGCGCTGAGTACACTATGCTTGGAGATCACGCAGATCAGTGGGATATGCCAGCGGGTGATTATAAGATGTTTGCAGGTGGTACGCCTATTGAAGCAGCAAAAGATTGTATCAATGCTGAGGCAACTATCTCATTGCAAAAATATTCAACTGTTAAAACTATGAAAATGGTACAAAAACGTTGGAAACACGCAGGTGGATTCTCTAACCCTATCGGTCTTAAAGGGACAGATGAGTTTGTGATGAAACTTGCAGAACTTACAGGCAAAGAAGTACCCCAGAAGTTAAAAATCGAACGTGGTCGCCTTGTCGATGCGATGCAAGATTCTTATCCGTATATGCACGGAAAGAAATTTGCTATCTGGGGAGATCCTGACTTTTTAATTGGTATGGTTTCTTTCCTTTTAGAGATGGGTGCTGAACCAACTCACGTACTTTGTAATAACCCTGGACGTGGTTGGGAAGAGGAGATGAGAGCACTCCTTGATACATCTCCTGCAGCAGCAGATTGTCATGTATGGGCAGGCAAAGACTTGTGGCATATGAGAAGTTTACTTTTCACGCAGCCAGTTGACTTTATGATCGGTAACTCGTATGGTAAAGAGCTTATGAGAGATACAGGAACTCCACTCATCTATGTTGGATTCCCAATCTTTGACCGTCACCACCTCCATAGATACTCTATCTCTGGATACGATGGTGGTCTTAATCTTCTTACGTGGATCACAAACAAAGTTCTTGATCAACTTGATGAAGAAACAAAAGATATCGCATCAACAGATTATTTCTTTGATGTTGTTCGCTAGATTCTAATTTCATTTATTCATTCCTCCGATAGACCATCCTTTGGGTGGTCTATTTTCTTATCAAAATCCCTTAAAACTTCTATTGTCTTTGAAGTATATCTTTTAGGGGTGAATTTTCTTTGTTTGTCTCTTCTTCTAAGAGCATCTTCACAAATGACTGTACGCTAAAAACAAGAGTGCCTTTTTGATCTTCTTTCTCTTTTGCTGTTTTTTCTTGCATCTCTTCTAGGAGTTTTTTTCTATAATCTTCCACCATTTTTTCGATTTCAGCGAGATTTTCGGGTGAGTCGCCCATCTCTTTGAGGAGCTTTTCTTTATACTCTTTTACTTTTTCCTCTATCTTTTCAAGATTCAAATCGATGAGAAATTTCAAGGCACCTTTTGATCGGAGAGATTCCTTGAATTGTTCGAGTGCATAGTCGGTTTCATCTTCTTGTGTTTCAATGATCTCTTTGTCAGTGTTAGGATCAACTTGTTCTATAAATTTTGAATCGGACGGAGTGTTGTTTTTTGGAGTTTGGTTTGTGTAGATGCTGGAGGTATGATTTGCTGATACTTGCATAAAGAGCCTTTACGGTTTTATTTGTTAGTATTTATGAAAGCAAAAAATATTCCATGAGTGTTTACAACTATAGTTTGTAAAAGAAGGTTTTATATATGTATTGCAGAGATGTTATAATCACTAC
>JAGGTH010000035.1 GCA_021163845.1 Helicobacteraceae bacterium | reverse complement strand
TTTAAAAATATAAAGGAGAATCTATGTTGAAAGAGCGACTTAAAAATGCAACACCATTTTTACTCTCTGTTGGTATCCACTCTACACTTGTAGCTGCGACGCTCTTGATGGCACAAGACAATGAGACTCCTATGGCTCAAGAAAGTAGGGTAATACTTTCACTCTCTAACTATACAGTGGTAAAACAAGAGCCAAAGCCACAGCAGATACAAAAAAACACGCCTAAAAAAGAGGAGCCTAAAAAGACAATCAAGAAAGAGATCAAAAAAGAAGTAGTGCAAAAAAAGCAAACAACCCCTCAGCAGACGGTACAAAAAAAAGAGATCGTGCCACCTGCTGAGGCGTTCGCGCCTCAGAAGTCTAATGAAGTGGCTCCTGTTGAAGAAATACAAGAAATTTCTCGTGCTCCCAAACAAGAAAAAACTGTAACAAAAGCGGTGCAACAGGCTACAGCAAAGCAAAATTCTCCCCAAATAGACCCTACTACACTAGGGCAAATAAGATTTATGATCCAAAATTCTCTTGTATATCCTGCAATGGCAAGACGATTGAAAATCGAGGGTGTTGTGCTTGTTCATTTTATCTTGACGCGAGACGGACGTGTCAAGAGTGCTCTGATAGAACAAAAAAGCGGAAGTACTTCATTAGATTCTAAAGCCCTTGAAACCGTACTTGGTTTAAGTGGTGAATATCCAAAACTTCCAAAAGAGATGCAGCTCAAGATTCCGATCGCATTCTCACTCAAACACTCCTAAGGAAAACACAATGTTACGAAAAACACTCGCTTCTTTTTTATTAGTTCTGAGTCTTTCTTTACACTCAAAAGTGATAAACGAGAAGCCACAAAAAATCTTTGGTTCTTCACCGCCGATGAACTATCTTATCTATGCGATCAACCCAGAAAAAATGGTTGGTCTAAACTTTAGTGCGAAAAATATCAACAATAACGCAGACGAAAAATATCTACGCAAAGAGTTTTTAGAGCTACCTGTTATTGGCTCTTTCCATGGTTCAGGGCAGGGGATGAATGTAGAGACTATTTTGAACTACGCACCTGATCTTATATTAGTTTGGGAAGATGACTATTTAAATACAAAGGTTACACAAGCGATAGAGAAGACAAACATCCCAAGCCTCACGCTTCCTTTTCGCAAGATAGAATCAATGGCTGAGTCGATTCGTCTCGCAGCAGAGGCTATAGGCGAAGAGAAGCGTGGTGAGCTTTTGGCTACATACACAAAAGAGCGTATGGAGTATGTGAAAAAACAGCTTGATGGTGTCAAACCAACACGCTACTACTATGCAGAGGGAACAGATGGACTCGCAACAGAGTGTAATGAGTCATTTCATGTAGAAGCACTCAACTACGGGGGTGGTGAGAATGTACATAAATGTATGCAAAGCAATCTAAGGGGCTTAGAGCGCATCACCTTTGAGACGCTTTTGGGCTATGACCCTGAGGTGATCGTGGCACAAAATAAGATGGTCTACAAGGCGATTCAAACCAATGGGCTTTGGAAGCATCTCAAAGCTGTCAAGAACAAGAAGGTCTATCTCGTCCCAAATACACCTTTTAACTGGATCGATAGACCACCATCTTTTATGCGTATTATCGGTATTGAGTGGTTGGCAAGTAAGTTTCATCCAAAAGATTACAAAGTGAATTTAGAGGAGCAAATCAAAAAGTTTTACAAGCTCTTTTTGGATGTAGAACTCAGTGAAGAAGATATCAAACAAATACTAGGAGAAAAATAAAATGTGTAAAAAAAGTATAGTGCTCTCACTTGTTGCAACAGCGACTTTGATGGCAAACCCAATCAGTATAGAAAGAATCGTTGTGGATTCTGAGATCATAGATGATAGTCCACTTTTTATGGCAGATGCAAACCTCTCAAAGGCAGAAAATAAAGAGCGCTTTACATCCAAAAGTATCGCAACACTTTCAAGTCATGCAAATATGAATCCCTATACGGTGATAGCGTTCTCACCATCAGTAAACTTTACCCCTGTAGATACAGTGGGTTCTAACGAGCCATCTTTTCACGATCCTATTCGTATCCGTGGAAAGAGCCAGTCAGGACCTGGTGGTGTGTATATGATCAATGGTATGCCACTCTCATCTAATCCTGGAGGTGGAAAACATATGCTTGATATGGAGAATATCGCCTCTATTGATCTGCTCAAAGGGTATCTGCCTGTTGAGAAGAACCTAGGTTTTTCTAGTCTTATTGGAAAAGTTGATCTCAATGTTCTCTCTGCTAAAAAAGAGGCCGGAGCTATCCTATCTCAATCTTTTGGATCTGAGAATTTTAAGAGAACATTTTTTCGTTTTGATACTGGTAAAATAGGGGATTTCTCAGCTTTTGGATCTTTTTCTGTTCTCTCTAATGATAAATATAAAGGCAAGGGGGATCTCAAGCGTGTCAATGGAATGATAGGACTCTCTTATGAGCCAAATGATCAGTTTGAAGCACACCTCTATGCGATCCGTAATAGCAGTGAAAATCATAACTACAACTCTTTGACGTATGATGAAACACAAAATTTAGGACAGTTCTTTAATAAAGACTACTCCACTACAAAACCTACAAGTGCAAATGATGTAGATTATTATGATTGGAATAGACAGGATTTTTTAACAACGAATATCTTCGCAGATATTTTTTATAAGCCAACATCGAGCGATACGATCACTTTTAAGCCATACTATAAGCAAGATGAGGGAGAGATCTTCTTTTCAAAATTTGATACAGATGCTACAAAACAAGGTGTAATAAATTGGCAGATGGATCACGATCTCTATGGTGCTGTGGCTGCATACGAGCATAGCTTTGGTGAAGCATTGAAGGCAAAAGCTGGGTATTGGTACCACAAGCAACTTCCACCTGGACCACCGACAGATAGACGTTTTTATGGCGTAGATGCTTCTGGAGATCTCTTTTTTAAAAAGTATGCTTCACTTGCAGATGTCAACCACCATATATTACAAGCACCATTTCTTGAACTTAGTGGTGAAGTGAGTGATTTTATCTATTCTTTTGGTTTGCAATACCAAAACTTTGAACTCAGTGCTATTAAAAATTACACTACAAATAGTGCAACGAGTTTAGATTATGATACGGCGATTGCTACATCCACTCTTGATCCAAGGGGAAGTGTCGATGCAAAAACATTTAAAACATGGCTGCCATCACTCTATATGGCATATAAACTTGATGATATGAGTTCAGTCTATCTTGATTATTCACGTTCGTATGGTTTTGATGTAAATCTTTATCCTACTTACATTGGGAGTCCTGCTCTGAGATCAGCTACGACACTCCAAGCACTCTGGAATGATCTAGAACTTGAAACATCTGATAATATCGATCTTGGGTATAAAACAACTGTGGGTGGTGTGACGCTCCATCCAAGCCTTTTTGTCTCTTTTGTAAGCAATAAACAAGCGAATGTATACGATAGAGCTTTGGATGTAAGCTACCCTGCAAATCTTGGTGATGCACTCGGATATGGTGCTGAGTTTTCTGCTTATGGTGCGCTTCGTGAAGATCTGGAGTTTATGATGGGACTCTCATATAACCACTATTCATTTGATCAAGATTTTGCAACTAGTCCAAGTGCTACGAGTGGAATCAAAGGCAACCAACTTCCTGATGCACCAAAAGTGATGGCAAAAGGAGCGCTTTCTTACTACATAGACAAGTGGACCCTCAGCCCAAGTGTGCGCTACACATCAAGCCGTTATGGGGATGTAGAAAACACACAAAAGGTAGATGCTTTTACTCTCGTAGATCTTGATGTCTCATATAAGGCAAAAGGGTTTCTAGGTTCAACAAGTACGCTATTTCGTGCAACTGTAAGTAATCTAACCGATGAAGAGTATATCGCAACGATCAATACTCCAGATAATGTCTTAGCAGCGTCAACAACATCAAGTACATACCAAACAGGTACACCGAGAATGGCATTTTTTAGTGCAACTCTCAAGTACTAAGGCAAGATGATGCAAGCTAAAGAGGGTAGATATATTGTTGGGGGAGTGCTTCTATTAAGCCTCTTTGCTTTGTTCTCACTTTTGTGGGGACAATACCCAATCACACTAGAAACATTTGGAGCGTATATCAAATATCTTCTTTTTGATACACCTGTAGATAAAACATATAACATAGAACTCATACATAATATTATTGCTGAGATCCGTCTACCACGTATCCTTTTAGCGATTCTTATTGGTGCGGCACTTGCAACAAGCGGGGCTGTATTTCAAGCGATGTTTGTCAATCCTCTGGTCTCCCCTGGGATATTAGGGGTACTTGGTGGAGCATCATTTGGTGCGGCGTGTGGGATGCTTTTAAGTGAAAACTGGTTTATCGTACAGATTATGGCATTTGTTTTTGGTTTTGTTGCTGTTGGTTTTGCTGTATTTGTTGGCTCTATGGTGACAAACTCTCGCTCTACTGTGATGCTTGTCCTTGGTGGAGTGATTAGTGGGTCTTTATTTACTGCATTGCTTTCTATCGTAAAGTATGTAGCAGATCCTTACAGCACGTTGCCCGCAATAGTGTACTGGCTCATGGGTTCACTCTCAATGGCACAGTTAGATGAGGTGCTTTTAGTAGGTATCCCTATTGTACTTAGTATCGCAGGGATGATCTTTATGAGTAAATATTTTGATCTTTTGAGTCTAGGCGATGAGGAAGCAAAAGCACTTGGTGTCAATGTAAAGTTGATCCGTATCGTAGCGATCATCTTAGCCACACTTGCAAGCTCCCTTGCTGTTGTAATGGCGGGAATCATTGGCTGGGTAGGACTTATTATTCCCCACATTATCCGTATGGCGATAGGACCATCCCATAAGCTTTTGATCCCACTGAGTGCTATCGTTGGCGGTGCTTTTTTACTTGCTGCTGATGCAGTATCACGGCTCGCACTGAGTGTTGAGATCCCCATAGGGATACTCACATCACTTATAGGGATCCCTATATTTATAGTAGTACTTAAAAATGCGAGGGCAGCATGGAACTAACACCAATGATACAAGTGCAAGATTTGCACTTTGCATATAAAAAACACAAGGTCTTAAAGGGGATCGATTTTGATCTTCATAAGGGGGAGGTGATCTCTCTTTTGGGACCAAATGGATGTGGGAAAAGTACTCTGATCCGTCTTGTTTTAAAGCTACTCGATGCAGAGGACAAAATCAAGATCCAAGGGAGAAGCTTGCAAGAGTATTCTCATAAAGAGATAGCAAGTCATATCGCGTATATCCCACAATACCACAACGTGCCATTTAACTATTCAGTGCTTGAGATGGTGGTGATGGGGCGTATATCTAAGCTTGGTTTTTTTGCTTCTCCCTCAAAAAAAGACTATGAGATCGCATCTTTGGCACTTGAACGTATTGGTATAAGTGAACTCAAAGAGCGTCCTTTTGGTCAACTCAGTGGTGGGCAAAAACAGCTCGTACTTTTAGCGCGCGCCATCGCTCAGGAGGTCAATGTCTTTATTATGGATGAGCCTGTCAATGGGCTTGATTATGGAAATCAGATTCGTCTTTTAGAGCTGATAAATTCCTTGGCAGGTGAGGGCTATACCTTTTTAAAGACGACACACTACCCTGATCACGCACTCCTTGTATCGAGTCGTGTAGTGGTGATGCATGAGGGAAAAATCATAGCCAACGGGACACCAGAGGAGGTGATCCATAGTGAGATGATAGAGAATGTCTATGGAATAAAAGCTGAGATCATTACCCATGATACTCATAAAAGGTGTGTGCCTCTATTTAGGTAACACCAAAAAATTTATATAGCGTTATATATTTCAAAATATAAAAGGAAGAAAATGAGAGTTTTATTTTTAACATTTGCATTGCTGGTCTTGGGACTTGAAGCAAGAATCATCACAGATGACTATGGAAGGGATGTAGAGGTTCCTGAGTCGGTCACAAAGATCTATGCAGCATCACCACCACTCACTATGAGTCTCTTGGCTTTTGATCCAAGTGTCATTGCTGCGATCAATTTTCCATGGTCTGCAAAGCAAAAAGCTTACGTGGGTGAGGCGTATGATAAACCTGTAGCAGGTGGCTTTTTTGGACAAGGGCAACGACCAAACTTTGAGATACTTGCCGAGTCAAAACCTGATGTGATCATTATGTGGGGGCGTATGAGTGGTGCTGAGAAGATAGTCTATAAGCTAGCAAAGCTAGGTATCCCAGTGCTCATGGTGCGTAATGACTCTATCAAAGATCTCATCAGTCAGTTTAGGTTCTATGGTGAACTCACAGGCAACACAAAAAGAGCAGATGAGCTTATAGAGTACACTCAAGAAACTCTCTCTTTAATAGACTCACTCCAAGACAAACTTGCACAAAAAAAGCCTGTGAGATGCTACTTTTCACAAGGTGTAGATGGACTCTTTAGTGAATGTAGGGGTTCGTTTCACCTTGAGCCTTTTGATTATAGCGGAGCCAAAAATGCGCTTGATTGTGAGATGAGTTCAAACTATGGGATGGAGAAGATCTCTATGGAGAGTGTTGTGATGGCAGATCCTGATGTAATTGTAGCAATGGAGCCACTCTTTGTAGAAAGCATAAAACAAAATCCACATTTTAAACATCTCCGTGCTGTACGCAAAGACAAGGTTTACCTCGTGCCATCTGAACCTTTTAACTACATCACAAGACCACCCTCATTTATGAGACTTATGGGGATCAGATGGCTGATACATAGCTTTTACCCAGATCTTTTAGAAGTTTCACTTGAAGCTGAAAAGCAAAGATTTGAGAAGGTGTTTTTTAAAGATTTAAATCAAGAAAAGGAAAATAGATGAGAAAAAAATTACAGCTAAGTGGAGTGTTGAGTCTCTTACTTTTGAGTCATGAACTACTTGCACAAACACACTCTTTAGATGAGGTAAGTGTAAGTGAATCAGGAGTCTATCAAAGAGATGATATTGCTTTACAAAGTCCAACGAACATGTATAAAATTGAAAAAAGTGCAAAGTTTGCAACTGAGGTGATTACACAAGAGGAGATCAAAGCACAGCAACCAAAAGATATATTTGATCTTTTAAACAAAGCTACAGGGATGGATCTTACATATCACGGACGTCGTAGTCCTTTTAGTTTGAATATGCGTGGAAGTGGGAATATCACTTATATCATAGATGGGGCGATCTTACCTCCATCCACAAGCCGTATTCTCTATAAAATCCCAATGATAGCTATTGAAGAGATTCAGATTGTACGTAGTGCAACAGCACTCTCTATTGCACCATCAATCAATGTAGGAGCATCCAATAGTGGTGCTGGTGTCAATATAGCGTATGTCATTGTTCGTACAAAGCAGCCTAAAAAGACGGAGGGTATTTTAAGTGCATTTTATGAAGAGGCTGTGAGTCAACCAGGTGCTAATGGGCAGAATCTTTACGTGGGAACGCGCTTTGGGGATACGAACTCTTGGAATGGGTATATGGGGGCTATGCTCTCACGTTTTGAGAGAAAAAGTAAGGATGTATGGTTTGATGGGAGTGATGGCGAATCTGGAATGCTTAACGGTGGAATAAGCAACGGTGGTTTTTCACTGAACTTTATGGCATATAAAGATAGTGGTCGTTTAGAGATGCAAAGAGGTGTAAAGCAAGATGGTACTTTAGATGATGCCAAATGGTATTACGATCCACTTAAGACAACGCTGTTTTCTCTTGATGGAAGTATGCTATGGAATGAAAATCAAGTCACACTATTTTCTTTAGCACAAACAGAATATAAGCAATATGAGCATAATGAAGACTTTTCAAACCCTAATGCAAACTCTACTCGAGACTATGAAGAGAAAACGCAAACATATAGCTTGCGCCATAATGCTCGTTTTGGTGATACAAAAGTGCAACTTGGAGCTCAGTATATTAATGCTGAGGGTGTAGGATCGGATCTGTTTAATCCATATATTAAATATGACACTTCTATTAAAGGGGCTTCGGTATCAGTTGAACAAACTCTTTTAAGTGGAGACCTTGTAATAGATGCAGGTTATAGATGGGATCAAAAAACGATAGAAAATTCATCTACTGCAAATCCAGCAAAAGGAAAAGCAGATACACCTAATGCAAATAATGGGGTTGATCTTGCTCCTGCATCGATTATAACACTTGGGGGTATATATGCTTTGAATGAGCAACATGCTCTAAGTGCACGTTATTTTTATGGAGATCAAGGTGTTTCTGGTGATTTTACTATGCAAACGAAAGATGGAAGCTCTTTAGATTCTGAAAAACAGCAACGCTATGAGATCGCCTTAGAATCAAAATTTGCACCTTACTTTCACTCTCTTGTGACCTACTTTGACACCAATATCAAAAATGAAAAAAGAGCTACATCTAATACCTATACGCTTGATGGTTCAGAGTACTACTATTACACCCAAGTAGATTCTCGTACGAAGGGCTTAGAGTTGACGGTGAGAGGAAAAATAGCAAGCAGTACAACATATAAGCTTTCTTGGACACATATTCTAAGTAAAGAGACACAAGACTTTTCTAAATTTGATGTAAGTGATGAGGTGGCTGTAATTGTCCCTCGCAATATTATAAGTGCACTCGCTACCCATACCTATAATGATTATCGCTTTAATCTCTCAGCCAAACATGCAAGTGCTTATTCAAGATCTATGAGCCCGATGGGTCTCTCGGATGCAGATTTGGGAGATTATATACGTATAGATGCAAATATTGCTAAAGATTTTAACTTTGACAAATATGTCGCAACTGCAAAAATTTATGGAAGAAATATCTCACATGATCAATATGCAACGAAGTATACAACTGGATATTACTTTGATAGAGGTCGTACTCTTGGAGTAGAACTGAGTATGTCTTTTTAAACAAAAGGAGGATGATATGCAGACGATGAGAAAACAAGCAGGGGCAAGTGATCCAGAAGGTTTTGATGCAATAGTGCGTGAAGTATTTGCACCAATATACCCAACTATTGCAGAGCAGATTGTTGCAAAAACACAAAAAACGAAGGGACATTGTTTGGATGTAGGCTGTGGTACAGGAGCTTTAGGTCGGGCAATAGCGAGACTCTCAGACCTGCATATCACTTTTTTTGATCAATCACCAGAGATGATTGAGCTCTCTATGGATTATGCACATGAGGAAAATATTATGCGACGAAGTGACTTTTTGATTGGTGATATTCATCACTTAGCACTGCAAGATAATACGATGGATCTCGTCATTAGTCGAGGATCTTCTCCGTTTTGGAGTGATTGGAACAGAGCGTATCAAGAGATCTTTCGTGTATTAAAAGAGGGTGGTCATGCTTATATAGGAGGTGGTTTTGGTACAGCGAAATTGCGCGAAGAGATTATTCAGACGATGCGAGAACGTAATCCTGATTGGCGTAAAGGCTTTGCCAATAAACTACGCCCTGAGCGTGAAGCCCTACCCAAAATACTCCAAGATCTTCAAGCAAGCCAAACAAACATCATTGATGATGCAAGTGGCTTTTGGGTTCATATCATTAAATAAAGGAAATAAATGCAAAACAGTACACAAAATAGTAGTTGCCAAAGTGGCAGGATCAACTCATTTACACAAGTGCAACAGATGCAAAATAGACCTAATAAACTTCGTTTTGGTGGTGACGAGGTTCGTGTGATCGATTCGATGATAGATATTATCTATCCACCTGTACCGTTTCCATCGAACAAGATCTATAAAGCTCTTGGTGAGATGAAAATAAGAGAGATGGTGACACATCATCATGAACTTTTGCTCAAAACAAAAGTGGGCAAGCTTTTTCCAGCACATCCAGAGGCTCTTAAAATGGTGATAGATAAAAGTGCCGACTTCTTTGTTGAAGCACTGGGAGGTGGAGATATCTTTACATCCGTTCATGGTGAGCCACATCTTAGAATGCGCCACTTTAAGATCCCAATAGATGAGAATGATCGTGAGATCTGGCTTGCGATGTATAAAAAAACACTCAAAGAGATAGCGTTTCCTCGTGAACATTTAGAGGAGTTTTGGAATTGGATAGAGCCACTTTCTATTCGTATGATAAATCGTCGCACCAATATGGATGCTATAAAACGCCATCATTGGCATGAAATAAAATCTGGTCTATTGAGCGCATGAAGTTAGGTATTTTTTTACTCACAGAAAACTATGGTGGTTCTGTGCATGCGACAATAGCCAATGATATAGAGCTTGGTGTATATGCTGAGGAATTGGGCTTTGATGAGGTGTGGTTTGCAGAGCACCATTTTAATGCTTTTAGTGTGATACCAAACCCTACACTTATGATGGCAACGCTTGCAGCAAAAACAAAACGTATTCGCATAGGAAGTGCTGCATTTCTAGCACCTTTTTATCAGAGTATGCGACTCGCAGAGGAGATAGCTACGCTTGATAATCTCTCATTTGGACGCATAGATGCAGGTTTTGCCAAGGGTGGCTTTGCTTATGATGTAGAGCTATTTGAAAAAAGTCCGCAAAATCTTCGCCAAGAGATGTTTAAGAGTGTAGAAAAGATAGATGAAACACTCTCTAGCTATCCACTCTTAGAGCCAAAACCACTCCAAAAAAAGATCCCTTTTTATATTGCAACGTTTTCAACCATAGAGACGATCGAGTTTGCAGCAAAAAAGGGATATGGATTGATGTTTTCGCAAGGTGCTACTTTAGAACAATGCATAGAGGCACAAGATGTTTATAAAAAGGTAGCAGGTGTGTATCCACAAATCGTACTCATGCGTGTCTTTTGTGTAGATGAGAGCTATCAAAGCGCTTATGAAAAAGCTATGCCTGTGACAGATCATTTCATCAAATGTATGCGTTCAGTGCAGTCAAGACAGATGCAACCCACTTTTAAAAAGGAAAACTATGAAGCTCTTTTAAAACAAAGGTATCAGTTCTTTGATGGCAAAAAGTTTTTAGATAGTGCAATTTTAGGGGATAAGGAGGAATGTGCTCTACAGATACAAAAAATAAAAAGTGAGATCAAAAATCTCCATCTAGTACTCAAAGTAGCATCTTCAAACGCGATGCAAACAAGAAAGATGCTCAAGGTATTTAGCCAAGAGATCAAACCAAAAATAAAAGGATAAAGATATGAAAACAAGTTTAGTTATTCTATCGCTTCTAGCATCACTTGCAATAGCAGATGGAAGCTATACACTAGGGCAAGTAAGTGTACAGACACAAACAGCAGATGATATCAATATGATAGAGCAGAGTATATCTTCGGATGTAATAGCGCGAGACAGCTCTTTGATCGTCTCTGAAGCGCTTGATAATATGAGTGGTATCAATCAAGATGTCCAAGGTGGACGTGGTGAGGGGACACTCTACATCCGAGGCTTTGATGCAAAACGTATAGGTGTGTTTATAGATGGTATCCCTATCTATGTGCCGTATGATGGCAACTTCGATTATACCCGTTTTCTCACGAGTGATGTCGCGCAGATCGATGTATCTAAAGGCTTCTCTTCGGTGGCTTATGGTGGTAATACTATGGGTGGTGTGGTTAATATCATCTCGAAAAAACCAACAAAAGAGCTAGAGGGAAATATCAAAGGCTTACTCGTCCTTGATAGTGATGGACAGATGGCACGTCATATAGAAAGTATTAATGTGGGAACAATGCTTGATGGCTTTTATGCACAGCTTGGAGCATCGTATAGTAAGCAAGATCATTTTCGTATGAGTGATGATTTTGAGGCAGTCGCTTCACAGCCCGAGGGAGAGAGATTACATTCGCAAAATGAAGACAAGAAAGTAAGCCTAAAAGTGGGCTATGTAGCAGATGATATGAGTGAGGTCGCACTCAACTATGCAAACCAAAAAGGGAAAAAACAACAGCCACCGGTGACAGATACAGATTATGCGAAGGATAAGAATTGGGATTGGCCCTATTGGAATAAAGAGACCATATCAATCACAGGGCAAAAGAACTTTGAGACAAGTTATATAAAAGCCCTCGCATATTATGACAAGAGTGAGAACTCACTATATAGTTATGATGATGCGACATTCTCTTCATTTGATAAAAAGTGGGCATTTAAAAGTCGTTATGATGATTATAGCTACGGTGCACGTTTAGAGTATGGCTTGGAACTAGGAGATAACTTTGTAAAAGCTGCAGCAAATTATAAAAGAGATGTGCACCGCGGGTATGATATCTCAAAACTAGATGGTTCAGACACTTTAACAGAACGTTATAAAGATTATACGATCTCTTTAGGGATAGAAGATACGTATACGATCACTTCAAAGTTACAGCTTTTAGCAGGGATCAACTACGATAGACGCAAAGGGCAAGAGATATTTGACACAAATACGGCAAACCTTGATATGCTTGCTCTTGCTTCTGAAGATGCACTCAGCCCGCAGGCTGCACTTATCTATACGATAGATGCTACATCCAAAGTACGTGCGAGTGTTTCGCAAAAAACGTATATGCCTTCTATGAAAGATAGATACTCACGTAGATTAGGAACTGCCGTGCCAAATGTAGATCTAGAAAATGAGATAGCGACACACTACGAGCTTGGATACACAAGAGTGGCAGGTGGGCTCTCTACAGGTATGAATCTCTATTATACACGTGTAAAAGATGCGATTCAAAGTAGCCCATGGGATCAAAACACTTCACTCTATCAAAATCAAAACGTAGGTACTTTTGATCACAGAGGGATAGAGCTTGATGCTGAGTATAGTTTGGAATCAACAAAAGTGGGTGGAAATTATAGCTATATCAATATCAAAAATAAAAAAGATACAGATGCAAAGATAGTCGATGTTCCTAAATACCAAGTGTTTGCTTACGCACGTCAAGAACTTGGAGCAGGCTTTGCACTCTATGCAAATATGAAGATAAGAAAAGGTGCGTATGAGAATAAAATGGATGGAAGCTATGTGATAAATCCAACTTTTACGACCTATGATTTTAAAGTTTTGTATCACCCAATGCAAGAGCTTAGTGCAGAACTAGGTGTAAAAAACCTTACAGACAAACTTGTTCGTTATGATTATGCATATCCTATGGCAGGGCGTGAGTTTTTTGCATCTTTGGAGTATAAATTCTAATGAAAACAGTTTTTATAAAAATAGTTTTAGTTCTCTTTTGCATGGCAACAATCGTAGATGCAAAAGAGGAACCGCTTCGAGTCGCTATCATAGGTGGTATGGTCACAAGTGGAATGTGGGATAGGATCGCTGAGGCGTTTGAAAAGCGCTATGGCATAAAGAGTGAAGTCGTAGTAAGTGGTAACAAAACAGAGCTTGATGCTTATGTGCGAGAGCATCAAGTTGATTTTATCACGATGCACTCAAGCGATACGATCAGCAATCTTGTAGCAGATGGCTTGTTTGAGGGGCTTACTCCATGGGTACGTAATGCGCAAATGATAGTGGGGGTTAAATCTAATCCTGCTGGTATTACATCCAAAGATTCTTTGCCCCAAGCACTGCAAAAGATTCAAAAGAACAGAGCCCCTTTTATCATCCACCCAAGCGGTGGAACTTTTGAAGTTTTTCATGCACTTAAAGAGCATTATAATTTTGCTCCCGATACAATCTTTTTAGAGAAAAAAAGAGGTTTTTTCAAAGAGGTGGTAGCCAAAGAGGGCTATACCCTTTTTGGGGTGATCCCATTTCTTTTAAAGAAGCATAGCCATCCTATGATTGAGGGATATTATAGTGAAGATGCAAAGCTGATGCGACCTTATCTTGCATCTATTGCAAAGAAAACAAAAATAACGCAAGAGAGATATACCAAAGCGCAAAAGCTTCTTGCATTTTTAAACTCCAAAGAGGCACAAGCATTGATCGCTTCGTACACAATTGAGGGTTTAGAAGAGTATCCACCCTTTTTTGCGATAAAAACAGATGAATAATACAAAGGAGAACCTAGCGATGAGGTTTGTTAAAACAAAAAGCTTACTAGGTGGTGCGGGTATTGGCACTCTTGGTGGGCTTATAGGGCTTGGTGGGGCGGAGTTTCGTTTGCCATTTTTGGTGGGTGTGCTTCGCATCGATACGCTTCATGCTATCATTATCAATCTTCTCATCTCCCTTGTGACAGTGAGTTTTGCTCTTATATTTCGGGGAGTGGATGAGCGGGTTGTAGCAGAGATCCCTATCGTGCTCAATCTCTTGGCAGGTACACTTCTTGGTGCGTGGATGGGGGCGAACTATGCGAGCCGTATCAACAAAGCAAAGCTTCAAAAGCTTATTTTTATCCTCCTTGTCTTTTTGAGTTTTGTGCTTTTGAGCCATGTGTTTTTTGCTTTTGAACAGGGCTTGGATCTTGGGGTGTGGCTTCAGGTTCTCTTGGGTTTTGTCCTCGGCATTGGAATCGGGATGATAAGCTCCCTTTTGGGCGTAGCTGGCGGGGAGCTTCTCATCCCTGTGATTGTGCTTTTGTATGGGGTAGATATCAAGCTCGCAGGCACACTTAGTCTTGCGATCTCATTTCCAACGCTTCTGATTGGGATCTACAAATACCACAAAAACAGACGTCTGCAAGAGGTGTATGTTTTTAAAGATATTTTGGTATTTATGGCGATTGGCTCTATAATTGGGGCTTTTATTGGCTCACTTTTGGTGGGTATTGTCTCTAGTGTGATGCTTGAGGTGGGGCTTGGTGTTATCTTGCTACTCTCAGCGTATAAAATTTTTAAAAAGGATAGATGATGTTTTTAGAGAGATTTGATTTTGCTGCTATGTATAAAGAGCATAAAAAAAAGACCATATTTAAAGGTAAAAGTGCAGAAGATTGGGATGCGAAGTCAAAAGATATGGCTCCACGGATGCAGAGATCTGAGTATGTAGATGATTTTATAGCAGGGATGGATATCGCAGGTGATGAAGTGGTGCTAGACATCGGATGTGGACCAGGAACTTTGGCGATTCCCCTTGCCAAAAAAGTAAAACACGTCATAGCGATAGATTTTTCACGAAAGATGCTCGATGAGCTTGAAGCCTATGCGAGCCAAGAGGGGATAGAAAATATCACCACCCATCATATAGGTTGGGAAGATGATTGGAGCGCACTTGGTGACGTAGATATTGTGGTGGCATCACGCAGTATGGAGGTGGGCGATATGAGTCACGCACTTGAAAAGATGAGCACTATTGCCAAAAAAGCGTGTTATCTCACCTATAAAGTGGGAGGAAGTTATGTTGATATGGAGATCGTTGATTATATCGGCAAGCAGATTATCACCAAGCCTGATTATTGGTATATTCCGCTCATCCTTTATACGCAAGGGTATTTGGCAAAAGTAGATTATATCGAGACAAAGGGAAGCATCCAAAGCCAAAGCGAAGAGCAATTCATCGCCTCTGTGAGTTGGAGCCTTGGGGGATTAAATGTTCAGGAAGAGAAAAAAGCACGAGAATATTATCACTCTCATGTTGTAGATAAAGATCTCCATCCCAAGCCTTTTCATTGGGCATTTATTTCGTGGAGTTGCTCTTAATAGAGTAACTTCAATATATTTTTAAAAATATAACACTATAATACATTTTTTAGGTAATGGAATAAAAAATGTATATGGTTATATATAAATAAACATAAAGGTTGACATGATGCTAAAAAAATTACTAGCTTCAATGGTTTTAGGTTATGGTGTGCTCTATGCGGGCACGATCAATATCGCAGTAGCGGCAAATGTAAGTTATGCCATAGATGAACTCAAAGCAGAGTTTGCAAAAACACATCCAGATACAAATGTGCGTGTGACACTTGGCAGCAGCGGTAAACTCACGGCTCAGATTAAAAATGGCGCGCCTTATACCCTTTTTATGGCGGCGAATATGAAATATCCACAAGCACTCTATGATGACAAAATAGCTGTGACAAAGCCTGTGATCTATGCTCAGGGAGCTTTGGCATATTTGAGTATTCACAAAAGAGATTTCTCTAAGGGGATAGCACTCTTAGCAGAGGATACAATAGGTAAAATAGCTATCGCAAACCCACAAACTGCACCTTACGGCAAAGCCGCACTAGAAGCGATGAAAAAGGCAAAGATCTACGAGAGCGTAGAGCCAAAGTTTGTCTATGCCGAGTCGATCTCTCAAACAGTCTCTTACGCGGTCACAGCGGCAGACATCGGGCTCATAGCAAAATCATCTCTTTATAGCGACACGATGAAGCATTATGAAGAGGGTATTCATTGGGCATCGGTTGATCCAACTCTTTATACACCTATCAATCAAGGGATCGTGATCCTTAAAAATGGTGCAAATAACCCAGAGGTAAAAGCGTTTTATGAGTTTGTATTGAGCGAAAAAGCCAAAGAGATCCTTGTGGCGTATGGATATATTGTAGAGTAAAATGAAGAATAGAAATTAGTTCCAATAGAAATAAATATATTGCAAAATGTCATATTTATAAATGAAAATGAATTGTTTTAGTAAGATAGTTTAAATGAATATTTGGGACTAGAACAATGAAAGAGCTAGAAACGATAGATAAACAAAACTTACAAGATAAAATCCATACTATCCGTGGATTTCAAGTTATGCTAGATCGTGATTTGGCAGCACTGTATGGAGTAAAGCCTATAAGATTAAGAGAGCAAGTCAAGCGAAATAAAGATAGATTTCCAGTTGATTTTATGTTTCAACTTTCAGAAAGTGAGGTGGAATTTATGGTATCGCAAAATGCGATACCATCAAAACAGCATCTTGGTGGAAGTTTACCATTGGTCTTTACTGAACAAGGGGTAGCAACTTTATCATCTGTTTTGACGAGTAAAATGGCTGTTGAAGTACATATTAGCATAATGAGAGCTTTTGTAGATATGAGAAAGTTTATCTCAAACAATGCTTTGATATTTCAAAGATTGGATTCATTAGAACAAAAACAATTTCGTACAGATGAGACAATAGATATCATTTTAAGTGCCTTGGAAGAGAAAACCAAAAAACCTCATGAGGGAATATTTTTTAATGGAGAAGTTTATGATGCCTACGCTTTTATCAATGATTTGTTAAGAAATGCAGAGAATCAAGTGGTATTGATAGACAATTATATAGACGATACGGTTTTTACGCTTT
Organism: Helicobacteraceae bacterium; assembly: GCA_021163845.1. Lineage (GTDB taxonomy): Bacteria > Campylobacterota > Campylobacteria > Campylobacterales > Sulfurimonadaceae > Sulfurimonas. The sequence goes on along the minus strand of JAGGTH010000035.1, from coordinate 319 downwards.
TGAGCAAATATACACACATTAAATTCAAAATTTACACTCAAAAAATTTCAAAACAACTTCGCCTTGACTATCAAAAATATACTCCTCAATATAAAAATATAGAGCTTCAAGAGTTTAAAAATGCTCACGACAGATTTCTTATCATTGACCAAAAAGAGATCTATCACATCGGAGCAAGTCTTAAAGATTTAGGGAAAAAATGGTTCGCATTTTCAAAGTTTGAAATAGAGGCTTTAGAGATATTAGGAAGACTCAAGGGATAGAAATAAATATTTAAGAATAAATTCATTATATTTTTAAAAACATAATGGTATTATTC